>JBEKLF010000193.1:0-16649 GCA_050010335.1 Terriglobia bacterium
GCCTGAGAAAACCAGGGCGGTTTCTCACCCCACTGTCCTTGCTACAGAGAGCCCACAGTGCAACTACCCTGCTGGCCCCCTCTCAACCGCCAAAATGGACCCCTTTTTCACCGCCACCGATAAACCGGCAGGAAGCGGCGCAATGCGGCGGAACCGCAATCAAAAGAGAGTAGTTCATCGAGTCTCTGAGAAGCTTGTTCGCTCTCATTCTGAGTCCTGTGCTGTCCTGGATGACAGCGAGGGGTCAATCACCAATCGCAAATCGCCCGATGACCCGATGCTCCAACGATGGTCCTACAACTTGCGGAAAATGGCGGGGTCTGTTAGATTCACGGCAAATCCAGAAAGCCGGGGAAAGATTTGGGAAAAGTCATTGCGATAGCCAATCAGAAGGGCGGAGTCGGCAAGACCACGACGGCGATCAATTTAGGAGCGGCGCTGGCGAAGCAAGACATGTGGACGCTGATTATTGATTGCGATCCCCAGGCGAACACCACGGGCGGCTTGGGATTCCCCCGTGACCCGGCGCGCCGCTCGATTTACCATGCCTTAATGCATGATGTACCTCTCAGGAACCTGGTTATAACCTGTGAGGTGGAAGGATTGCACCTGATCCCCTCGGAGAAAAACCTGGTGGGCGCTTCCGTGGAACTGGTGGATCAACCCGACCGCGAGCAGGTGCTGCGCAAAAAGATCGTCGATCTCCGCAACGAGTTCAATTTCACTTTGCTCGACTGCCCCCCGTCGCTCGATCTGCTGACGCTCAACGCGCTGGTGGCGGCAGACTCGGTGATTGTTCCGGTGCAGTGCGAATACTTCGCCCTGGAAGGGGTCTCCGAACTAGTCGACACGCTGAATCGCATTCGCCGCTCGCACAACCCGCGGCTAGCCGTGGAGGGAATCCTGCTGACGATGTACGACGACCGGACCAATCTTTCGCGCCAGGTGCGCGACGACTTGCGCGCTTTCTTCGGCGACAAGGTTTTTTCCACTGTCATCCCGCGGAACGTTCGATTGGCGGAGGCGCCGAGTTTCGGCAAGCCGGTTTTTCTCTACGACCCGGAATGCAAGGGCGCCACGAGCTATGTGGATTTAGCCAAGGAGGTCATCAATCATGACGAGGAAGGCGTTGGGGCAGGGCCTTAACGCGCTGCTACGCACCGTCGAGACCACTTCGACGGGACTGGCGGAGGTTGCTGTAGACCAGATTGACCCCAACCCCTTTCAGCCTCGCCGCACTTTTTCGGCGGACAAGCTGAAGGAGTTGGCAGACTCCATCCGCTCGAGCGGCCTAGTGCAACCGGTGCTGCTTCGCCGCGCCGGCGGACGCTATCAATTGATTGCGGGCGAGCGGCGTTGGCGGGCGGCGCGACAGGCGGGGCTCACGGTGATTCCCGCCGTGGTGCGCGAAATCGGCGACCGCGACGCACTGGAACTGGCTCTGACTGAAAACCTGTTGCGCGAGGACCTGAATCCCCTCGAAGCGGCCGAGGGGTATGCAGCACTGCAACAGAAACACGGATTGAGCCACGAGGAGATCGCCGAGCACTTGGGGCTCGACCGCTCCACGGTCAGCAATACCCTGCGGTTGTTGCGCCTGCCCCCGGAAGTGCAGCAGATGATCGTGGAGGGGGCGATTTCCGCGGGCCACGCGCGGGCGTTGCTGGGGCTCGATTCCGCCGCGGCGCAGGGGCGACTGGCGCAGTCAATCGTGAAGCAGGGCTTGTCGGTTCGGCAAGTAGAAAACCTCGTGGCTTTGCGCGGGGCGAAACCTGGGAAGAAGACCGATCCGAACGAGGCGCCCAGGCTTGACGCCAATGTGCGCGCGGCGGTGCTGGAAATGGAACGCACCCTCGGCACGCGCGTCAAAGTGCAGGGAGATGAAAAGCGCGGGAAGATCGAAATCAGCTATTTTTCCGCGGAAGACCTGAATCGCATATTCGAATGGATTGTAAAAAGGCCGTGAGTAAGGCAGTGGATGGTGCTTAATGGATAGTGGCTGGCGGTTGGAGGCTCGTGTTGAGTTGCTATCCACTAACCCCCTGCCTTTAGGAGGGCGAGATGGCATTTGGCATGGGCAAACCCGCAACACGTCGTCGCGAACTCTCGGACTTGCCTGAGGATTGGGTCGGCTGGCTTGAGCCCGGTGTGGAGATGGAGGGAAAGATGAAGGTTTCAGGCGGGCTCATCCGGATGAACGCCCACTTCAAGGGCGAGATCGTTTCTGACGGCGCCGTGGTGGTTCACGACCAGGGAGAAGTGGAGGGTGAAATCCAATCACGCGTGGTGAGCATCACGGGCAAAGTGAAAGGAACCGTCCACGCCAAGGAACGGTTGGAAATCAAAGAGCACGGCATCCTGCTGGGCGACATCTACACACCCTGCCTGCTGATCGACCCCGGAGGCTTCTTTGACGGCCAGTGCCATATGCCCTCACCCGAACCTACCAGTCCAACACCCAAACAGGTGGATTCCCCTGAACACGTCTGAGCTAGCGCGCCGCATAACACGGAGCGGCCAAGCCAAAGCTGCTGCGGCAGGTAAGTGCCGGGAGGCTGCTTTCTGAAAAAAAACTGGGAGGAGCTACGCTTTGAGAATCGCCGCGATTTCGGCAAGGGTATGGTCAATCTCCTCCTCGGTGTTGTAAAAATGTGGGGAGAGACGGATCCCCGCACCGGGGCGGTAATCCACAATCACTTCACGCCGCAGAAGTTCGTTCAGCACTTCCGGGCCGCCAGGCACGTTGAGGGTCACGGTGCCGCCGCGTCCCTCGTCGGTGTCGGGCGTGGCCACGCGCCAACCGCGGTCATGTGCGCCATCGATGATCCGCCGCGTCAGCGCCAGGGAGCGCTCGCGAATTCGTTCCACCCCTACTTGGCGAATGATTTCCACCCCAGGCCACGCAGCGTAAAACCCCGGCACGGCGGGAGTGCCATTGGCGAAGCGATAAGCGTCGTCGCGATAATCCCCAGGCCCTACTTGAAAATCAAAAGGCCGGGGTTGCGCGAACCAGCCGGTGAGTGCGGGCTTGAGGCTGTGCGCCAAGTCAGGGCGCGCATAGAGGTAAGCCACTCCCGGCCCGCCGCACAACCACTTGAGTACGCCGCCCACCAAGAAATCGACGTTCCAGCGCTGGGCCTCAACCGGCAACACCCCGGCGGATTGATATGCGTCCAGCACCACATGCGCACCCACGCGGTGTGCGCGCTCAACAATAGCACCAACATCCCGCACGCAGCCGCTCTTGAAAAGGACATGCGACACCGGCACCAGGAGAGTGCGCTCGTCGATGGCAGCGAGTAGCTTCTCGGTGGGGGGACACAGCGTGTCCTCATCCGTCCGCACCAGTTCGATTTCCGCGCCTCGGCTCCGCTGCGCGTACCAGAAATACACGACGGAAGGAAACTCCTTGTCGAGAAGGACCACCTTGCGCCGCGGGCCATCGAAGGGGAAGCAAGAAGCGATGACGGCTTGCGTCTGGGTCACGTTTTGGTGGAGAGAGATGGTTCCCGGCTCTGCCCCCAGAATCGGCGCGAGGAGGTCTGCGAATTTGAGTCCCATTTCCCACCAAGCCTCTTCCCAGGCGCGCACACCGCGTGTGGCCCAGGTGTGGGCGTAATCCTGCAACGCGCCCTCCACCCCGCGCGGCATTGCCCCGAGCGAATTGCTGATAAGGTACGTCGTGGTTTTGAGAATCGGAAACTCTTCCCGCCACGCCAACAGATCCTTCATAAAAAGACTCCTTCGCGACTTGCTCCCGGGTTCGAACCGCCGGGGCTACGCGCGGTTCTTGGTGTGCCACACTCCATATGCAAGGGAAATAGACACGAGCCAAGGCACCCCCGCCATCAGAGTGATGCGCAGGCCCGGTACAAACCAGGTGGAAAGGGTTACCCAAAACAACCCCGCCAACGCAACCACGTTCAGGAGTGGGGATGCCGGCATGAAATGGGCGGAGGCGTCATTACGGTGAACGCGGCGAAAGCGCAGATGGGTGAGAAGAATCATGATCCACACGTAGAGTCCTGCAAACATCGAGGTTCCCACCAGAGCCAGGTAAGCTCGGCCGGGAATGTACGTCTCGGCCAGTACCGCCAGCCCCATACCGACTCCGGAAGCGGCCAGCGCCCAAATCGGGATGCCGCGGCTCGTTGTGTATCCCAAAGCTTCGGGGGCGTATCCACCCCGCGCCAGCGAGAATATCATACGGGCGGATAGATAGAGCAAAGCATTGGCACTAGAGAGCGCGGCCGTCAGTACCACGAGATTCATCAACGTAGGCGCGGCGCCGACGCCCACTGCCTGGAAGGCACGCACAAACGGACTGGCGTCAAGGCCGGCCACAGGCCAAGGTACCAGACCCACGAGTACCGTGATGCCGCCGATGTAGAAAAGGCCCAGCCGCCAAAACACAGAGCGCATGGCGCGGGGAATTGAGTGTGCGGGATCGCGCGCTTCCCCAGCCGCCACCGCCACTTCTTCCACGCCAAAGTAGCTGAATGTCGCGAGCGAAGTGGCCAATAAAACGCCGCGCCAGCCATTGGGAAGGAATCCACCTTGGCCGGTGTAGTTGCCCAACCCGCGCGCTGGGAATGGCCCAAATCCAAACAGGAGCGCCACTCCGACGAGAATGAAGGTAACTATCGTCACTACTTTAATCAGGGCCAACCAGAATTCAAACTCCCCGAAACTTGCAACAGTCCAAGCGTTGGCGGCCAGGAGGCTCAAGGAAAATATTCCCACCCACAGCCATCCGGGGACATGGGGAAACCAGAAGTGGCAGTAGATGGCCACGGCCACCACTTCGCTGCCCACGGCGATATTCACCCCCACCCAATAAGAGTAGCGCATGGTAAACCCGGCCCAAGGGTGCAGGTAGATTTCCGCATAAACGCCGAAGGAGCCCGCCACGGGATGAACCACCGCCATCTCGGCCAGAGACCAAGCGATAACCAAAGCGATGAATCCCCCCAGAGCGTAGGCAAGAATCACACCGGGACCGGCGAGACGGACGGAAACTCCCGAACCCAGAAAGAACCCGGTGCCCACCGCCCCGCCCAGCGCAATCATGCTTACCTGGCGAGGGCTGAGCCGGCGCGCGAGGGTGTCCTCGCGGGCAGCAACCGCGTGCGGGGCTACGGGAACCGGAGTCGGAATGAGTGGTGGCGATGAGTGTCCCAATTCTCTGCCATCGTAACGGCACATTGTGCGCGGGTCAACGGGAACCCTGGGATCACGCGGGGAGGCGGGCAGCGTAAGGCCCGGCGTGCGGCAGAAAGTGAATCACCGGCGCGAGCTCCGCGGTGCTCCCAACCTTGATGCAATCCCGCGTTCTTGGCATTCCCAGCTCGCGTGTGTAGAATGAAAAGAGCGCGTTTCGCGCGTCTAGACCCCTGATCTCGAGAGGTTTCATTTTTATTCCATTCCTCATCCTTATCGCCGTTGCGATCCTTTTCCTCGGCCATTACTTTGTCTACGCGTCCGTATTGTATTTTTTTGGCCTCGCCGCGTTCGAGCACAGGACGGCATTGGCCCTGCTGCTTTTCGTGCTTCCACTGAGCTTCATCGCCTCGGCCTTCCTGGCCCATTGGACAGACGGCCTCCTGACTCGCGTGGTCTATTTCTGTTCATCCCTTTGGCTCGGCGTAGGCCTGACACTCCTCACCGCGTTAGTGCTCACGTGGGCTGCCTGGGGGGCTGCCGTGGTGCTCCGCCGAACTCCCAACCCCCTGTGGTTCGGGCTGGGCGCAGTAGGACTGACGGTTCTTTACTCTGCGTACGGCGTCTGGAACGCCTACCGCCTGCGCCTAGTGGATTTAACGGTCCGCGTCAAAAACCTCCCGCCAAGCTGGCGGGGCAAGACGCTGGTACAACTTTCAGACGTGCACCTGGGGCGAATCCTGGGCGCGGATTTCCTCGCGCGCGCCGTAGCCAAAGTCAACGCGCAAAATCCCGCGATGGTGTTAATCACCGGTGACCTGTTTGACGGGTCCGACGGTAAGCTCGAGGAATTAGTCGCCCCGCTCAACAACCTTGTAGCGCCGCAGGGGATCTACTTTGTGACGGGGAATCACGAAACCTACCTGGGAGTGCAGCGCTCATTAGCCGCGCTGCGCAATACTCCGGTGAAGGTTCTGGCCGACGAGCGGGTGGTCATTGACGGACTGCAAGTGATCGGAATCAGCTATCCGGAGCGCGGCCACGCGTTGGGCTTTGCTGAGAAGATGGCCAAGCTGCCCGGCTTCGACCCGGCCTCGCCATCAATTTTGCTCTACCATAGCCCCACCCAAATCGCGGAGGCGAAGGCGGCGGGCATCAACCTTCAGCTCTCAGGCCACGTTCATCAAGGCCAAGTGTTTCCACTCCAGTTCATTACCCGGCTGATGTTTGGAAGGTATTACCACGGCTTGCATAGCGAAGGGAATTACACCCTCTATACAACGAGCGGCACCGGTCTCTGGGGGCCCACGATGCGCACCGGGAACCATCCTGAAATCCCCGTCATCCACCTGGAATAAAATGCACGCCGTTGTCTCACCTTTTTGAGAGGGTTGCGTGTCCGCAGTCTCACACTATCGGTCACCCCATTACTACAGCATCGGATTGCCAGAACGCCGAACTTTCCTTCAGTCGGACTTTCCTTCCCTTGCGGTACCGCGCGATTAGGTGTATAGATTGCGCCGGCTCAAGGTCTTCAAGAACCGCCGCGCAGCCTCTCATGGGGAATGCTCTCCGAGCTGGTTCCTGGCGATCATCCGATTCTCACTGTGGAGGTTTCTATGGCTTCTTATACACGCCGCGATTTCATTCGCCGGGGCATGGAGGGCGGCGCGAGCCTGAGTTTATTAAGCGCGGGAACGCGCGCGGCTGGTGCAGCATCCGGGTATTCCATGGTTCCCGGTCCCGCGAAGGGGCCACAAACTGTCACGGCGCATCCAACCGAAATCGTTGTTACCACCACGCCGGTGCGGGAGCGCTTCGGTGGTGTGGGCTTTCACGCGGAGATGTTTCTTGACGTAAGTACCCAGGACTTCTTCGAGCAGGTTTTGGCCAAGCGCTGGCGCGAGCTCAATCCGCGTTTCGCCCGGCTTTTCCACCACTGGAAGCCCGGCCATCCCGGCGTGCGCGATGCGAAGGCACTCGAAGCGATGGCCCGGCAGTTGGTCTTCATGAAAGAAGCTGCCGGCACGGAAATCTACATCACCACTGCCGACCTGAAGGAAACCGTCAGCGACGAGGAACGCCGCGCCTATGCCCAGGCCGTCGTGAACGATCTCGAATACCTCCTCAATCAAGGCGCTTCCAATCTGAAGTATTATTGCTGCGCCAACGAACTCTCGCTTGATGATTGGGCCGATATGCACGAGGATCTGCCCAAATACCGCGGCTACCAGCAGAGCATTTTCGAGGAAATCAAGCGGCGCAAGCTGAACATTAAGATGCTCGCCACGGATGCCTCGCCCGTTGAGTATTGGCCTACGCTCGAATGGGCCGCCGAACATATGGACGACGTGACGGGAATTTATGGGGCCCACCATTACCTCAATGATCACGAACCCAGCAATCTGGATTTCTACTCCTGGTTCAAAGGGCGCTGTAGCTGGGCAGTCGATCTTGCGCGTAGCAAAGGAAAGGATTTCATCCTTGGTGAGTTTGGCCCTGCGCAATATCAAGAGTTGAAGTATGGCGTGCGCTGGGACACTTGCCGATACTTCGGCACTCCCCTTGAGCCTCTGGCCGGCCTACAGCTTGCCGAGGCCGCGATGGCGGCGATCAATGCGGGCGCATATGCACTGAGCTATTGGACGTTTACCGATTATCCGGATGAAAAGGGCGAAAACTGGATTAACCAGTGGGGCGTTTTCAAGTGGCTCACCAACGACGGAGTAACGCGTGCCCCGTATTATTCCTTCGGTCTCCTTACCAAGTTCTTTCGTGGCCCCGCCACGGTCTGTCAAGTCAAAACGGAGGAGGAGAAGCTGCGTGTCGTGGCCGTCCAGCACGACGAGGACAAGACTTGGTCGATCGCCGTCATCAATCGCGACACACGGGACGTGCCGGTAAGGCTTCTGCTCCCAGGCTCCAGCCAGCCGGCCGTTTTCCGCAAATATTCGTATGATCCCAAACACGTTCCCATGACCGAAGATGGTGACCTTCAGGCGCCCTCGGCCAAGCTTCCCCTGCATGATGGAGCGCTGGCTGACATCGTGGAGGCCGGCACCCTGGCCGTTTACACCACCGCCTATGATGATACGCCGCCGGCTCCCGTGCGCGGACTTGAAGTTGCCCGCATTCACGACACGCGCGCTCCGGGCGGCTCCGCCGGCGCCAACCGGTTGCGCTGGACTCCTAATACCGAGCCGGACCTTTGCTACTACCGCATCTACCACCACGGCGCCCGGATTGGCTCGACCGTGGCGAATGAATTCATCGACGCCGGACCCGGCAATGACCGCCCAGATGGCTATTCGGTTGTGGCGGTGGACCGGTCGGGGAACGCCAGCTCTTCGTAACCTCCCGTTGATGTGGTTAGCGGAATCACCCGATCACCGCCGATTGCAGACATAGCGCCTGAGCCTCCAGATCCTCTCGGCTATTCCTGCACTCATCCTTCGCTTTTTCGCTTCCGCATTCCGCTCTTAGCCGGTAAACTCTTCTCAATGCGGCCCACAGAATTTATCACCGTGTTGCAGAAAGGCCAGGTGGGAGCGGCCTATTTCCTGCGCGGCCCGGATCGCTTCCTTCAGGAGGAATGCCGCAAGGCTGTAGTGAACTCCATTCCGGCGGATTCGCGGCAATGGTGCCTGGCGGAACTGGAATTCGCCGCCGGTCAACTTCCCCATGCCCTCGAAGGCGCCGAGCAGATGCCCATGCTGGGCGGCCACAATTTCCTGCTCATTTCCGACACGGAAGATTTCAAGCAAGCGAGCGACGAGGATGTGGAAGCGCTCCGCGCGTACCTGGAACGTCCCGCGCCATTCTCCACGGTGGTTTTTCTGGCCACGGAGCCGGACAGGCGACGGCGCTTCATCCAGTTGCTCGAAAAAAAAGCGCAGCTTGTGGAGTTGCGTTCCCCGGACCGCCGGGAGGCCGCCGATTGGGTGAGGCGATTCCTCCAGCATGCGGGTGTGGCCATTGCCGACGGTCTGGCGGAAGAAATCGCCGGGAAGTTTGAAATCAGTCAGGATTCCCGCTCCGCGACCGGGCCCTCGGCCGTCAATCTGCTCTGGATGCGCACGGAGCTCGAAAAGCTCCTGACCGCGCGCCCCGACATGAAACGCGTGGAAGCAGCGGATTTAGAGGTGATTGTCGCCTTTCATGAAGAGCACGAGATCGGAAAGCTATTGCGCGCCATCGGCGAGCGCAAGTGCGGTGTGGCGCTGGCCACGGTGCGGGAGTTGCTGGCGAGCAAAGTGGCGGAAACCCTCATTCTTTGGTGCATTGCCGACCTGTTCCGACAGGCCCTGCGCGGGGTAGCAAGCTTCGGAAACCGCGGCGGCTGGTCGCGCGGAGCGAACCCCTATTCGACGTCGGAGATTGCGCCACTGACCCAGAAGAATTATCCTCGCGAGGAATTGTTACAGGCCATGCGCGCTGTTCGCCGCGCCGATCTGGGGATCAAGTCTTCGTGGAAGGATTCCAGAATCCTGTTGGAATTCTTGGTTTGGCAAATCGTAGTGGGCAAGGAATCCTCGGGCGAGGCGGCCGTGGGTGGAGAAATTCCCTTGCCCTCGACGGAAGGATAGGGATTTGGGTTTCGGGATTTGGGAAGGAAGCTGTGGTCCGCAACTATAAAGACCTGGTTCTCTGACCCCAGATGAGTTAAGAGTGGCTTCAGAGGCGATCGAAGAAACCGGCAACATGCTCGATGGATTGATCGGGGCGTTGAAGTCTCACCAGGAAGCGGCGTGACTCCGAGCCCCAAATCCCTAAACCCTAACCCCTACCCCCTGCGTTAGGCCAGCGCGTTGAAGGCGAGCGTCAGCCGCGATTTGTAACGCGCGGCGGTGTTGGCATGCAGGACGCCTTTGTGGACCGACTGGTCGATCAAAGTCAGGGTGGGCTTTAGCAGCGCCAGCGCACCCGCCTTGTCCTTTGCTTTCAATGCGGCGCGGAACTTTCGAATTTGGTTACGCAGCCTCGAGGTATGCACCTGATTCTGCACGGTGCGTTTCTCGGTTTGCTTAATCTGCTTCAGTGCGGATTTGTGACTTGCCACGGAAACTCCTTTAGTGCAAAATGCAATTCTTCAATTTAGCAGATAGCTCTCCGAAGCGTCAACGGTGAACACACATGAGTACTCGTCCCATCGGGTCCGACCTGCCCATTCTATTGGATGCGGCGAAGATTGAGGCACGCATCGCGGAGCTCGCCGCCGACATTTCCCGCGATTACGCGGGCCGGACTCCGCATCTCGTGGGCGTTCTGAAGGGCGCATGGGTTTTCATGGCGGATATCGTGCGTCAGATTTCCATCCACTGCACGGTGGATTTCCTTAGCATTCAAAGCTACGGCTCCGGCACCATGTCCTCCGGGGAAGTGAAGATCACCAAGGACCTCGACGTCAGCATCCAAGGCCGCGATGTGCTGGTCATTGAAGACATCCTCGACACGGGCCGCACCTATAGCTACTTGCAGGAAGTGCTGGGAGCACACGATCCGGCCAGCCTTAAGCTCGCTGCGTTGCTCGATAAGCACTCGCGCCGCATTATTCCCGTCGAAGCGGATTACGTGGGCTTCGAGATCCCTGATGTATTCGTAGTCGGCTATGGCCTGGATTTTGACCAGAAATACCGAAACCTTGCTGACATCCGCCATATCCCTTCGCCGCAGACGTTGTTTTCTTTCGACAAGCCAGCCTGACGAGAAGTTATCGGTCGTCAGTTGTCAGTTTTCAGTGAAATCCGCAAGGCTTATGCCGGTGCATTTACGGGTAACTGAAAACTGGTGACTGAAGGCTTCAGGCGTCAGTCGTCACGGCGCGTTGACTGACCACTGACAACTGATTACAGAGAACTGCTTGCGAGTTTCCCCGCCGCGCAAGCTATAATGGCCCTGCGAGTCCTCCGCACCCATGGAAGAATTCTCCACACCCCTCATGCGCCAGTACAGCGCCATCAAGCAGCGCCACCCAAGCGCTCTGCTGTTCTTTCGCTTGGGCGATTTCTACGAACTGTTTTTTGAAGATGCAGTCGTGGCCGCTAAAGAACTCCAGATTACCCTCACCTCGCGCAACAAGGAGAAAGGCACGGCCATTCCCATGTGCGGCGTGCCTTACCACGCGGCCGAGGGGTACATCGCCAAGCTCATCCGGCGGGGCTTTCGCGTGGCGATTTGCGACCAGATGGAAGACCCCCGCGTGGCCAAAAAGCTCGTCAAGCGCGAGGTAACACGCGTGGTGACGCCGGGCACGGCAATCGACTCCCAAGTGCTGGAGCCGCGCGAGAACAACTACCTGGCGTCGGTGGTGCGGCGCAATGGAGCGACGGGGCTGGCCCTGGTGGACCTTTCTACCGGCGATTTCCGCGCCACGGAATTTTGCGGAGACGAAGCCCTGCCGCGATTGCGGGATGAACTCGACCGCATGCGGCCGAGTGAACTCTTACTGGCTTCGGGCACGCCCAGTCCTCTCGAAGGCCCTGCGGGTGGCGGCGCAATCGTCACGCAAACCCCTCTTGACGAGTGGGTGTTCGGCGAGGAGTACGGCGCGCGCCTGCTTCGGGACCATTTCCGCGTGGCGACCCTGGCGGGCTACGGACTTGACGGCCACCCCTTCGCCGTGGCCGCGGCCGGCGCCATCCTCCACTACGTTCGCGAGACGCAGCGCGGTTCCTTGTCACACCTTGATGGCATTCGATTCTATCAACAGCAGGATTCCCTGGTGCTCGATCCCTCCACGTTGCGCAACCTGGAATTGGTGGACCCGGCGTTTGGTGAAGCGCGTGCAGCCACGCTGCTCGGCGTCCTCGACCATTGCGCCACCTCCCTCGGCGCGCGCAAGCTCAAGGCTTGGATGCTACGGCCTTCCGTCGACCGCGATGAGCTCAACAAGCGCCTCGATGCCGTCGAGGAACTCGCCAGGAATACCATCGCACGCGAGGAACTACGCCGCGTGTTGGGCTCGATTCAGGACCTCGAACGCTTGCTCAGCAAAATCACAATGGAAACGGCCAACGCCCGTGAATTGCTGGCGCTGAAACAATCCCTGCGCCCTCTTCCGATCTTGCGGACCTACCTGCTGCACCTTCAGGCGCGCCGCATCAGCGAACTGCACGGGCGGCTCGATGAGCTGGTGGACATCCACGAGTTGGTGGAGAAATCGATTCACCCTGAGCCGCCGGTGGTGCTGAACGAGGGCGGCTTGATCCGAACGGGTTATCACGCGGAGCTCGACGAACTGCGCGACCTCGGCCAGAATTCCAAGCGCCTGCTCGCCCAAATCGAATTACGCGAGCGCGAGCGCACCGGCATCACCTCGCTCAAGGTACGCTTCAACAACGTCTTCGGTTACTACATTGAAATCTCCAAGGCCAACCTGCACCTGGCGCCGGCGGATTACGAGCGCAAGCAGACGCTGGTAAACGCCGAACGCTTTACCACCCCGGAGCTCAAGGAACTGGAAGCGAAGATACTGGACGCGGAAGAACGCAGCCACACGCTTGAGCGCGACCTCTTCAACGGCATTCTCCGCCAGGTGGGCGGCGAAGCCGCGCGAATTCGCCAGACCGCCGCCGTGCTGGCGGAACTTGATGTGCTCTGCTGCTTCGCGCATCTGGCCGCCGAGCGCGAATACCATCGTCCGGAGTTTTCCGATGATGCCGAACTGCTCATTCAGGAAGGGCGCCATCCGGTGATCGAGCGCATCGTGGAAGAAGGTCAAACCGGCAAATTCATTCCGAATGATCTCTACATGAACGGCGGCACGGACCTGCTGTTGATTGTCACGGGTCCTAACATGGGCGGGAAATCGACTTATCTTCGTCAGGCAGCGCAAATTGCGCTGATGGCACAGATGGGCAGCTTTGTGCCCGCCGCTCGGGCCAAGCTTCCCATTTTTGACCGCATTTTTACCCGCATCGGCGCGTCGGACAACCTGGCGCGCGGCCGTTCAACGTTCATGGTTGAGATGACGGAGGCAGCGGCCATTCTGAATACCGCAACGCCCCGCAGCCTGGTGCTGCTGGATGAAGTTGGCCGCGGTACCGCCACCTTCGATGGCTTGGCGATCGCTTGGGCCGTGGTCGAGTATTTGTTGACGCACACGCGCGCTAAAACCCTTTTCGCCACCCACTACCACGAGTTGACGGAACTTGCGGACCTCCTCCCGGGAGTGAAGAACTACCACGTATCGGTGAAGGAATCCGGATCGACCATTATTTTCCTGCGCAAGGTTGAGCCTGGCAGCGCGGACAAGAGCTACGGCATCGAAGTGGCGCGCCTGGCGGGTTTGCCCATCACCGTCATCGAACGGGCGCGCGAAATCCTGACGCGGCACGAGCAGAATGAGCACACCCTGAGCGAGCGCCTGGCAAGCCACAAGGAAGCGCCGGAAACGGGGCCCGTGCAACTCACTATCTTTACGCCGCTCAATGCCGAGGTGGTGAGGGCTATCGAGGATGCGGACCTCGACAACTTGAAGCCCATTCAGGCGCTCAACCTTCTTGCTGAATTGAAGAAACAGATTCAATCATGAAGGCGGGATCACCCATTACGATGGATGAATTTCTGATGGTGGACCTCGTTGCGCCGCGCTGGAGTTCTTCGATCGGCCGGCAGCTTCGGGCGCTTGAGTCTGGAGGGGATTCTCCTGGCGGGCAATTGCTGCAGTCGCCGGAAACCTCCCTCGTTACGTTCTGAGCATAGGAAACCGAAGGCGGCTATGAGGCACAGTACCACGGAAGGGTTTTACAGCATGACCAACGGAAAGGCCGGGGCTGTTTTTGCTCTTCCTCTATGTTAACATTTGCCTGGAGGCGATCTTATGAGCGGAGTTTCGGCCCTGAATGTGCCAGACGATCTTAAGGAGAGGATTGAGCAGGCCGCGCGAGAGCGGGAGCAGAATCCCTCGACGTTAATTGCCAGTGCCTTGGATCTGTTGCTGGAGACGGAAGCACTTCAAACAGAAGAGGCCCAACGACGCCTTGATTCCCACACTGGAAGGACCGTCCCCAACGAGCGCGTCATGGCGTGGCTTGACACTTGGGGTCTAAAGGGAGAGATCCCTCCACCTGAATGCAAATAAGATGGGATGCGCGCGCGGTCCAGGATCTCCAAGAAATCCGTGCATTCATAGCGGCTGACAGACCCTCCGCTGCGGCCCATGTCGCTGAACAGATCAAGACCTCCGTTCGACGCCTGAGCAAATTCCCCTTCATGGGCAGACAAACCACGCGACCCACCATCCGCATACTGTCGATCACCGGAACTCCCTTTTCGATGTATTATCGCCTTCTGGCGGACGCGGTCGAAATTCTAGCCGTCTTCCATGGGGCGCGCCGACGCTTCTCCGACTGAATCAGTGGGGTTATTCAGAGACGTTTTTGGGTTTAACTCACCGTAAAAAGGAGATGAAGAGTGCCTGAAAAAACCTCGCGCGGGTCACGCCTGGTGGTGGGGCTAATTTCCGGTACCTCCATGGACGGCATTGACGCGGCGCTGGTGCGCATCTCTGGCCCCGCTACGCAACCCCGCGTGCGCTTGTTGGCGTTTGCAACGCTCGATTACTCAGCGCCGGTGCGCCAGACGATTCTGCGTGTCGCTACCGGGGAAGCAGCGACAGCAGGCGAAATCAGCCAGCTCAATTTTCTTCTCGGAGAACTCTTCGCGGAAGCTGCGCTGCGCGTCTGCCGTAAAGCTCGCGTCTCACCCGCGCGCCTCGCGGCGATCGGCTCACACGGCCAGACTATTTATCACCAAGGCGCACCGACACGAGAAGGCGGCAAGAGCATCGCCAGCACGCTGCAAATCTCCGAGCCTTCGGTGATTGCCGAGCGCACCGGGGTGCCGGTGGCGGCGGATTTTCGCACTGCTGACATGGCCGCGGGCGGGCAGGGCGCGCCGCTGGTGCCGATGGTGGATTATCTGCTTCTGCGCGACACACGCAAAGGAACCGTGGCGCTCAACATCGGCGGCATCGCGAACTTCACGGTGATTCCCGCCGGCGCGAAACCGGAACGGGTTTTCGGATTCGACACCGGCCCTGGAAACATGATCATCGACGGGCTGGTCCGGCACTTTACGAAGGGTCAGAAGTCCTACGATGCCGGCGGACGCTGGGCGGCAAGGGGACGAGTGATCGAACCGCTACTTGACGAGTTACTGCGTCACCCCTTTTTTGCCCTGCGGCCTCCCAAGAGTGCGGGCCGCGAGCAATTTGGGCAGTCGTTCATCGATTGCTTCTTCTTCCCAAAAGCACTTTCAACCGGTGTTGGGGGACGGGCGAGAGTGCCGACCGAGCATATCGACAATCGACAATCTCCAATCGTCCATTCGCCGGAGGATCTGCTCCGCACCGCGACTGAGTTGACTGCCCGGACCATCACCGACGCGCTCGAGCGCTTCGTGCCCGGCAAAATCCCCATCCACCGCCTCATCATTTCTGGCGGCGGGGCCCACAATCGCTTGCTGGTGTCGCGCCTCGCCGAACTTCTGCCCAGCTTGCGGGTTCATCGCTCCAGCGAGTTCGGCCTCGATGTGGATGCCAAAGAAGCCATCGCCTTCGCCCTGCTTGCCGACCGCACAATGCACGGCCTGCCCGGCAATCTCCCCACTGTGACCGGCGCGCGCCGCCCCGTGGTGCTGGGAAAGATTTCACGGTCGTAACGAATGTCCGACAGCGGGGAAAGCACCCGCAGAACCAAAGGGAAGCCTCGATAACACAGAGACAGAACAGGCGGAACGACAAGCGACGAGTGGGACCGAGCCGCAGGCATCTGGGGTCAACGAAGAGCCTCGCCCTGGCGGCTCTCTCAATGATTGCGCCCGGAAGCTCGATTGTTAACGAAATTGCACAGAGCGATATTTCTCGCTACATTTGAAAAGTCGAGAGGGCGGCATTTTCCGATAGCCCGGTAAGGCCCGCTGGGACTTGGCCCGGCATCGCCCATTATCTGCTTGACAATTAGGCTAGGGTGCTATGGTAAGGGAGTGTGCACCCCGTGGACACAGACGGAACCGACTCAGACCCCCATCACCCACCCTACATCCAATCATTCCTCCACGTACGGAGGGAGATTTCCGGCCTTCCCTGGAAAAAGGAACGGTCGGGATTTGGGTGTTCACTCGGGGAGCCAAGCCGGTGAGGTCGCAACGCATTTTGATATATCAAAATGAAGGTTCAGAAAGCGCCGGGATAAACCGGCAGGAAGCGGAGGATGAAAATTCCTCACGAGGAAGGAGTAGCGATCCGCTCGGCCCCGAGTTTTGCGCGGTGTGTCGCGAGGCATGCCGTGAAGCGTAAACGAGGGGAATAGGTGGACTGGGTATTGAGCTCCGAAAACATACAATCAGGACGCCGACGTCGTTGAACTAGTATTACTATGTTAAGTAGTTCTTGCATTTCTCCTTCGCATTAGTTAGCCTGGGCGCATGAAACCCCTTGCTTGGAATGCCCGTCTGTGGAAAGAAAGCGTGACGCAGTTCCTTGAGTT
>JBEKLF010000194.1:0-16501 GCA_050010335.1 Terriglobia bacterium
GCCCTGCGGCTTGCGCCAGGCCGTCGAGATAGGCCGCAAGGCGTTTCTGTTGTGCGCCTGGCGCCATAAAGTTGGCGCTCATGAAATGAGTGTATCACGTTTTATAACACAGTAGTACTAGGGTATGTTTTGACATCTCGCGCGGAGGTCTTACCTGCCCCCCGGGGCCGCTGGTGACCCATTTAGACGGAAACATTGCAACTTGCATTTTTTCTAAAATCATGCCTAATAACGGGCCTGACCCAGAATTTGGGGCCAATTGTCAGGGGAACTTCGTTTTAGGTGAGGTGAAAACGAATGACAAAATCAAAACTTCTGGCACGGCTGGGTCTGGCGATAATTCTCCTCTGCGCACGTGCCCTTCCTCAGGGGCCCGCGCCCGCCGGAATGCTGCGGTCCTCTTTGGAGCGAATCGCTTTGCAGCAACTCTCATCGAGAGAGGAACTGGTATCCGAAATCCGGACTCGCGAGCAGTTTGAGAAGCGGAAGGCTGAGGTGCGCCACTTGCTCTTGATAATGATGGGTGGATTGCCGGAAGAGCGGTCTGCTCTGAAGGTGCAGAAGATGGGCACGATCGATCGGGGAGATTACCGCATCGAAAAAATCATCTATCAGAGCCTGCCGAACTTTTATGTCACGGCGAATCTCTACGTGCCGCAGACAGGAGATCCCCCGTATCCGGCGGTCCTTCAACCTGTAGGCCACAGCATGGCCGCCAAAGCGAGAGCCTTCTATCAGAACCTCGGTCTGGGGCTGGTGAAGAATGGCTTCGTCGTACTCACTTACGACCCCTTGGGACAGGGAGAGCGCCGGATTTATTATGATGCGGCGCTGGGCGATTCCAAGGTAGGCAGCACCACAGAGGAGCATGAAATGGCAGGCATTCAAAACTTGCTGGGCGGGGAGAGCATCGCCAGGTATATGATTTGGGATGGCATGCGCGGCATCGACGTGCTCCAGTCGCTCCCCTATGTTGATCCGAAGCGTGTCGGCATTTCAGGTTGCTCAGGCGGCGGCACTCTCACCGCCTATCTGGCGGCGCTGGATGATCGGCTGCAGGCTGCCGCCCCATCTTGCTATATTACCGACTGGGAGGACCAGCTTTTGGGAACAGGTCCCCAGGATGCCGAGCAGCAGTTCCCCGATCAGTTCAAAAACGGGCTAAACCACGCCGACCTGGTGGAGGCGTTTGCGCCCAAGCCGTATCTCATCTGCTCCACAACCGAGGACTTCTTCCCTATCGCGGGATCGCGCAAGGCATTCTTGGAGAGCCGACGCATTTACTCTCTCTTGGGCGCGGAAGAGAAGATTTCGACGTCTTACGATTCCGGCCCCCACGGCACCACCCAACAGCAGCGGGAAGCAATCTATGCCTGGATGAACCGGTGGTTGAAGGGGCAGAACGTCGAGATTTCTCCAGAACCGACGTTTCAAACGGAATATGAACAAGACATGCTCTGCACACCCACCGGACAGGTCTCCACTTCATTGGGCGGGGAAACCGTAAGCACGCTGAACATGCGACGGCTTTCGAAGCTCGCTCCTTCCCGCCCCGCCCTTGCCGGGAAGGCGGAGTTGAATGGGCTCCAGGCCAGATTGCATGAGGAGATCGCGCGACTGACGCGTTATGAGGCGTCGCAGGGGCCGCTGCAGGCGAAGGTCCTGGATGAAACGGAGCGGAGAGGGTACCACCTCACACACCTTTCGTACCAGACAGGACTAGATCGGACGGTCACGGCTCTGCTCGCGGAACCAAACTCGTACCAGGCGCGACGGAAGACGATAATCTATGTGGACGGACGCGGCAAGGACGCCGCGTCGGCTCCTGGTGGCGATGTCGAGCAACTGGCGCAACTCGGTTACACGGTACTGGTGGTGGATCCCTCCGGCATAGGCGAGACGGCTTCGCAGTGGTCCAGTTACTCCGACTCCTGGTTCGGGCAGGAGAGGGTCACGTGGGTGGCGCTGATGGTCGGCAAACCGCTCGTGGGCTTGCGCATGGACGACATTCTGCGCGGCGTCGATTTGCTGCGCGAAAAAGGCCTGCTCTACGGGGGTGAATGCCTGAGCTTCGGAAAAGGCTTTGCCGCCGTGGACCTGTTGCATGCCGCGGCGATGGACTCGCGGATTGCGGGCGTGGTGAGCGAAGACGGCCTGCTCTCCTACGCTTCCATCGCGCGCACCCCGATTCACCGGCAGATTTTCGAATGGGTAATACCCGGGGTATTGGGAAAATACGATCTTCCGGATCTGGTAGCATCCCTTGCGCCGCGTCCCGTGGAGTTGGTAAACCTGCGATCGCCGCTGGGGAATAAAGCATTCCTGCGCGAAGTGCAAAGCGAGTATGGATATGCGCAAGCCGGTTACGCGGCGCTCGGAGCGGCAGGCCGGTTAAGGCTGGGCTTGCGCCGCGAGGGCGAAGGCATCGCGGCGGCTTACCCGGAATTGCGCTGAGCGCACACGAATGGAATCGCTGGTGACGGGAGCCTGATATGGAATTTCGGTTCCAGAATGTGTTATGTTTGCACCGCAAAATGTTGCTATGTCTAGTCGCGCACAAGAAGCCACAACACATCTTCCACGCGTTGGGCTCGCTGAAGTTAGCGCATCCAGTCAAATCTGAGGCATATTGCCCCGCAACTAACAATAGCTACGGCTTTGAACGAAACATATATCATCGGGAGGCTAACTGTGATCAATCTTCTGACCACCTTGAAAGGCTCGTTGCTCGAATCATTTTTTCCGGCCGCTTGGGACTTGGCGCAGTGGGATGCTTGTGTGGCCGACGATCCCAACGCCATCTTCGATCGGCAGCCCAAATGGCACAAGGACTTCTCCATTCGCATGGCCAATGACGTGGCGGATTTTGATGTGATGTTGGGCCACGAGCTGGCCATGGAGATTCGGCGCTGCCATGAAGCCGGCCGTAAGCTGGCCCTGATCTTGCCCGTCGGCCCCATGGGCATGTACCGCTGGACAGTCTATTTCTTGCATGACTGGAACGTTCCTTGCGACCACGTCCACGGTTTCAACATGGACGAGTGGAGCGACGGCGACGGAAATACGCTTGCCAGCGACGACCGAGGGGCATTCCAATATGCCATGCAAACGGCTTTCTACGGCCCACTCAAGGAACTTACGGTGCCGCCCGGCCAGCGCTTTTTTGCCACCAAGCAACTGCTGCCTGAGTACCCGGACCGGATCACCTCTTTGCGCAAGGGAGGAGCGAAGCTCGTGGTGGTTTATGGCATCGGGCGCGCCTGCCATATCGCCTTTTGGGAACCTCACTTTGGCGCAGAATTCGCTAATGACGAGGAATGGCGAAAGCAAACTCATCGTTTAGGGGCCAAGCTGCACCCGCTGACGATTGAGCAGAATGCCATTACCAGTTTCAAGAGCCGGACTACGCTAGTGCCAGCACGCGCTAACACCATCGGGCCCGCTTTCTTCACTCAAGCCGACTATGCAATTGGCGGCGCCGATGGCGAACTCGGTCGCGGCATGCAATGGCAAGGCCTCTCGTTATGGGTTACGCTGCGGCACCCGGCCACTCGCCATGTTCCTTCCACTTGGATGCCGACGCGGCCCGGTGTCCTTTACTTTACCAAGGCGTTGGCCGGGCCTTTGGTTGCGGAGGCCAATTGATGCCCTCAGACCCGCGAGTTCCTCGCCTGCTGGCGGTTATGGCTCACCCCGATGACGCCGAGATCCTCGTCGGGGGAACTCTCTTTCATCTGAAAGCCCTGGGCTGGGAGTTAGGGATACTCACGATGACAGCAGGGGATTGTGGCTCGGTCACCACTTCGCCGCCAGAGATCGCACGGATTCGCTATGCCGAGGCACAAGCAGCGGCGGGGTTTCTGGGCGCTACGTATGCCTGCGTCGGCTTGATGGATGTTGAGGTGTTTACCAACGCCGAAAACCTGCGCCGAGTCGTTGACTCGATGCGCCGATTTGACCCCGACGTCGTAATCACTCACTCGCCGGTTGATTACATGCTGGACCACGAGGAGGCCTCGCGCCTGGCCCGTGGAGCGGCTTTCGCCATGGCCATGCCGAACTACGAAAGCCGGCAGGACCCACCCGCCAAGGTCGGCCGCTCCACACCCGTCCTTTATTATGCGGATGCGCTGGAGGGGATGGACCCTCTGGGACAGAGGATCTATCCCCATTTCTATGTGGACATCAGCAAACAGCTTCCCAACAAACGAGAGATGCTCGCCCGCCACACCTCGCAACGGGAATGGCTTCGTTCCCATCACGGGGTTGACGAGTATTTGGATAGTATGACGGTCTGGACGGCAGGTTTTGGACGCGAATGTGGGTTTGCCTATGCGGAGGGTTTTCGCCAGCACCTCGGCCATGGCTACCCGCACGAACCCCTGTTGCAGAAGGCGCTCGCGCATTTCGTGCATTTACGAAAACCCGATGAGACGGGCCAAGCTGCTGGCTGATCCCTCTGCCTGTGCCTTGCCAGGATCACATCTGGGTCCCTGGTTCCGGAGCAGCCTCGGCCGCACGCGACTTTGGTGAAGAATCAGAAGATCAATTTCAGCGAGAACTGAATTTGGCGAGAAGTGCCAGCGGTATGATTGATGACCCCGAAGCCCGAACCGCGCAAGATGTTCACTGGCAGTGCGAAGTTCACCAGGTTGAAGGCGTTGAAGAACTCGGCGCGGAACTCAAGGGTCGTGGGCTCCGAACGCGCACGGCTGCCCATGGTGAGGTCTTTGATCAAAGCCATGTCGAGATTGTAAAAGCCCGGGCCACGGAAGGTGTTTCGTCCCAAGGTTCCGAAGCGGCCCTGGTTGGGCCCAGTGCCGCCAGGAATGTCAATGGGGATGTGAAAGAAGGAGGTGTTGTTCACGCCCCGGCCGAAGTAGTCCTCACGAACCGTGCGGTGGGTGGAGAAATCCGGAGTCGCGATCTGATCGGGCCGGTCAGCGCCCGCGGAGCCCACGCCGGTCTGCTGAATCCCGGAATAAACCGAAAACGGCGAGCCGCTGTTGATTGTGGTGATGTTCAGTAATTGCCAGCCGGAGGTGAGCTTTCCTCCCAGGGGGCGGAGAAAGCCCACCCGGTCGAAAGGCAGCACCTGGATGGCGCTCGTCGTAAATGCCTGCGTGATGTCAAAGGTTGAGGGTCCTTTGTCAGCACCGGGATTCCACGGGTCCTGATAAAAGGGCTGGATAACGGTTGCTAAAGACGCCACGTTACCCTCCACGACGGCACTGGTATTGTCGAGCGCTTTGCTGAAGGTGTAGTTGGATTGAAAACCCAGTCCCAGGCGCGGAGAGTTCTTGGATGCGGAAACCTGCAGGGAGTGATAGGTCGAGTGGGATGGCGTCGCGATGAGGTACTCCGGACCGTACCCGCCCGTAATCTGGCCGGAGGAATTGAACTGGGTGAAGCGCGCGAACTGCGGCGAGGCGCCGGCATAACTGTTCGGGCTGATGGCGCTCGCCAGATGCACACCCACGGTAGCCACATAGGCGGCGCTGAAAACCACATCCTTGAACGTGTGGTCAATCCCCGCCGTATAGTTGCCGATGTACCCGTTGCGAAAATCCGGGGCCATTCCATAGGCGAGGAGCGGTTGCGGCTGGTGGCCCGGTATGAGCGCGGAGAGATCAGCCTGGAAGCGGGGCACGTCAATCTCCGTGTTGGGCTCGACGTCGCTCGTGCAGTCGTTGGGAAACATCAACTGGCCCGAGGTGGTGTAAAGGGGCGGCAATTTCATGGTGGTCACGGCGTCATCAAAGGGGGCAGGAGTGCCCGGCAGAGCGGTGAGATAGGGATTGACGATGTAAGGGAAGCCGGCGGTTAGGGAATTATCGACCCAGAGGTTAGGGAGGATCGTGGTGATTCCGCCACCCGCGCGCAGCACCGTGTGGTCCGTGACCCGCCGCTCCGCCGAGATCCGCGGCCCCCACCCGCGCAGGTCCTGCCCATAAGGCGGCTGCGGATTGATAAGAATAATCTGGTGGGCGCCGGCTTCCCAAACGGGGACCGGCTTGCCACTCGGACCCAGCGTTATAAGGCTCGAGGCACGCTTGGCGCCTTCGTGCATGCGGCTGTTCGCTTCGTAACGCAGGCCATACATGAGCGTGAATCGCGGCGTGACCTTCCAGAGGTCCTGAAAGAAAAAGTCATAGGCCTCACGGCGGACGTTAGCCTCGTTAAAGTGCTCGCCGCGCGACGTGAAAGGCTCCGGCACCGTCGTGTTGTACGAGAAAGGGGCGGCGGTAAGGAATCCCGTAAGAGTGTCGGGGAGGGGATCGCCCACCTGGGTATCGTGCTGGCCACTCGCCGAGGGAATCTCCACCGGGGCGTACGCGGCGCCACCGCCAAAGATGTACGTGCCGTCAGGGTTTGCTCCAAAGACGGTCGTGTCGCGGTTGAAGCGCATCTCCACGCCGAATTTCAGCGCGTGAGTCCCCCGCGTATAAATGAAATTCTGCCGAAGCTGATAGAGATTTCCGTAAGTTCCCGTGTCCGTCCCGGCCGCCGAGTTGAAAGGCTCATAAAGACTGTCGGCGAACGTGATGGCGGGCTGGGTGTGATTGGGAGAAAGAAAGAGCGGCGTGCTGCGAATGTAACCGAGCGAAGTCTCGGAAGTGAAATGGGGCGATATCATGCGCGTGTGGTTCAACGCCAGGTTGCGCTGGTAGTCATGGAACTGGATGGCAAAGCTCGGATCGATGGCCGACTGGTCGGGATTGGTCACCGGGCCGTTCACGTTGTCGAGGTTGAAGCGCCCGAAAAGTTGGCTCTGGTCGGAAACGCGATGGTCAATGCGGATGGAAAACTGGTTCGTGTCCGTCGAAACCTTGGAGGAGGTGGCGTAGGTGCGCGGTCCGTAGGGCCCTTGAAGATCGTTGGGCATCGGATAGGCCGCCAGGATGGGCGCCACCTGCGGATTGACGGGCACGTGGAGCGTGTCACCAGGAAAAGCCGTCGTGTCCTCTCCCTGGCGCTCGGCCGGGGTAGGCACGGAGAGCACCTGCGTGGTCCCCAACACCTGGCGGAATCCCTGATACTGCCCGAAGAAAAAGGTGCGATCGCGGCCCCGGTATATTCCCGGCAGCGTGACCGGCCCACCGAGGGAGAAGCCGAATTCATTACGGGCGAAGGGCGGGATGCGGCCGGGTTCGGCCAGGGACCGCTCGTCAAAGAAATTGCGCGCGTCAAACGCCGCGTTGCGCACGAATTCAAAAACCGAACCGTGAAGCAAATTCGTCCCTGCCTTGGTCTTGATGTTGGTGAAGCCGGCGGCGCCGCGGCCGATTTCCGGAGGCATCACGCCCGAGAGCGACTCGATTTCCTGCACCGCATCCACGTTGAAGTTGGAAAAGGTGGCGCCGCCCAATTCCGGATCGGTCGTGTCCACGCCATCCATGGCAAACACGGCGGTGGTGCCGCGCTGGCCATTCACGGCAAATTGCTGGGTGAAATTCGCCGCGCCGTTGGTATCGGTCATGGTGCCAGCGGCCAGCAGCAGCAGTTGGCTGAAGTCGCGCTTGTTCAGGGGTAGTTCGGAAACTTCCTGGCTGGAAAGTTTCTCCCCACCGCTTGCTTTCGGCTGCTCTCCTGCCGCCGCCATCTGGAGTACCAGCCATCCACTAGCCGCGGCAACCTGCACGGCAGAGCTCAGGTTGTCCCCCGCTCGGATTTTCAGCAACTCACGCGACGTGGTCGTCTTGTTATGCCAGCGGATGCGCACCGCATAATTCCCGGCAAGCAATTCGGGGAAACTGAACGCCCCTTGAGCGTCGGTGGTGGTGGCGAAGGTGCGGCCCGACCCGGCTTCGCGCAATTCCACCTGCGCCCCTGCCATGACGTTTCCCTTGGCGTCGCGCACCGTGCCTTGCCAGGAGGCGGCAGCCGCCTGCGCAGCAGTTGAGACGGAGAGTGCCCACAAAACCACGCTCAGACCAAGAAAGAACGAATTGCACTTTGAAAGTCTCAAAGGATTTGAATCCTTCGGGCCTGACAGGCATAGACCAAATTGCGGTCGTTTCGCACCTAATTTGCGGCGGGTGCGGATCTCAGCCCCCCCTGAAAGCTCCTCGGCGGTCGCCGCTGCCCGCAGCCGGGGCCAGGCCTCCACTCAATACCGGCGAGGGCTTTCCATCGTATCAATCACATGAACTCCTCCTTCGAATTCGCAACGCGGGCTCGAGCGGTGAGAAGCGGTCTTCGGTTCCACGACCAGGACCGGAGACTACCCAGGAGGCAAAGCGTACGGCACCTGGTCCGGCAAATCCAGATAAGCGCCCGAAAAAGTCAGTCCCCGCTGAATCGGCATTCTGACCTCAAGGTCGTTGCTTTCACCGGGCTTAGTCTCAGCGCCAAGGTCGATGAAGTAACATCGAGTCA
This sequence comes from Terriglobia bacterium, assembly GCA_050010335.1. Lineage (GTDB taxonomy): Bacteria > Acidobacteriota > Terriglobia > UBA7540 > UBA7540 > Bog-366. The sequence continues at coordinate 8,380 of JBEKLF010000194.1, forward strand.
TTCCTTTTTCCTGACGCCGGCCGGTTAAGAAGGGATGAGCAGTCTTGGCTATTCCATTGACCTTGGCCGTGATGGAACCGGGATTTGGTTCGCTGATTGTCGAACTCGCAAGGCCGTCACGTACCCAATTCTCATCCGTGGACTGCGTCTCGTCCTTCAGCAGGAATACCAGATACCCCTTACTATGATTCCAAGGTTCTTTGACCCACGCCGATTCCGGAATCGACTGGGTGAGGTTTGATTTCGCACCGAATGGATAATCAAATCGCGCCCGCAAGGTGGCGGCGTCGGCATCATGGTCGACGATATTCCAATCACCCACGTACCGCCGCCATTGCGGAGCTCGCGCGTCCTCAGGCTGGACATTGCTTGGCTGGGCGCCTTCCGAGGCCGGGGAGATCCATAGAATTCGGATTTGCTTGGCGGGAACCGTCACGCGGAGCTTGCCGCCTTGAGGGTATTGGCCTGCATCCGGACCTTGAAGCGTCATTCCGCCGGGATAGACTTCCTCCACAACGAACTTTTCTGTCGCGGGCGCATCGAGCGCCAGCGTCAGTTCCGCGATCTGCTCGACGGCCCCGGGGTTGAGAAGGGAAACGTAGCCACGATCTCCGCGGAGGTGCGCGTAGCCCGTCAGGGACTCATCGCCGCCTCGTCCCGCATCGTCAAAGCGGAACGTACGGTCGAAGAGTCTATCGCCTTCTTTCAAATAATCTTTGTGGTCTCTAGCCCAGTTTTCCCACTTCCGGGTGAATTCAATTTCGTTGTCGGGAATGTCATCGGGCGCGTCGTTAAAGGTCAATTGGGGCGCCAGACTGATGGCGCTCAGCAGGGCGTAACGGTAGCCCGCGAGGTCATGATGATGGGTCACCTGTCCGAAGTGATTGACGCAATTGAGCAGGCGGAACCACGGGCGAAGCATCGTCTCGTGTGCGAGACCGTACAGATAATCGCGGTTCATTTCCGCATAAAGGCGGTCGAGATGAATATCCGGCTCCACGGAAGGCACGGCGTCTTCGCCACCACCGTGGTGACGGCTATCGGCATAACGACCGTACTGGGGGTTGTCTAGGCCGCTGTCCGCCCCTAGAACCAGCCCCGGACTCGCCTCGTGCATTTCTTGATTGAAGCGAATCATGCGCTGTCCTTGCGCGTAGATCGAGTATTTGCCCGGAAGGTGCCCGTGATGGGGATTGTCGCAGGGCCAGACCGTCCAGAAGTCCGCCCAGTGGAAGCCGCCCAGCTTGTACGTCCCAACGAGCTGAACAATCTGCCGGAAGTACTCCTCCGCGTCCGGTGAGAGCTTGCAGAGATACGGCTTGAAGTACGGCACCATGAATCCCCAACCGTAATCGGAGCCGAAATCGTTCCACCAGCCAGTCCCGATCTCATTGCGGTTGGCAAGATCCACCCAGCGCTTCTGCAAGTCCTGGGGCATGAGCAGCGCAAGATTGGTGGGCTCGTAAGTGTCCATGTAACGGACACCCATTCGGTGCGCGGTAGCGAAGAACCGCTCCGCCCACTGGGGCTGCTCGACCAACTCCTGCATGCCGAACTTTGCCGACCAGCCCTCAAGATAGATATCGGGCCATTCCTTCGATATTGGCGAAACGTGTGCGTGGTATTCGATAACCCAATCGCGGACGCCGCGATCGAACCGTTCCACCTGTTCGCCGGCGTTGCGATAGACGCCCACTACCGCCTTGTCACTCTCCAAAGCTTTGCCCGGCCCGACATTCACGCCAGGATAATACGTGAGGGAGTCTCCCTGATGGTCCCAGTAAACGGTTTCCAGGCAAGTGAAAAAGCCGCCTTTTTCCTGCCGGAAGATCGGGTAGGTGAGCTCCGGCCCGGCCATAAGATCCAGCAGGCGAGGCAAGCCCAGGGACGACACGGTTACATCCAGCACCTGAAGGTCCGCACTGCCCTTATTCGTCAGCGTCAGCCACTTGTGGTAGAAGTGGTCTTCGCTCTTCAGTTCGTAATGGACAGCGACATTGGCAGTGGGTGATGTTAGATCGATCCGCAAACGAGCGTTGTCGGTGCTTGACCCGGCGCTATCGACTCCCGCCACCTTGAAATCGCTGGCCAGAATATCTCCTGCCGAGGTTCGTATGCGGAAGGCCAGCGCTTTGGGCGTCGAAACACTTTCGCCCGTGACCAAGTTCGTGAGCCGGGTTTCCTTCAGGGCTCCGTCCGTGGAGACTTCCAAGCGCAGGAAACCGTTCTGAAGCGCGGTGGTCCCCCGGCGTGACGAATCCACGCTGTACGAGGCGCGGGCCCAGCGGCTTTCGGAGACAATCAGGGTGGGCGAGAGCGTGTCGGTAAAGATTCGAGTCTGCCGGGGCTCGATGATCAGCGCGCCTGCCATGTCGTAAGGATTGTCGCTCCCCCATTCGTTGTAATCCTGATTGGAGCGGTCGACCTTCACCAGCCGCCCCGAGGGGGCCACCAACTGGAACGGAGCTTCGCGATAGGCTTCCAACTCGCACACGTAAATTCCCAGATCGTCGGGGGTGCGGCGCGACTCCGGGTCTGGGGGCTCTGTAAACAAAAGACGCAGACGAGTGGTGGTGACCGGCGGGAACGTATAGCGCACGGAAGAGGTTTCTTGCCCCACGACCTGTGTCTCGATATCCGTCCAATCGCCTTTGTCCCAAAACTGGAGCCGGGCCCACTGCTGGGTGCGTGCCATCGCCGAACCGCGCACCATGCGGCCGTCAAAATACCGCGCCACCACGCTCGAGAGGGTTTGAGGCTCAGGCCATTCCACGCCAAGGTCGGCCGGCAAATCCGCTGCCTTCACCGCCCAATAGGTGTGTAGGCTGCCATCGATAGCCCGGGCGGGCTCGTGCTCGGTTACCACGTGGACGCCCGGCTCCCACGATTGCGCCTTTGCCCCCATGCCGGCTAGCGCGAGGTTCTTGACCGGATTTGCAGCCCCCCATGCTGGCAGAATAGATGCTGCCAGGAGTTCGAAGATCAGGAGTGAAATGCCCTTCGGATTGAAGTGGAGTCGCCCATCATCAGCGCGCATAGTTTCTCCTTTCTGCCGTTATCCACGACTTTGCTAACAGGCATAGGAAATATGGGGCCGTGACTTGGTTTTTCATGAGGGCACCACTCTTTAACAGAATGGAAGCCCGGGAGCTATTTCAAAAACCTCCGTAAGAGGATCATGAGGCAGGCGATATGAAAGGACTCGTGATAGAAAGAAAGCAAGCACCCGTAGCATATGACCCGTCGGCGGAAGTTGCCGCGCCAGGCGATCGTGCGTTACACCCTCCGCCGCCAAACGGAGCGCCGCAGCACCCGGCCGTCCTAAGCGGGGGGCTTGCAGCGAATGGACGGATGCGGCGCGATCAATCCGATCCGCCGTTGCGCCAGTCGCTCGCGCAATGCATCACTTATTTCGTCCGCGACGCGCGCCAGAAAATCCAACTGCCGCTCGACTTCTTGCACTGTGGGCAGCGGGCCGTGGCTCATGTCCACCATCGTCCCGCGGTATGCCAGACTCGGCCAGTCGTGGATTTCTACTTCCGGCAAGACCGCCTGCTCACCTTCCCCTTCAATCAACTGCCGCAGCGTTTCGGCACCGTAAAAGATCCCGGCCGAGGAACGTGCGTGAATCGTGACCCCGCTGGGCGTAACCTTCAGCTCATACGCCTCGCGCGAGTCGGGGCCGGGCTTGTCGCCAGGTACAGGAAGAGCATCCACCGCTCCGGTGCGGTCCAGCACGATGGCCGGCCCGCTTCCCTTGCTCTCCCAGATGGGAATCTCGGTGCCAGCGCGTGACCCCAGCCACTTAGAGAGCTGATGAGCGGCAAAACGATCTTCGGGGCTGGGTGAAGACACGAACTCGATCCCCAGGCCGCGCACTGCCAGACGCCCCGCACCATACGTGATCTGCTGCGGCCGCGGGAGCAAAGGATTATGAGCAGCACGCCCCCGGACAGGAACTAGGAAGAACACAATAAGGACGATACAGTCAAACCTACGCATCAGAGCGCCTCCTCCATCGGCAGCAACTGCTTGTCAGCAAAAAGGGCTTAAAGAGGCAGGGTGATGACGCTTCCGTACCGTTTAGCGCGACCACCGCCTGTCACGATGGCAACCGAGCTACACCCCGGACGCACGCGGAGCTACCCTCTTGGCTGAAGGTATCTTTAACTAAACAAACTCTGGCTCCACCTTCTATTTTCAGAGGTGCTACCAAAGGACGCGGAGCCTTCCTTCAACGAGCCGTGGCCCCGACTTTACCGCGCTGTAATAGTCAGGGGTACTGTTAAGTACACCTGCTCCTGGCACCGTAACGTCGTTGAACGCTGGGTTCATGAAGTTGGGGTGATTAAAGACGTTCGAAATCATAGCCGAGAACTCGACGTGCCACCTTTCACTCACCCGAGAGGTCTTTGTCAGGCTCATACTTTGATTGTTCAGGCCAGGTCCTTCCAAGCTGTTTAGGGCGCTGTTTCCAAATCTTCCGTTCGGAGGGACAGCAAAACAGGACGTGTTAAACCACCCGTTAATGCTGCGATCGCCGGCCGGATAGTTCCCATTGCAAATCCTGTCCGGAATTGAACTGTAAGTATTCGTGTTGGATGGATCTGAGCCGGAAAAGGCCGGCGAGAACCACGCCCCGGTTTGGAAATAACTTATCCAGTAAAGGTCCCATCCGCCAATTACTTGATTCACTGCACCCCGTAATTCCGATCCAAAATGCCGCCCTTTCCCCACGGGGATTTGCCACATCGTGTTCAGGACCACCATGTGGTGTGGCGTGAGACTGTCGTGGCTCCATTGCAAGGGGACATATGGATTTTGCAGGTTTTCCATCGTGTCGAGATTCGACGCCCAAGTCCAGTTCCAGTCAAAGGTAAGTTGACCTACTCTGCGTTTCGCCTCGATGCCCAGGGCGTTGTATTCCGAGCTGCCGTTGTTACGTTGATAACTGGTCGAAACGAATTGCGGATAGGGCATGCGACTCGTAGAAAACGGTATAGAACTCGGCATTGGCATGTCCGTGTTGGTAAAGTAGTTCAGATTGCTTCCTTTCGAACCGATATACGAAACGCGCAAGCCAACACCGCCGATTTGCCTCTCCACGGTCAAGTTCCATTGCTGGATGATCCCGTTTTTCGTTTGTTGAGGAAACCCGGTAGGGCTTTGCGACGGAACCTGTGCACCCGTGCCGGGAAAGGGATCCGGGAAACTGAAGACCGGTTGTCCGCCTTGCAATGCGTTGATATAGGACTCACTTAGTTCAAACGGACCTGTTCCCTGCGAACCGGATAGGGTGAACGGGCCCAAGAACTCATTAAAGATTCCATACCCGCCCCGGATGACTGTGTTCTTGTTTAACAGATATGCGGCCGATAAACGGGGCACAAAATTCGTCTTGTCCGGACTCGGCACGGGATTACCAGCCACGACATTAATGTCACTTGGGTACAGGGGACTAACCTTGGCCAGCGTTGCCTGTGAAACAATGATATTTCCATTGGCAGCATCCCAGTTATATTGCAAGCCGTCTCCAAAGGTTGGCGACCCAAAATAGTCCCAGCGCAGCCCGTAAGTCAGGGTCAAGCGCCGATTCACCTTGAAGGTATCCGTCGCATAGTAACCCATTTCGTATGCCCGCTGTGACCTGTCCACAATCGGAGTAATCCGCGTGCTTGTACCAGGCAAGCCCAACAAGAAGTCGGCATAGGGATAGCCGCTAAAACGGCCGTCGAACGCGAAGCTTCCGTACGTTCCGTCTGGAATCAGACCGCTCCAATAGTAGTACGTCCTGAATTGCGCCCCGAACTTGACGACATGTCGGCCCTTCACCCACGCCACGTCATCCGTATAAGAAAAGTTCTTGCCCGGGACCTCAGTTCCTCCCACATCAGGAAGGTTCATAGAAGGCAATCCATCAATATTCATGTCCGGGAAGCCCATCCCGGATAAATTAGTGGGATTCACGCCCTGCAAGCCAATTTTCGAAACAGCATCAGGACCATTGATCGAAGTGAATCCGTTAAGGGGCTCACCGTTCTCATCCCAGTCATAATTGCCGCCGAACTGGAAAGTATTGACCAGATTCGGCGAGAAGATGTGAGTCTCATTTATAGCCCACGAATAACTAGTCCTCGTGCGGCTATAACCGAGACCAGCGTAATTGCCCGGCAAAATATACTTAGGCATATAAGCGGAGAATCTGCCGTATACGGAGTCCTTGTTGGAAAACGTGTGGTCTATTCTGCCAACATAAACATCAGCGCGGTATTGGTCTCCAGGATATGGCCAAACAAACTGATAATTGTTAACCAGTGCATTTGCCCCGCCAATGTTGGGCGTTGGAATGTAATTGTTTTGCACCGCCAAAGCCACGGCAGAGGCTGGCGAGGAGCTGAGCTGAGTGAGAGGGATAATATTTCCCGGGTAGGGCACTCCCTGTGGGTTTGTAATGGCAATCGGGGAGCTCTGGTTGAGCAACTGGGAGAAATCCCCGGCGCGCATTAAAGCCGTGGGCACAGTTGTCAGATAAGAAACGTGTTCACTAACGCGTTCGCCATTCCACATGCCATAGAAAAAGGTCCGGTGCCCCAGGGGCCCGGAGGCTTCCGCGGTCATTGTGTTGTAAATGATCGGTTGCTTGGTTGTATCAAAAAAACCTCGTGCACCCAAAGCTGAGTTGCGCAGGTAGTAACTCAACTCGCCGTGAAATTTATCCGTGCCACGTTTAGTCACCACGTTGTAAGTTGCAATTCTGCTGTACTCCGCGCTGTTATCGACGCCCAGGACTTTGACCTCTGCGGCATCCTCCATGTTGACCGTCTGCGTGTTGACGTTCTCTTCGAGGACCCCGTCCATGCTCATATTAAATTGGTTGCCGCCTTGTCCGCCCAAGGTCGGGTTGTATGCATTTTCCCTGTCAAACTGAAATAGCCCCATGGTGGCAAGAACAGCTAGCGGAGAGGAGTAGGAGTTGCCGGGGATAGGAAGAATTGCGTACGTTTTGTCGCTGAGCGACCCCCCAAGACCTGCGCCTTCCGTCTGGATGACAGTTGCTGCTCCACTCACTGTCACTTTCATGGTAGCTGACCCCAACTGCAGCGCAGCGTCAACGCGTTTGGTTTCGTTGCTGGCCAGGGAAATGCCCGTTTCAGTGAAAGTCCTAAATCCAATCTGCGCAACGGTAATTTCGTACTGCCCGCCAATCACGTCGTCGATTTCGTAGTTGCCCTGCGCATTCGTGACGACACTTCTCACGACGTTGTTGGTTGTCACGTCTACCAATTTGACCTGAGCCCCAGGCACCACGGCGCCAGATTGATCAGTCACAGTTCCCCGTACGGTGGACAAACTTGTTTGCGCGGCGATAGGAAGTGTACAAACGATGGCCAATACCGGCACGAGCCACAAACATTGAAGGTTGCTTCGCATTTCCTTGGTATAAGATTTCTTTCCTGTAAGAAAAAACCTCTTCATACCTGGCCTCCTCCTATGATGTTTATCTACTCCAACTGAGCAGAAGTGGCTGCTGAGTTTCGACCTCCGCTAAAACAAAGTTGGGAAAAACCTCGAACACCCAATTGTTTTTGAGCGTGTGGTAGATGATGCCCAGGAACTTTCGGGCCAGTGCGATGATGGCCCTGCCTGTGCCCACGGGGTCCCACAATGGGGTAGAACCTCCCTCATGGCCTCGGAAAGCGAGCTGTACCCCTAACGACGGTTCCGGGGGCCTTTCCTGTGCGTATTCGACGTTAATCACAGAAGCCCGATAGGTTAGCCGACATGGGGCGGCCCAATGGTCGGCTGACCCCCTCTGGCGTATACACTTGATCATGGAGAGCTGACCCATGGAGGGCAACGCGCATCGCTCCGGCCGCCACCGCGGTACCTGCAAGGGCTTCCTGGGATCTCTACCCAGATGGGTCACGCACGTCCCCCGCCGCAGTCGACAGTCGCTTTTTATCAGACTATCTCTTTTTTGTCAAGACTTTTTCTGCATTTACCTGCGATTCAGACAGTGGGGGAGGGCGCGAGGCTGGCGGGAGGCAGGAGCGGCGAGACGAGGGGAATTGGGCGCAGGAATGGGGGCGTGTTGAGACGGGTGGCGGCTGTGTCGTAGGGT
>JBEKLF010000195.1:0-16177 GCA_050010335.1 Terriglobia bacterium
GACCCCTGAATCTTGACCGCAATGGAGTCGCGACCTCACCCGGATTAACCACGGCTCGCGGCAAACGATCTTTCCACCATCTCAGGAACACCCTACCATCGCTCAATCGCGATTCTTGGGTCTTGCCGTGGGGGACGTTTCCGGCAAAGGACTCTCCAGTTCTCTGCTAATGGCTTCTCTGCAAGGTATGGTGCGGACAAACCTCGCGGTTCGCCAAGGCGAGGTCGCCCGCTTTGCGACCGAACTGAACGACTCATTCCACAAGCTGACCGCCGCCGCCCGGTATGCGACGCTCTTCTTCGCTGTTGTCGACGTTTCCAAACAAACGCTCCACTATGTCAATGCCGGGCAAAATCCCCCGCTTCTGTTCAGGAACGGCACGTCGCCGGCACACGGCCAAGGCAGGACCGAGAGCCTGGATTGCGGAGGACCTCCGGTCGGGCTCTTGGCACGAAGCCAATACCGGTCTGAGCATGTCCCACTCCACGGCGGGGACGTTCTGGTTGTGTACACGGATGGAGTCGTCGAAGCGCTGAACGTCCAACAGGAGGAATTCGGCCTAGGGCGTTTAAGCGACATCATTGGCTCGTCGCTAGCTCTCAGCGCGGCGGAGATCTGCAAGCGGATCGCGGAACGACTGCAAGCGTTCGTGGCGGAAAGTCCCCAGTGGGATGACATTACGCTGGTGATCATGAAGGTGATGCCCGAGTGAGTGGGCGGCCGGTTTACCGACCGCCCGCATCGAAATTCCCCCAGGCTCGGTTAGATCTGGGCGTGGAGTTCATTCGGCTTAGCCAGCGAGAAACTGCCTATGGCCGAGGCCTCATTCTCAAACGCCTCGAAGATCGTGTACAGCTTGGTGATGTTCAGAAGTTCATGGACACGCTTGGCGAGGTTCAAGAGCTTCACTTTGCCTCCGGCGGTGGTGACGGTCGTGTACGCGGCTACCAGTTCACCAATGCCGGAGCTGTCCATGTAGGTAACCTCGGCCATGTTCAAAATAATCCGTCTGGAACCGCGCTCCACCAATTCCCGTATCGTCGTGCGCAGGGCGCTGGTGCCTTCGCCCAACGTCAGCCTTCCGCTGACGTCAACGATGGTGACATCACCGTTTTCGTGGGTTGTTAGGTTTACACTCATTGAATGATTCTCCTTTTCTGTTTGTCGTCGCCCCTCTGAGCGAGTGGTAGGGGCTTCATTAACATCGTCGGAAATATTGCGAAGCTCACCTGTTGCCCTGCACTACTTTGCTTCTACCCAAACGGCATCAGCCGCGTCAAGTTCTACACCTGCCACTCCAGTGCTCAGCGTCACGTACTGCGGCCCTGACTTTTCGCCCCGTATCGCATCGAACTCCAATAGGAACTGATTATCCAGAGTCGTTTGCAAGTCATCCAGGTAGGGTTTGAAGCTGACTGGGTTCTGGGTCCCAAGGTAATAGCATTCGCCTCCGGTCTCATCCGACAGCTTGGCGAGGCCGTCCTGGCCGTTCATTATTTCCCAGAAATTCCTATGCTCCTTTATCGTGCTGAGTTTCGTCGCGTGGCTCTGCCAGCTCAATTTTTTCGCCTGCGTCCACACGGCGAGCTCGTCCGAATCCTGTTCCAGGGCGATCGCCTCAGTTTTGACTTGCGAGAGAAGAGAGGAAACTCCCTCGGAGCTTCCGGCGGGGGTTGCCACAGCATTGGGGGCAGGTGAGATCAAACAGCAACCCGTAACCAGAAACGACAAGATCAAAAGCAACGGCGTAGTTGTTTTGCGTCTCATGACTGGATCTTCCATAGGGATATTCCTTTTCAGATTTACGACAAGCCGTAACTATGAATCAACGAGGTTTGAGGTGTCTGTGCATAATTGAACACAATCACAATTTTATTTTGGACACGTTTTATCGGAGATTTCCACCTCGGCAACCTGGTCCGCACTCTGAAACTCCCCGCACGGAGTCTCCATCCCATTCATCCATTCGGGACCCTACCCGTGCTGAAGGTCAAGGCGGCCAGTGGCGTGCTCCGCGCGGTCAAAAACTTTGGACAGCTAGAGCTGTGGCGTGTCCTAGGACTTAGACGCCACGCCCCGAGAATACAAGTTTTGAGCTGTCAAACCATGCGTTTTCAATGTATTACAACCTTGGATACTAAATTGCCTAAATAATAGGTGAGGCAAGAACAGAAACCGCTGAAAATGCGATTCACTGTCGCTCTGTTTCAAACGAAAAGCCTCCAGGAGGATATTCATATGCTTGCAAGATTGATGTTTGTTGTTCCCTTTGTTTTTGCGTTGGCTGCTGGCCCAATGCTGATCGCCGGAGAGCGCCCGACTGACGCTCTGATCATTGCAGAAATCCAGAACAAGCTATATAACGCCAAAGTTCCGCAGCATGGCGATGTGCAGGTAGCGTTTAGTAATGGGATTGCGACGCTCACGGGGACTGTCGATAGCGTGGGTGTAAAGGAGGCCGCCGAGCGGGCCGCGCAAAAGGTTGACGAGGTCACCCAAGTCATCGGGCAGATCACGGTGTCTGCCGCGAATGTGACCGACCAGCAGATCGTTGAAAAGGCGCGCAAGGAAATCGTCACCTACCCGTTTTACGGCATCTTCGATAATCTCGAACTGCGGGCCGAAAACGGAGCGTTGACGGTGAGTGGCCAGGTGACTGATCCCTTCAAGAAATCTGACATCGGGAACTTCCTGGCTTACGTCAAGGGTGTGTCCCAGCTCCAGAACGACCTTGAGGTTTTGCCCGTCTCGATTTATGACGACCAGTTGCGGCTGGCCGTCGCTCGGGCGATCTACAACGACCCGTTCTTTATTCAATACGCGACCACGGCGCTGCCGTCGATCCACATCATCGTCAAGAACGGAAATGTGACTTTGGAAGGTGTAGTGATCTCCTCTCTGGACAAGGCCATGGCGGGAAAAGACGCCACGTTTGCCGCCACATACTTTTCCCTCACGAATAACTTGCGGGTGGGGGGCTGATATCACACGGAAGGTTCGCCACCGCGGCAGGGGGCGCTCGAAGCGGTCTATAGCAAGAGCGCTTTACCCCGCCGCTCGCTGGCAGGCAGATCGCTGCACAACTCTGGCGCCTTCGCTCGTAAAGAGTGTCTGCCCACTCGCCGGCATGCCCGCCAGCTCTTTAACCCACGACCAGCCTTCGAGAAGCCGCTCCTGGGAGAGGCCATGAACAATTTGATCTGGATCGTGCTGCTAACACTATTCTTTCTGGCAATGCTCGTCCTGGATCTGGGGGTCTTTCACCGCCATCCCCACGAAATCTCCGTTAGAGAAGCAGCAGTCTGGAGCGGGGTCTGGGTTGTGCTTTCCATCGCCTTCGGTATCGGTTTGTATTTCTGGAAAGGGGGGGAAAGCGGAGTGCAGTTTTTCACCGGATATATTCTGGAAAAGTCGCTCTCCCTAGACAACTTATTTCTGCTCGCGGTGATTTTTGGTTCGCTTGGGATATCGCCGAAGTTCCAGCACCGGGCGTTGTTTTACGGGGTGTTAGGCGCTATTACCTTGCGAGGTGCCTTCATTGCAGCGGGTAGCGCTCTTTTGGCGCGTTTCAGCTGGGTTCTTTCCGTCTTTGGAGTGTTCCTGCTGATCGCCGGCGTTAAGTTACTACGTCGCCAGCGGACAGCCCCTGATCCACAGACCAGTTTGGTGGTCCGGTGGGCACAGCGTGTTATTCCCATGGTCCAGGATTACGGAGGATCCTTCTTTATCCGTCGCAGCGGGCGGCGATTCGCAACGCCTCTGTTTTTGGCGTTGGTCATGATCGAAGTGACAGACATGGTGCTGGCTCTGGATTCCATTCCCGCCATCTTCAGCGTTTCGCGAGAGCCACTCATTGTGTATTCGTCTACCATGTTCGCGGTTCTCGGTTTGCGGTCGTTATACTTCCTCCTCGCCGGAGTCACCGCGAAACTTCGTCACCTGCCTACGGGCCTGGCAGCAATATTGATCTTCGTGGGAACAAAAATGCTGATGGGGCATTTCGTCGAGATTCCAACGGCACTTTCGCTCGGAGTCGTCTGTGGGATCCTCCTCATTGCGATATTCGCATCTCTCCGCACTGCAAAGCGTGACACCGGGCTTGCTACCCGGCCTCCAAACGATGAGCATCCATGCTTTCCGAAGCCTTGTGATTATGCCACCAAACTTGAGATGTCAAAGTAAGCCCCGGCAGCACCCCGAACGAACCGTTAAAAACAGACCGTTGTCACTGCGATGCGGATGGTCGATTCGCAAGTGTGTTGCGGGGCAATTGCATGACTTACAGGTAGGGCTCGCTTATCCCGTACTTTGTGATCTTGTACCCGAGGTCGCTGCGAGAAATCCCCAGGCGGCGAGCGGCTTCCGCCTGTGCGCCGTTGGTAGATTTCAAAGCTCGCAGGATCAGGGTTTTCTCGGCCTCGGCAAGGAAGTCGCGTAGGTCATTAACCTCAGGAAGGACGTCGGAAAGGGATGTTGATTTGGCGCTCGCGGAACCTCCTGATTCCGGCTTCGGGCCTGAACCCAACGCTACAGAGAAGCTATCTGCATTGAGTTCGCTGCCCGCAGAGAGGATCGAGGCCCGCTCGATCAGGTTCCGAAGCTCGCGGACATTTCCGGGAAAATCATAGGACCTCAGTCTATCGAGGGCTTGTGGCATTAGGGTCCGCCTCGGCAGCTTGAGGTCAGTCGACACCTGACGCACGAAGAGTTCTGAAAGGGCGGCAATATCCTCCCGCCGCTCGCGTAGTGGGGGAATAGCAATCGGCACCACCGCCAACCGATAGTAGAGGTCCTGTCGAAAAAGCCCGTCATGCACACGCTGCGGCAAGTCGCGATGCGTGGCTGCCAGCAGGCGCACGTTAACCTTCCTTGGCTGTGTGGTTCCAACTCGCAAGACTTGTCCGTCCGTGACGACACGCAAAAGCTTGGCCTGCGCGGCGGGTGACATCTCCGCCACTTCGTCGAGGAAGAGGGTTCCCTGGTGCGCGGCTTCGAAAAGCCCTTGGCGGCTGCGGTCGGCACCAGTAAAAGCTCCCTTTTCGTGGCCAAAGAGCTCACTTTCGAGGAGCGACTCCGTGAAGGCCGCACAGTTCACCGCCACAAAAGGTTTGGCGGCTCTCGGGCTGTTCTTATGGATCGAGCGCGCCACGAGTTCCTTGCCCGTGCCGGTTTCCCCGGTGATCAGGACCGTGGCATCAGTCGGCGCCACTCGGGCGATCAAATCTCGCACGGCTTGCATCGCCTCGCTTGAACCATAGATTTCCGGCGAGCCTTCCAGCCGAACCACCGTGTCCTTCAGAAGGACGTTTTCACGCCTCAATCGCGTGCTCTCACAGGCGCGGGAGACCGCCGCGCGCACCACCTCGGGCTGAAACGGCTTCGTGATGAAGTCAAAGGCCCCTTGCCGCATGCTCTCCACAGCCAGATCGACAGTGGCAAAGGCCGTGATGACCACTACGGAAACGGCGGGGTCGGCCTCGATAGCCGCTGATAACACCTGGAGGCCGTCTCCGTCGGGCATCTTCTGGTCGGTGAGCACGACGTCAAAATCATTTGCAATCAGGACTTTTCGGGCCGCCTGGACTCCCGCGCACTCCGAGACCTCGTGGCCGTCCTGCTGGAGGTTCAGCGCCAGCACGCGGCGCGTATGAGGTTCGTCATCCACAATCAATACTCTGCCCATAATCTTAACACCCGCGGTTTGACGGTTGTCGTCCCCTCAACGACTGGGCCGGAAAGGCCTTGCGTAAGTTGGGACGAATCAGCGGGACCACCCTCAAGCCTTGGGCGCTTCCCGCCCTCTGTTTAAGTAGGCCTCATGCAGGGCGTGAATCGTCCTGCGTCCCCGGAAATGTCAGGGTAAAGCAAACGCGGCCTGGTTCGTTTGCCGAAAGAATTAAGTCGCCGCCGTGAGCGCGGGCAATGTTGCGCGCAATGGCAAGGCCCAGGCCGGTCCCCTGCGCCTTGGTAGTAAAGAACGGCTCGAAAATCCGTGCCACGGAGGCAGGTGGGATGCTCGGGCCTGCGTTTTCAACTTCAATCCGCATTGATCCATCTCTGATGGCCCCAGCCCGCAGGTCCACCCTGCCTTCAGGAGACGATGCTTCGACGCCATTTATCACCAAATCCACCAGCGCCTGCTGCACATAGCTGGCGTCGATTTGCGCCACCAAGCCACCGGAAGGGTGGGCATGGATGGACACCCCCCTCTCGTTACCGCGAGGACGGCAGGCATCCGCAACGTAGCCGAGAGTATCATCAAGGGAAGACGGCGCCTTTTGCGGGCTGCGTGGGCGTGCGTACGCCAGGAAATCTGTTGTCAGCCGTTCCAGGCGACACGACTCTTTGGCCGCAATCTCGAACATCTCGTCGCGCTCGGAAGCCGCCAACGCATCCCCGCGAGCCGTCGATAGCGCGCTGACAATAGCTGAGACGGGATTCCGGATCTCGTGGGCAATGCCGCTCGCAAGCCGTCCCACCGCGGCAAGTCTTTCCTCCTGGAGCAGCCGCTCCTTCGCCCTCTCGAGGTCCACGAGGCTCGCGGAGAGTCGCGCCTCTTTTTGGTGCAGTTGATTCACCAGCAACCATGCCAGCACACCCACCACGGCATAGATTAAGGAGATGGTTCCAGCCTCAAAGTATTCGCTCACGGGTGTCCGAATCTGGAGTTGCGCATAATGCCAGACCCAGTAGAAATTGATACAGTCCACAACCGCTACGACGGCCAGCGCCGACGGCAGGGTTAGTCGAAACGCTGCAACCAGGATGGGCACAACCATAATGACGAAATATTGGGTATCCTCCCGAGTGGTGACTTCCTGCAGCAGGAGCGCAAGGAGAATATTGAAGCAAATTGAAGCCCAGGTCAGCAGCATCATGCTCTTGAGGCCCGGGGGCGTACTCCGCGATGCCAGCCAGAATAATTCTCCGCCTTGAGCAAAGAGCGCCCCCGCCAGGATGGTGATCAAGGATGCGGAGGGAAATCCCCAGTAAGAGGCGAACAAAGTGTGAACGAGGAGCAGCGTAGCAAGTATGAACAGGTTCAGAATGATAAAGGTCGTTTCCTGCCGTTTGAAAGAATCAAAATCAGAGGCCAGGAACGCCGATCTGGATTGAGGTCTTTGAAACATTTTGATCCAGCTTAGCACGGCTCTTTGAGACAGCATAGCTTTCGAGAGGGTCTCTGCCATTTGCCATCGGAAATACGTCCTGATTCCCTTTTGAAGTCATCGTCTGGCCGGAGGGCAACTCGTACAGCCTGGGAGACGGCTAACATCAAAATGACTCCACGTTCCCCGATTCCATCTTAACAAGGCCTGCGCTTAATTGGCAGGAATCAAGTGTGTGCTTAGGACAGTTCCTGGGCGGAGCTGGTCCGTACCTCGCACTGCCACCACGTCACCCTCTTTGAGGTCGCCGAAGACCTCAATGAGGTTCCCGGAGGTTACTCCGGTTTTCACATCCACCCACTCCGCGCGATTAGCGCGCACCCGAACCACAAAGGTTCGTTCCAAGTCACTTCCCACGGAAGTGGTCGGAACGAACAGTGTTGCCGAAGCGCGGCGCACCGGCCACACGACTTCGCAGAAGGCCCCGGGGTCGAGTTCAGCCTTGGGATCCTTCACATCCAACTCGACCGGCATCGTGCGGGTCTTAACGTCGACCGCGCCCGAAACCCTGGCTATTGGGGCCTCGAAAACTCTTCCCGGAAATGATGGCACGGTGAAACTCACTTCGGCCCTTTCGGGGATTCCCGCGGCATCGTATTCCGGGACGGGCACCACCAAGCGATGCCGGGTGAGCGTTTGAATCTGCACAATCGGCGTCATGGCGCCGGGCCCGCCGCCCGGCCCCACCAATGCTCCGGGATGAACGTAGCGACTGGTAACTTGGCCATCGAAGGGCGCGGTGATGCTTAGATAGGCCTCAAGCTGCGAGACCGCCTCGAGCGCCTCTTGCGCTGCCTTGGCGCTCTTTTCAAGTGCCGCGGCGTTCGCCTCATCTGCTTGCGCCGCCTTCTGCGCCACCTCGAGATCGTTCAGGGCCACCACTCCCGGCGTTTTGGCCGCCGCGCTCATCCTTTGGTAGGTGGCTTGGTCTGCCGCGAGCTTGGCCTGCGCGGAAGAGAGCTGTGATTCCGCACTTTGGAATTTGGATTCCGCTTCCGCCCGCTGCGCCACGACTTCCGGCGCCTCGAGCTGGGCGATCTGTTGACCTGTCTTCACACGGGAGCCGCGGTCCACTCTGATCCACTTAAGGAACCCCGTCACTTTGGGATAGACGTCCACCACCTCGTATGCCGTGAGTTGGGCGGGAAGCTTGACCGTGGTGTTGAGCTTTTGCGAGACCACGCGAGTCACATCCACATCGGCTGTGGCGGGAGTCCCTGCCGCAGGGCCGGCCAGGGGCCCAGAGCCGCCAGGCGGCTGACTACAGCCAGCAAATAGAAGGCACACACCCATAAGGGCTGGAGGAGCCGCCGTTCGCTTGAGCTTCATAAATGTCCCCTCGGGCAGATGCTTTGCCCTCGATGTTGTCGGGCACACGTTATCTGCGTGCGCGATTCGAAAAACTGATGGCCCACCCTCCCCGGAGAGGAGTTCTATGGGTCGCCGTGGGTGAGAGCCAGGGAAACGCGCCCGGCCCTGCCGCGGCCAGACCACCATCTGGTCAACCGCGTCGGGATTGGAATGTCTGAAAGGGCCCGATATCCACAGGCTGACATCTTCGACTCCTCATCGTCGGCCCCCGCGGGCTGGCTTCACCGCTACCTCCCCGCATATCGGCTCTCCGGATCATCCGGGTCAAGCGAAGGCGACGCGGTACCGGCGCGCGCCTGAACCAGGGAGAATATGAAGGGCAACGTAGTCAGGTTGACCAGCGTGGCAGCCAAGAGCCCTCCGATGACAGCCCTGCCCAGCGGCGCGGCGGCCTCCGCTCCCTCGCCCAGCCCCAAGGCCATGGGAATCATGCCCACAATCATGGCGGCGCTGGTCATCACAATCGGACGCATGCGGGCTCGCGCCCCCTCGATGCCCGCAGCGAGCGCAGTGCCACCCACGCGGCGACGCTCGTCCGCAAAGGTCACGAGCAGAATGGCGTTGGCCGTCCCCACGCCGATAGCCATGATCGCTCCCATATACGATTGAACATTCAGAGTTGTATGCGTGATGAGGAGCATCAGGATGACTCCGCAGATGGCCGCGGGCGCCGTCGTGAAGATCACAAAGGAAAGACGCATCGATTCGAAGTTGGCCGCAAGCAGCAGGAAGATCACGGCGATCGCCAGCAGCAAGCCAATTCCCAGGTTCGAGAAAGTTGTACGCATGGGAGCGATTTGCCCGCGCACCTGCACGGTCACGCCCCGCGGGGGTGCTCCGGCCTTACGAACTGCGGTATCGATACTGGCGGCTACGCTGCCCAGGTCTTCACGGGCAGTATTCGCGGAGAGGGAAAGCAGCCACAGGCCGTTGATGCGATCGTATTCACCGACGATCGTGCCCTCCGCGACCCGGGCAAGGTCCCCGATCAGCGGGTGCTGCGCATCCCCCGGCATCACGGGGACACTCTGAACGTCGTCGACGGAGGTCATTCTTGGTGTGGGGTATTGGACCTGAACTTGATACGCGACTCCGGTCTTCGGGTCTGTCCAGTAGTTGGGGGTCGTGAAGCGACTGGACGCCGTGGCTTCCGAGAGGGAGCGGCCCACCTGCTCAGCCGTCACCCCGAGTTGACCCGCCAGTTCGCGGTTCACCTGCACGTCAACGCTGGGATAATTGAGCGGCTGTTCATACTTGAGGTCCCGCAAGGCCGGCACCTTACTCAACGCATCGCGCAATTTTCCCGTGTAGGCGCGGGCCGCGGCGAAGTCCGGGCCCATGACCGCCAGTTCGACGGGAGTGGGGGCGCCAAAATTCATGATCTGGCTCACGATGTCGCCAGGCTCGAACGAAAACGTGCACCCCGGGAATTTGGGGGGCAGGAGGGCGCGAAGTTTTTCTTCCAATGCCACCACGTCAATGCCCGCCTCGGGCCGCAGAGCTACGTTCATTACCGCCTCATGCGGCCCGCTGGTCCAGAGGAACACGGTGTTGATGGGATAACTTGCCCCTTGCGTGCCGACATAACCCAGGCTGATGCTGACGTTGGCGGGTCCGGCGGTGGCTTGGATCTCCTCAAGAACGTCGGTCACCAAACGGGCAGTGTCTTCCGCGCGGGTTCCGGTGGGAGCGTCAAAACGCAGCCGGAATTGATGGCCCGTGACGTTGGGAAACAGGTCCTTGCCGACGCGTGGTCCCAAAAAAACCAGAATTGCTAACGCCACGACGACGTACAGCG
The DNA here is from genome assembly GCA_050010335.1 of Terriglobia bacterium. Lineage (GTDB taxonomy): Bacteria > Acidobacteriota > Terriglobia > UBA7540 > UBA7540 > Bog-366. The sequence goes on from JBEKLF010000195.1 coordinate 10,339, forward strand.
CGACTACGGCCCAGCGAAACGGGGCGAGGCGTTGGAGGATAGTGCCCCACCGGTCGCGGACCTTGTCGAAGTTCAGCCAGCCGGATGAGGATGCTTTGGGGTCAACTTCGCTCTTGCGGTGCATCCATAAGAACAACACCGGCAGCAGGGAGCTCGACAGCAGGAACGAAGCTACCATCGCGAAGGCCACCGCGAGCGATAGCGGCACAAAGAGGTTTTTCGCCACGCCCGTCATGAAAAACGACGGGACGAAAACAGCGACAATGGAAAGCATCGACAGGAAGCGGGCCACGACGGTCCTTTGCGTAGCTTGCAGCACCGCACGTGCGGGCGCGAGACCAGGCTCTTGCATTAAGGTGCTGTCGATGTTCTCAACTTCCACCACGCCTTCGTCCACCAGGATGCCCACGGCCAGGGCGAGCCCGCCCAGGGTCATGATGTTGATGGTCTGCCCGCTTACCCACAATCCCACCACCGACGTCAGCAGGGCGAACGGAATCGTGGTCATGACGATAAAGGAGCTTCGCCAATCTCCCAGGAAGAGTAGAACTACCAGACCGGTAAGCAGGGCGCCCAGCAAGCCCTCTCTCACCACCGAGAGGAGGGCGCTCTTCACGTAGCCGGATTGGTCGAATTGATAGCTGATGTCGATGTCGGAAGGGACCAAAGAGCGGAAGCGCGCGAGGTTCTGTTTGACTTCTTCCACCACGGTGAGGGTGGAAGCGTCCGGGCGCTTGGTCACGGGAATGTACACCGCGCGGCGGCCGTTCACGAGCGCGTAGCCAGTAGGAATGTCAGTGCTGTCCGCCACCGCGCCAATATCACGCACGTAGACCGCCGGGCCGGCGCCAGTGCGCACGGGCACGTCAAGCAGCGTGTGAATGTCCGGAGTGACGGAATCGCTTGCGACGATGCGCAACAGACTGCCTGTCCGCACGTTGCCGGCTGGCATGAGGACGTTTCCGGAGCTAATGGCCTTGACCACTTCGTCGGGGGATATGTTGTAGGAACGAAGCTGGTCGGGATTGACCGTGACAACAATGGTTCGCTGGTTGCCGCCAAAGGGCGGCGGCGCTGATACGCCCGCTAGCGTGGCAAACACCGGACGAATGCGATTGAGCGCCTGGTCCTGGATGTCTCCGATGGTGCGGGTTTTGCTCGAAAACACCAAATAGCCCACGGGCACTGTCCCTGCGTCGAAACGGATGACGAATGGATTCACGGTTCCATAGGGCATGAAGGCGTGGGCTCGGTTCACGTAGGCGATAGTTTGGGCGAGGGCCTGGCTCATGTCGGTGCCGGGGTGGAACGTGAGCTTCAACAGGCCGTTACCTTGGATTGATTTATCTTCTACACTCTCAATGCCATTGATGTAAAGGAAATGGTATTCGTAATAGAAGACCAGGTAACCTTCCATCTGCGCCGGGCTCATTCCGCCATAAGGCTGTGCCACATAGATCACAGGAAGATTCAGGTCCGGGAAGATGTCGGTACGCATCCGGAGGATGGCCAGTATCGAGCAGAGCGCTACGGCGAGGACGAGCACAATCACCGTGATAGGCCGCCTTAGGGCGGTGCGGATGAGCCACATGGCTTAAGGTTTCCTCCCGGAGGTGGAATGGAGCATCGCAAGGAAAGGCTCCAGGTTGCCTTGCGCCACCGCCACACCGAACATCGCCTGCCAAACGTTGATGCGCGCCACAGCGTCGTCCCTTTCGGCCTGGGCCAGCAAGCCTTCCGCCTCGGCAACCTCTACGAGATTGGTGAGGCCTGCCTGGTAGCGGGCCCGTGCCTGGGTTTCCGTCTGCCGGGCCGCCGCGAGTTCCGTCGGAGTGTTCTGAGCAACTTGCTTGGCGGCATCGAGCCCCGCTTGGGCGGCGGCAATCTGGCCGGTCAGGTCTTGAAGAGTCTGGTCGTATTTTGCCGCTTGGCTTCGTTCTTGCGCCTGCGCCATGCGCTTCTGGTCTCGCAGCGCCGGGAAGTCAAACAAGTTCGGGAACACCACAGAAAAGCCGGCGACCCAGTTGGCACGGCCGAATCCCAGGCCTTTCAAGCCTCCGGCAGCCGTTTCGTCGGGATTCGCTCCGCTGCCGCGGGCAAAGGCTTCCGATTGCAGGATGAGGCGTGGGTAGTCGGTCCGGTTCAGCACTTGCTCTTGCGCCCGCAACTGATCGACGCTCGCCTGCTGGTCAAGGGCCAGCGGATGGGCCGAGGCGGGAGAAGCCGGCAACGATTCAGGGGGAGGAGAGTCGAGGAGCGGGGAAGGTTCAACCTGTATGGCAACTCCCGCTCCCCCCAGGAGCGACGCGAGCATGACCCTTGCCTGTTGGTCGGCGGCCTGCGTCTGGATAAGCTGTGTGCGGGCCATGGCCAATTCCGCGTCGGCGCGCGAGGCATCCGCGCCCGGCCGGAGTTCTTGCTGAACCAGAACATGCACCACTTGGTCGAAGACCTCCCACCGGTGCAAGTTCGCCTGCGCCGCCGTTACCGCCTGCTGCGCCAACACCGAATTCAGAAAATAGCCACCCGCGGCGGAAGCAACCTGCAAGCGCGTGAGTTCCACGTCGGCGCTCGACTTGTGCTCCAAGGAACGGGCTTGGTCCACCTCCGCCCGCCGCAGTCCGAAGTCCACGGGCTCCCAGGAAAGCAGCGCCCCACCCTGGGTGTTCCAGAAACTCGTTCCCGCATACGGCTGGACCGGACCCTCGACGGAAGGGGTGATCGACGCCGGGAGGAAGATGCCGACGACCTGGTTTTGGGTGGCGCGATTGGCCTGATAGATAGGATTCAACTGGGGGAGGTAGGATGTTCGCGCCAATGCCACGCCGTTCCTGGCGCTGTTCACTTGTTCCAACGCCGCGCGGACCGCCGGATAGTGTGCCAGGGCATAATCAATGGACCGATCCAGCGTGAAAGCCTCGGTCCCCTGAACCTTCTCTTGCGCCGGCAAGAGTGGGCCGGAACAAATAAGTACGAACAGTGCGATCGCCGTGACCTTCTGTGGAAGCTTCATCTCAAATCTCTCCTCAGTTCGACGCGCTGTATCTTGTGGGGCCGCTTCCGAGACACAATTCTCGCCGTCAGGGTCATGGCAATGGATCTCCTACACGTAATCGAATAGGGTCATGAATCCAAAATCCATATGCAACTGCTGATGGCAGTGGAAAAGCGTAAGGCCGGGATCGTCGGCCGTAAAATCCACTTCCACCTCCTGATAGCCGCCGACCATGACCACATCTTTCAGCACGCCCGCAGTGGGCATTCCTGCGAGCCTGGTGAGTTCGAAACTGTGCCGGTGAAGATGAATCGGATGAATGTCGTCGCTGGCGTTACGCATGCGGAGGCGATAGCGCTTGCCTTGGTGCAGGTGAAATGAGGCGGGGACGATTCCCTCGGTCATGGGGAAAGCTACTCCATTAATGGTCCATCGGTTAAAGCCGTCTTCGGCAGCGTTGTCCTTGGCGAAGGTCATCTCGAAAGTGTCATCGGGGGATGGCGCGCTGCTGCCGGGCTTGGCAAAGCGGGCATAGTCCCAGTTGAGACGGGGGGGAGCAAGCCACTGCGGCTTGCCCACACGGCCCTCATACTCGACGACGATTCCCATGCCATGGCGGCGATCGTCATCGGCAAGGTCCCCCATGATCCAGATCCCGGGGTGGTTCATCTCCACAACGGCGGAAACACGCTCAGCCGTCCCCAACCAGAGCACCGGAACTCGCCCGGGATTCGGGACGGGATTGCCATCGAGCGCCACAACCTGGAACGTGTGACCCGGCAACGCCAGGCTGCGAATCTCCGTGGCGCTTCCATTCAGGATGTGAAACACGACTCTTTCACCTTGCTTCACCCGGACGGGTTCTCCGTGGCCGAGCATGCGTCCGTTGATCGTGAAGGAACCATACCCGACTTCATAGCCATGCGGCATGCCCTTGTCGAGCGAGGCCTTCATGGCGGACTCGCCCTGCTCTTCGAGCGTCTTCACGCGAGTTGCTGGAGAGAGGAAATCCATCTGCATGTCACCGCCGCGGCTGAACGCTGGCTCGAACTCCTTCAGCACGAGAAAGACCTCGCGATCATAACCACCGGGCTCATGGCTGGGCTCGATGTACACCGGCCCCACCTCGCCACTGAATTGTCCTTCGGCGAGGTTCGCGCCGGCGCGGTTGTGCGTGTGATAAAACCGGAAGCCCGCTGGATTGGGCGTGAAAACGATGCGCCGCTTGCCATGCGCCGGAATGAACGGAGTCCCCTCCTCGGAAGCTCCGTCCACGTCGGTGGGCACCTTCTGGCCATGCCAGTGCAGTTGCTCGGGCGTGTCGGTATCGTTGTAGGCATCTACCGTGACCTGCCGGCCTTCCTTGAAGCGTAGCAGTGGCCCAGGGAATTGCCCATTGTACGTAGTGACGGAAATGATCCGCTTGGGCGCGATCTCTACCGGAGAGGTTTTGATGTGCAGGGTATAGTCTGCGGAGCCGGACTCTGTCGGCGAAACAGCGGACTTGTTGCCTTCCTTTGGCATGGCCGTTTGAGAAAGGGAACGTTCGGGGGAGAGCCATAATGCTCCCGCCGCCAGGCCCGTTGCCTTCAGAAATTGACGCCTCGACTCCGGAAAACGTCTCATTGGATTCTCCTGGAACTATTCCTTCGTTCTCCGTAGCGCATCCAGAGACCACGCTCCGCCGCCCACCGCAATCAGGAAGACGAGCGAGCAGAGCATTGCAAAGTCAGTCCGGGCGTCGCTCACCATGTACCAGAAGCCTTGGTGGGCGCGAAATAGCTCTGGAACCTTCGTGGTGGCGATTGCAGTGGCAATCACGATGAACAGCGGAACGGCTGCCGCCCTGGTCCATAGACCCAACAGCACCAGGAAGCCGCAGACGATCTCAAAGGTTCCCACAAAATGCGCGGTGAAATATGGATGGGGGAAACCAATTCTGGCAAGACGAATAACACCCATATTGGGATCGATGTACTTCAGAATGCCTTGCGTCAGGAAGATCAGCCCAACCGCCAGGCGGATGAACAGAGTGCTAGCCGGACCTTGCGGCAAGCTGAAAAAGAATCGGCCAAGTGATTTCATGCGCATTCAACCTTCGCCTGGATGAGGAGTGAGAATGCTCCCAATCCCGAAGCCCGCTACGGAAGCAATGCCACCTGCGGGGATGGGGGCAATAGTGATGAGCGCGTCAAATATCATCGGTGCTCACTTGTGAGATGCCCGGCTCATCGACGATTCGCTGGTGCTGTTTCCTCCAACCATTGATCACTTTTCGCACGGCCCCGGACAAGATGATCGAATTCGAATCGAGTTCGGTTCCTTAACGGGGCAAAGCTTTGGCCTCCCGAACAACTTCGCGGTGCATTTCATCGACCTGCTTTCTGACCAGCCCCAAAACCCTCCTCCCTTCTTCGGCCAGGAGGTAGTTCTTGCGCGCCCGCGGACCTGTGCCCTTGCCGCGCACGCGCTTGAGCCACCCATGCCGTTCCATTCTCTGCAAGAGGGGATAAAGCGTCCCCGGGCTGATCTCGTAGCCATGACGACGCAGTTCGCTCATCATCCACTGCCCGTATAAGGGGCCCTCGGCGGCGTGGTGGAGAATATGAACTTTCCAGAAGCTAAGAAGGATCTCTCGAGCTACGGAATTCATCTTTTGGTCCATATAACGGCAATCGTAGACGGTCACCGTAGTAAAGTCAACCGCGTTCTTCGCCTCAGTCCCCTAGCAGCCCGTGGTGGAAACGTGCCTTTTCGGGGCGGTGAGCAAAGCGTTGGTGGAAGGCTCCGGCAGCGAGCGGGGCGGTTCGAGAGGTTCGGGAGAGTCGGCATAATCTTTCCAGG
>JBEKLF010000196.1:0-16144 GCA_050010335.1 Terriglobia bacterium
ACCCTACGACACAGCCGCCACCCGTCTCAACACGCCCCCATTCCTGCGCCCAATTCCCCTCGTCTCGCCGCTCCTGCCTCCCGCCAGCCTCGCGCCCTCCCCCACTGTCTGAATCGCAGGGCATATTAACTCGTTGAGCCATGAAACTCAGAAAGCGGATGTATAATGAGGGCCTCTTTGTTGTAATTCTTCCGGGAGGTACGCTGCGAAGTGTGGTCGATTTTCCTCCACCGAGTTTTTCAAGCCCACCATAAACAAGCCAAAGAGGGACACATGAAAATCAATGCTCGCCATCTGATGCCGGCAAGACGCGCGCCGTTACTATCATTCCGCGCCGCCGCAAGCTTGATATTGGCTGCCCTGGCGTTTTCGGCAGTTTCCGCTATCGCGCAAGATAAACCAGCCGCGGTGCCATCGCCGGCCAAGCCCCCCGCGAATGCCGGGCCCGACCTCGCGAAACCGACTCTTTATGTCGTCGGCTACGCCCACTTAGACACGGAGTGGCGATGGGAGTATCCGCAGGTCATCAGCGAATATCTCCCCAAAACAATGCGCGCAAATTTCGATCTGTTTGAAAAATATCCCCACTACATCTTCAATTTCAGCGGCGCCAATCGCTATCGCATGATGAAGGAATATTTCCCGGCTGATTACCAAGTACTTCGGCAATGGGTCAAAGCGGGCCGGTGGTACCCCGCGGGCTCGTCGGTGGAAGAGAACGACGTAAACTCACCCTCGCCGGAATCGATCCTCCGCCAGGTCCTGTATGGCAACGAGTATTTCCGCCATGATTTCGGAGTGGCAAGCGCCGAGTTTATGTTGCCGGACTGTTTTGGCTTTCCCGCCTCCTTGCCGAGCATCCTGGCGGCGGCCGGGGTGAAGGGGTTTTCGACGCAAAAACTGGTTTGGGGATCATCCGCGCCGGGTGGGGGACCGGGATCCCCGGAACAGACACCCAAGGGCATTCCCTTTAATGTGGGGATCTGGGACGGACCGGGCGGCAAAAGCGTGCTGGCGGCGTTCAACCCGATGACCTACAGCGGCACAATCTACTACGACCTCACCAAGCCGAGTTCGGAGTTCAGCAAGAAACCCAACTATGTTGACTGGCCGAAGCGGCTCGAGTCAGACGGCAAGGCGACGGGCCTTCCCGTTGACTATCACTATTACGGCACCGGCGACATTGGAGGTTCCCCCTCGGAATCCTCGGTGAAACTGCTCGAAGCTATGATCACCAAGAGCCGCACGATTCTGCCGTCGCCGCTCGATCGGACGGACTTGGACGAAGAGCCAACCCCTCAAGCCAACGGCACTCCGGTTCAAGTGGGCGACGGCCCGGTGCGCGTGATCTCCTCCAAAGCGGACCAAATGTTTCTCGATATTATTCGGTCCGGCAAGGAGGGGGGGCTGCTCCATTACAAGGGCGACCTTGAACTCACCAATCACTCGGCGGGCTCACTCACATCCGAGGCCCAGCACAAGGTTTGGAATCGCAAGAACGAGCTGCTGGCTGACGCCGCCGAGCGCGCCTCGGCTGCCGCGGCATGGCTGGGCGGCCCTCCCTATCCGTTGCAACGTTTGAACGACGCGTGGACACTCGTACTCGGCGGGCAGTTCCACGACATCATGGCCGGGACCGCCACGCCGAAGTCCTACGAGTACTCCTGGAACGATGATGTGATCGCCATGAATCAGTTTGCGGGCGTGCTGACCAGCGCCAGTGCCGCCATCGCCTCCGGCCTGAACACGCAGGTGGAAGGCACGGCGGTGGTCGTATACAACCCTCTCAATATTGAGCGCGAGGACGTGGTGGAAGCTGATCTTTCCTTTGCCCAAGGCGCGCCTCAAGCCGTGCACGTGTTCGGCCCGGACGGCAAGGTAGTGCCTTCGCAAATCGAGGGGCCTGGGCGCGTGCTGTTCCTCGCCAAGGTGCCTTCCGTGGGCTTCGCGGTCTACGATGTCCGCCCCGCGGGCGGCTTTTCCGCCGTAGCCTCCGAGCTAAGAGTGAGCGAATCGTCCCTTGAAAATGCCCGCTACCGCGTCACGATCGACGCCAACGGTGATGTGTCGAGTATCTACGACAAAACCCTCAAGCGTGAACTGCTCGCGGCGCCGGCCCGCCTCGCCTTGCAAACAGAGCATCCATACGATTGGCCCGGTTGGAATATGGATTGGGCTGATCAGCGGAAGCCGCCGCGCGCTTACGTCTCGGGGCCGGCCCAGATTCGGGTAGTGGAAAACGGACCAGTGCGCGTGGCCGTGGAAGTAACACGCGAAACCGAAGACTCCAAGTTTGTCCAAACCATAAGCCTGGCGGCGGGTGACGCCGGCAACCGCGTGGAATTCGCGAATGCCATCGACTGGAAAACCAAGGAGGCCGCTCTCAAGGCCACCTTCCCTCTGACCGCCGCGAATCCCCAGGCGACTTACAATTGGGGACTGGGCACAATCGAGCGCGGCAATAACGACCCCGCTAAGTTTGAGGTTGGTTCGCACCAGTGGTTTAACTTGACCGATAAAAGCGGAGCGTACGGCGTCACCGTTCTCTCCGATTGCAAAACCGGATCGGATAAACCCGACGACAGTACCCTGCGCCTGACCCTGATTTATACGCCAGGCCTCGGCGGTGGGAATGGCCATGATTACAGCGATCAGACCACCCAGGACTGGGGCCATCATGAATTCAGCTACGGCCTGGCTGCACATGCCGGCGACTGGCGCCAGGGCAAAACCGATTGGCAGGCGCAGCGCCTGAATGCTCCCCTGATTGCTTTCCAGAGTGCCAGCCACCCCGGAGCACTGGGAAAGAGCTTTTCCTTCCTGCGCGTTGACAACGGCCATGTGTTCGTGACGGCGGTGAAGAAGGCGGAGGAAAGCGGCGAGATCGTCGTTCGCGTCGTCGAAATGCGCGGCGAACCGGCACCGAGCTTACACGTAGCCTTCGCCGGCCCCGTCACTGCCGCGCGCGAAATTAATGGCCAGGAACTACCTCTGGGCCAAGCCACGGTGGCAAACGGCGAACTTGAAACCTCCCTCGGACCTTATGGAATCCGCACCTTTGCGGTGAAGTTGGCAGGGCCCGCCAAGACCCTGCCGCCGACGCACTCGGAGCCTGTCGAGTTGAAGTACAACCTGGTGGCGGCAAGCGACGACGGCATCGCGACCAAGAGTGGCTTCGACGCGGCGGGCGAAACCCTTCCCGCTGAAATGCTTCCCACGACCCTGCCCTATGGCGGGATCACCTTCCGCCTTGGCCCGCCGTGGAAGGACCATCCCAATGCTCTGGTCACGCGCGGCCAAACCATCCCGCTACCCACTGGGAAATTCAACCGGGTTTATATCCTGGCTGCCGCCGACGGGGATCAAAAGGGAACTTTCCGATTCGGCAACAGCAGCGCTGACCTGAGCATTCAGGATTGGCAGGGTTACATCGGCCAGTGGGACAACCGGACGTGGATTCAGCGAAAGGTTGAAATGCCGAGACCGCCAGAGCCCGCCGCGGACGATCATAGTTGGCAGGCGGAGAGAGCCCGCAGAATTCGCGCCCGCATACAAGAGCGCGGGCCTATCACACGCATCGTCCCCGAGTACACCGGACTTACGCCTGGCTTCATCAAGCGCGATCCGGTAGCGTGGTACGCCTCGCACCACTACACGGCGCAAGGCGGCAATGAGGTCTACGCTTACTGTTATCTGTTCGCCTATTCATTGGATATTCCCGAAGGCGCAACCACCCTGACGTTGCCGGATAACGATAAGATCCGGATCATGGCCATCACGGTGGCAGACCAGTCCGGAAGCCTCCGGCCCGCGGCGCCGCTCTATGACACTCTGGGGGAAGGAAAACGGTAGACGGTAGACGAGGGGGTAAGGCAAGGGACGGGGCAATTGTGGCTAGCTCGATGGCTATTTGGCCTTGATGCACGTAGCGGGGTCCTTCGGTGCAAGTTGACAGGCAGTCTTGTACTCCACCAGGGCCTCCTTGTGCTTGCCCCGTGCCTCCAGTGCATTGCCGAGGTTGTAGTGGGCGGCGGCGAAGTTCGGCTTTAGGCGCAACGCTTCCCGATACTCGGAAATCGCCCCATCCACGTCGATGTCTCCCTTGTGGCGCAACTCCAGGGCGAGGTTGTTGTGAAAACCGGCATCATCAGGCTTAAGACGTAAGGCCTCATGCAGTTCGGCAATGCCACCGTCCACGTCCCCCTTCTGGCCCATCGCGACGCCGAGTTGGAAGTGAGCATTAGCAGTATCCGGTTTCAGGCGTAATACTTCCCGGAATTCCGCAATGGCGCCCTCGAAGTCCCCTTTGAGACGCAGCGTGACGCCGAGGTTGTAGTGGGCATCGAGATCATTCGGTTTCAGGCGTAACGCTTCCTTAAATTCCGCGACGGCGCCGTCACGGTCTCCCTTGTCGTCGAGCGCGTTGCCGAGGTTGATGTGCGCTTTGGTGAAGTCCGGCATCAGCCGCAACGCCTCACGAAATTCCGCGATCGCGCCGTCCAGGTCACCCTTAGAGTGCAGCGCGATGCCGAGGTTGTAGTGAGCATCGACATCATCCGGCTTCAATTGCAATGCTTGCCGGAATTCCGCAATGGCACCGTCCAGGTCCCCCTTGTCTGCGAGAACGCTGCCGCGATCGAGGTGGTCCTCGGCCGAAGGAGTCTGAGCGCTCGCGTATCCAGCAAAGACAAGCCACAAGAGGCCACAAGCAAGCGCAGCAAAACTAAGCCGGAACTTCCCTTTGTGCTTCACCTCGCCCGAGGGGGCAGGCTGGATTTGAGTTTTCATTTTTCGCCCAACCGGCAACATACACCCGCCCGCCCCAGAATACGAGCAGGAATTCCCAATGTCCACTTTCCACTGGCCCAGAAGATGCCCGTGAATGCAACGGTGAGTCGACTTTGAAGCGCACGGCACTCTCGCGGGCCGCGGAAGGGGCCGGTCGCACCTCTCGTCAAAAGGCCAAAGCGGAGTTCCATCTCACCCCAGACGGCCGGCGTATGCCAGGGCAGCGAAGCCCAGAATTAGGAAGAAAATGCTTCCGAACATCGTATTCAGAGCCTTCCTCCCGGATCCTTTCCATTCACCGGTGGCAAGCCCCCAGACATTTGACGCGACGATGATGGCCGACATGAACAGAGGCCAGCCGAGAATCGGTCCCATGTCTCCAAGGCGCCCGCTGACCGCGCCGTAAATGACCGTGCTGCCAAACCAGAGTGCTCCCATCATGGCTCCGTAAACCCAGTTGAACCCCGTCCCCGGGGCGCGGAACAGGCCCCTGGAGTTGTTCTTTTTCCAGAGAAACATGCAATAGATGATGTAGGGGATGAACGCCGCGGTGTTCACTGGCGCCCAGATCACATTGGCCTGGTTCGTGATTGTGGCCCCCTGCTTGGCTGCGAGATCAAGCAGCGGCGCGCCAAACGCCAAGGCGAAGTTCGTCAAGGGCGAGCCCAGTCCCGCGAGCACGCAAATAATGAGTCCCGCTTTAAAGCTCATCGGGATGGCGGCGGATTCACGCGGGCGTGGGTCAGCAGCCTCCTGATGCTGGTCCTTCATTTTTCCGGCAATTGAGCACCCCACGATTCCGACCAGAATCAGCAGCACCCCCAGGAAAAGCATGAGACCTTGCGGGGTGAACGCCCGTTCACGGTGGAGCACCAGCAACGGGACGAGCGAGCCCAGCACCGTGGATATGCCGATGGCAATGGCAAAATTCAGGGCCATACCGATCGCGGCAATCCCAAGTCCGAAGAAGATCTGGGCCAGACCAAAACCCACACCGAATGCGATTGTAAGCAGGAGCGATTTCGCGGCGACTCCGTGATAAACCTCCCCGGCGTTGGGGATGGTCAAGAAAACAACGAGCCATGGAAAAATCACCATCCCAAATAGCCCAAAGACCGAATAGATGTTTTCCCATTTCCAGACCTTGGCATATTTGGTGGGAGCGGCAAAGCTCCCGTTAAGCGTCCCCGCGATAATCGACAGGATGATCCCGATCGATAAACTCGACATGACCTTACCTCCGCAAAGTAGCCGCCGCAATTTCCTCGCGGCGGGATCGGCCCCCTCCAACGCACAAGGGGGTACTGCCCTCCCAAAGAGTGGTGAAGATTATCATTAGAAAGGCTGGCTGTCACTCGGATGTATTCATCTGATGTATTCAAGTGATGTATCCAAGACGTGTTAGTATCTCGCCGTTGAAAACCCTCGCCTCGGAGAACGACCGATGCCCAAATGCTCACGAACCTTGATTCCTGCAATTTTCCTGGCCGTCACGGCTCTTGTCGCACAATCAAACAGTGCGCTCGAGTATCAATCCCCGTTTATGCGCGTTCAGCTGGCGCATGACCAGCCGGCCTTCGTAGCCCTTACCGTGGATTCGTTGGGTAAGCACAAGCTCAGCGCTAACCCGCTGCGCCCGCCAGCCAAGACGGACACAGCTTATCAGGTGCGCAACGTGGGCACGACATTCGAGTATCGTCCCGCCGGCGCTTCTGCCACGACGACACCCGCGTGGACGTTTCAATTCTCGCCGCGCCAGATTCGCTTGCGCTCGCAGTTTAGCGCCGCAAATCAACCGCCACCGCTGGTGCTGAACTTCAATCCCCACCTTAACCATGCCACGCTGCTGGGCCTCATCAATGACGACAGCAGCGTGCCACTGCCGGCACTCTTGCATCTGCCTGACCTCGGAACTTTCCGCATAACTTCCAGCCCCGACCACGGTCCGGCGCTCGGTTATGACGCATTCCGATATGACCAAGGCAAGGGCGACGACTACGTGCGCGTTACCTTCTCCGCCGCCACCGCTGCCCTGCCCCAAATTGATTACGATCTGGATATCGTGGCCATCTATCCCGACTCGCCGGCGATCGCCCACGACCCGAGATGTGACGGGTTCCGGCGCAATTGGCTGAATATCTTTCAACTGAATCCGCGGGCGCGAGTGCTCGCCAATCACGCCGCCAGTGACCCGGTGGCCTTCACGGTATTCTTGTATTCCTCGATGGCGCCCCGCACGCCGCCGCTGGCCCCCGGCCTCACCGCGCTCGATATGGTTCGTCAAACTTTGGACCGATACCTCGGCGGAATGAAAGGTTACGGAATGGAGGGATATGGAGGCGACACCCGCTTCGACTTTAGCGACACCTACCCCTCCCTTTTGATCGCCGCCTGCGAATACGTCCGCGGCAGCAACGATCACGCCTGGCTGGAAAAGAACTATGGCGGGCTGAAGGACTGGACCACCAGGATGTTGGCCATGGACGTGAATGGAGACGGGCTGCTGGAGTACCCCATGAATGGGAACTACGGCTCCTGGCCGGAAAAGGTCTCGGTGCGCCCGGCCAACTGGTGGGACACCATCGGCTTCGGCTATCAAGATGCTTACTCGAACGCCCTTGCCTATCATGCTCTCGAAAACATGGCGGAAATCGCCCGTCAGGCAAACCAGCCGGATGATGCGCAGATGTTTTCCGCTCGCGCCGAAAAACTCCGCACGGTCTATTTCCCGACCTTTTACGACCCCAAAACTGGAGTGCTGGCCGGCTGGAAAAGCGCTGACGGGAACCTGCACGATTACTACTTTACCTTCGTGAACAGCGTGGCCATTGCTTATGACTTAGTCCCGCGCGACAAGGCAAACCTCATCATGGATCGCCTCCTCGCCAAGATGAAAGAGGTGGGTTACACACATTTCGAATACGGCCTGCCGGGAAACCTGGTGCCCATTCGGCGCGGCGACTACGTCGATCACGATAAGCGCTTTGGCGGACCGGATAAAGAAGATGGGTCGGATGGGTTTCAAATCTATGAGAACGGCGGCGCCACCGCGTGCTGGGCCTATTTCACCCTGGCAGCCTTGTACCAATTGGGCCGGCACAAGGAAGCCGACGCCATGCTGTTTCCGATGCTCGCAGGGTTTGAGAAGGGCGGCTTCCAGGGCTTCGGTCCGAATGGCATGACGTACGATTGGAAAGCCTGGGACGGGACCCCGCACGGCTACGAAGGTCTGCTGGTGGATGGATACCAAGCCTTGCTGGCCGTGCTGCTACGCTGAGCGGTGCGCCTACTCCTTATGCTTGCATGCGAAGCTTTGGAGTGCGGCAGCTTGCTGCCGCTTTGTCCCGAAGCTTGCTGGCGGCGAATCGCGCGTGTAATTGGAATCCCCGCAAGCAAGCTCGCCGGGAGGAAAGCGGCAGCAAGCTGCCGCACTCTAAAGCTTCGCACAGCGCTCGCAAACCCGGCTAGGCAGATGCATACTCCTCTAGGCGGGGAGAATGGCAGCGCCTCTTTCGGCTCTTATGAGCCGCAGATGCATGTCGCATCCCATTGCCCCTCCCGCCCGCAGATTCGATAAGTTCGCGGAGCCTGAGCCGCGCTTTGTGCAGTTGCGACTTCGACGTCCCCTCGGTGATGTCGAGCAGTTTCGCGATCTCATCGTGCCGGTAGCCCTCCAGGTCATGCAGGAGGAAGATTTCCTTGTAACCGGAAGACAATTGGGCAATCGCCACGTTAAGACTAATCCTGTCCAACGTGTCGGTCGCTGGGGCCGAAAGGGCGCGCACCTTGGTAAGAACGTCGCTCACCTCCTGGTGGGAGCCCGGGGCAACGTCCATGGAGGTGACCACCTCGCGCCACCGGCGATGGCGGCGTAATCGCATCAAGACCGTGTTGACCGTAAGGCGATGCAGCCACGTGGAAAAACTCGATTCGCCACGAAACGTGTGGGCCTTCCGGAACAACTGGAGAAAGACCTCCTGGGTCAGATCCTCGGAGTCTTCCGCATTCCCCAACATGCGAAAACACTGCCGATAGACGCGCCGCTGGTACTTGTCGTAAAGGGCGTCAAATTCAGCTAACAACGCCCCGCCGGGGGTGGGCGGAATCGGCGATTGAGGAGACGGCCAAGACCGCGCCGCGGATACCCCATGCTCTTCCGTTTGCGCAACCCGGGGGCCGGAATCATGAGCCAGCGGAAAGAAACGTCTTCGCGGGGCAGGGATCGCGCCCGGATCTGTTGAAGGGTTGTGGCCGAGGAAACCCTTCCGTTTCACAAAAGTTGTAGGGAAAAAACTCATCCCTTCGCCGGAGCCCTGCGCGCCCGGGCGAATCTCGTTCCCAGCCTCCACATCCACTGTCATGGTTGGCGCCTCAAGAATTGCGCTCACAATGCTACCCTCCATCCTTTCGATATGTTCGATTGCGGCGCTGTAAACGCTGGGGGCGATTCACGCATCCACCGCCCACAGAAGACATCAAGTGTTGAAGCACTGGCAGCCTGCGCACGTCGCAATCACCGCTAGGGACAGCGGCTTAACTGCCGCTCCCTGAGGTCATTGATTGATTGGAGATAATCCGCGTGTCGGTCACCCTCTCAAGCGAGGGCCCGATACGGGAAATGGAAAGGGATTAGGCGCGGGGCGGTCCTCTTAAGCCGTGCGATTGAGGAACGCCGGCTAGTTCCGAGAGAGGAACCTCAATGGGGGAAACCGGGGAATAATGGATAATGACTTCAGTCTTGAGGATGGGGGCAGGGGGCCGGGAATCATCCGTTTGCCTCGGCACCAACTTCTCGCCGCCACACTCTGCCATGCGGCTGCTCTTCGTAATGTGCCAGGAAGTACCGCTTTGCCCTGCCGGGTGTAAGCGCGATTGCGTGGCCAGAACTCCAATGGCCACGATCAGAAGCGCGATCGCGACGATGAGAGTTTTGCCAACCACCCCCGCCAGAAAACTTCCGCGACGGGACGCATTCCGAGCCATTCGAAGCAAGTTGTCTACCCCTGCTGGCATTTGCCAGAAAACTTTACTTGGGCCGATGCTACGCCGACTGCCGGCAGACCGCACAGACAACTGCAAGAGACACCCCTAGGTGACTACAGACAAAAAGTCATCCCTTGCTGGGAAGCCAGGCCTTGGGAAAGGGTTGCCTGGATAAAAACAGATTTTCGCCTCATCGGGCCGTCTGGCGTTGAAGTAACGGAAGGATTTGGGATGGACCCCCGGCCCATAGGTGCGAAGCTTTAGAGTGCGGCAGCTTGCTGCCGCTTTTTCCCGAGCCAGCATGCTGGCGGGGGTTGTGCTCCGAGTCGACATTCCCGTGAGCAAGCTCGCTGGGAGGAAAGCGGCAGCAAGCTGCCGCACTCTAAAGCTTCGCATTCACACCTGCACAAGCTGTGGTTGACCACGGTATCCTTTAGACGGCGCAACTTTTCCTCCCCGGGGGGGGGTTATAATCCCTTTGAGGGCGTTCAACTAGGGTCACTATCGACGCAGTTTTCACGGCCGTAGGGAAGGAGGCTACCTATCCCTTCTGCGCGGCTGTTTCTGCATAAAAAGCACTTCAATGAAAGAGAATGCTATTCCAGCACTTCCGGCCGACCCGGCCGCCTGGCATTTTCTCAGCCGGACGACGTTTGGGCCGCGGCCTCAAGACTTGGAAAGAGCAAAGCAGGTAGGCATCACCGCTCTGCTGGACGAACAACTCCATCCCGAAAGAATCGAAGACTCCGCAGTGGAGCAGAGAATCGCCGCCCTTCCCACCCTGACGATGAGCCCGGAAGAACTGATGGAGGACTTCCATGCCCCGAAAAAAGGCAACAAACCAGCCGCAACGCAGGGACCCATGGAACGCCGGCAAGCGGCGGCTCCCGACCCGGATGGCAATGGTCCGCAAGCTGGTCCTGAAATGAGTCCAGGGATGGAAGCCGGCGGGCCGCGCCGGATCCTCATGGAGCTTGGCCGCGAACAACTCTGGAGCGCGGCTTACAGCCAGCGGCAGCTCCAGGAAGTCATGGTTCATTTCTGGATGAACCATTTCAATGTTTATGCCGCCAAGGGTGTCGATAAGTGGCTCCTGACTTCGTTCGAGCACGATACGATCCGCCCCAATGCTTTGGGCAATTTTGGGCAATTGCTCACAGCCACGGCGCAAAGCCCCGCCATGCTTTTTTATCTGGATAATTGGCTGAGCGTGGCGCCCAAGGAGAACGCTGGCCTCGGCCCTACCCAAGCCCGGCGTGGCCTGAACGAAAATTACGGGCGCGAGCTCATGGAACTCCACACCCTGGGGGCGGACGGCGGGTACACTCAGCAAGACGTGCGGGACGTCGCGCGCTGCTTTACCGGTTGGACCATCGATCGCCCACGCCAGGGAGGCGGCTTCATTTTCCGCCCGCGCTTTCACGACTACGGTGAAAAAGTGGTTCTGGGCCGCAAGATACAGGGTCAGGGCGGGATGGAAGATGGCATGGAAGTCCTTCAGATGCTGGCGGCACATCCCTCCACCGCCCATTTCATTTCCCTCAAACTCTGCCGGCACTTTATTGCCGATGACCCTCCAGCTTCGATTGTTGACCGCGCCGCTCGCACCTTCAGCGAATCTCAGGGCGATATTCGTTCGGTCTTGAAAACCATCCTGACTTCGCGGGAATTCAACTCGCAAGCTGCCTTCCGGGCGAAAGTGAAGTCTCCTTTCGAGCTCGTGACCAGCGCGCTGCGATCGCTGGACGCGGAAACCGACGGCGGCGCGCCGCTGTTGGGGATGATCATGCGGATGGGCCAGCCGCTTTTCCTTTATCAAGCACCCACGGGTTTCCCCGACCGCGCCAGCAATTGGATTAACTCCGGCACGCTGCTGGCCCGAATGAATTTTTCCATGGTGCTGGCGGCCAACCGTATTCGCAGGACCCAACTCGATCTTCAATCTCTCACCCCGTCCGATGACCCCCACGCAGTATGGGATCACCTGGTGGGAAGAACGCTGGGCGGGCAGGTTTCGCACGAAACCCAGTCGGCAGTCATGAAGAGTTTGGAGAATTTAGACAGTGTAGGCTTAGGTGATCCGGGCGCCTTCCCAAAGACCAAGCTGATGGCGGCGCTGTTGCTCGGGTCGCCGGAGTTCCAGCGGCGATGAGGGGAAGGTGTCAGTTAGCAGGTGCCAGGTGTCAGGCACAAAGGCTAGGTGTCAGGTGCCAGGTATCGGTGTCAGGCACTATGTGCCAGGTGTCACGCACCGGATCCGAGGAGCCAACTGAAAGGTATAGAGAGTGAGGGTTTCTCTGACACCTGACACCTGATACCTGACACCTTACTCGCAATCGAGGGCACTATGAGCATTTCCCGACGCTATTTCTTGAAGACCACGGGCCTGAGCCTTTTCGGCGCGGGCTTCGTTCCGAGCTTCCTGCGGCGGACAGCCTTCGCGGCGGAGCAGCCGGGGCGCAAGAAAATCCTGGTTGCCATTTTTCAGCGCGGCGCCGCCGATGGGCTGAACATCGTGGTCCCCTACGGCGAAAAGAATTACTACGCCCTGCGCCCCAGCATTGCCATCCCGGAGCCCTCCCAGCGCAACGATGCCGGCCCGAGCGCCCTGGATCTTGACGGGGTCTTTGGCCTGCACCCCAGCCTCGCCTCTCTAAAGCCTCTGTTCGACGCCCGGCATTTGGCGGTCATTCACGCAGCCGGTTCGCCCGACGCCACGCGCTCACATTTCGACGCCCAGGACTACATGGAGTCGGCGACGCCCGGAGTGAAGTCCACTCCCGACGGTTGGTTGAACCGCTTCCTGCAAAGCGCTCCCCATGCCGATGCCACGCCCTTCCGCGCTGTGGCCTTTGCCGCCTCCACGCCTCGCACGATGATGGGCACAGCATCCTGCCTCTGCACTCAGGACCTCGAAGGCTTCCACCTGGCGGGCAAGGCCAACCTCCAGGGGCGCGGCGTGTAACTGGTGGAGAGCGCCTTCGAGGAGATGTATGCCTCGGCTTCAGACCGGCTGCTTTCCAGCACGGCGCACGAGACTTTTGAAGCCATCTCCACCCTGCAACGCATCCAGATGGGAGCGTATCAGCCGGAAAATGGCGCGCAGTATCCGCGCGGCCCCTTGGGGAAGAGCTTGAAGCAGATCGCGCAGCTCATCAAATCCGGCGCCGGCCTGGAGGTTGCCTTCGCGGAAGTGGGCGGATGGGACAACCATGTGAACGAAGGCGGAGTGAAGGGACAATTGGCAAACCGCTTACAGGAGTTCGGCGACTCCCTGGCAGCGTTTCATACCGACATGGGAGACCGTATGGCGGACGTCACCGTCCTCACCATGTCGGAGTTCGGCCGCACTGCCCATGAAAACGGCAACCGCGGCACGGACCACGGCCACGCTCACGCCATGTTTGTGCTTGGCGGAGCGGTGAAGGGTGGAAAGGTTTACGGCGATTGGCCGGGCCTCAAAGACCATCAACTCCACGAAGGGCGCGACCTGGCATTAACCACCGATTTCCGCGATGTTTTCGCCGAGTTGGCCATGCGCCATCTGGGGGTAGAAGATCCCGCCGGCATTTTCCCCGGCTACGAGGTTTCACCTGCCCGCTTCCGCGGGTTCCTGGGCTGACCGCGAGGAAAAGATTCACCACAGACACAGAGGTCACAGAGAGAAGTACGTCTGCTTGTGCGGATAGGGATGGCTGAGCCCTCGTTTGTTGAATCGCCGTACTTATCTGCGTTTCTTCTCCGTGACCTCTGTGTCTGTGGTGAATGCCTTTCTGGATTGCCGCTCGGCCGTGAACTGTGCCGGTCTTCGGCCCGTGGTGTCACCCTGGCTTGCAGATGATCCGATGACCCAATGGCCAGATGACCCGATCAATACAGCAGTCCTTTTTGCAACGGTTCCGCTGCCCGGCCCAGGGGTTCGAGAAGTTCGCGCGCGCCGCGCGCCATCAGGCCAAGCTCCGTCGCGGTCTGGAACCACTGGAAGCCCTGGTCCACATACTTCTTTATTTGGTCGGAATCCTTAACCGGCAATCCCACGAACTTGTTGTTCGCTTTGCCTGCGGCGACAACCCTTTTCAAGGCGTCTTGAACCCGCGGATGGCCCGATTGCCCGCGCAGACCCATGGAAAATGAAAGGTCGCTCGTACCAACGAAGATGACATCAACGCCCGGCGTCGCGGCAATCGCCTCGACCTGCTCGAGAGCCCGCACCTCTTCGATAATGATCACGACCATCACATTGTTGTCCGCAAAGGTGTGGTAACCCTCGGGAGCCGGCCAGCGGAATGACGCCAAGCCCGGCCCCGACCCTCTCCGGCCGTGCGGGGGATACTTGCAGGCCGCCACCGCCTGCTGCGCTAATTCCGGAGTGCTGCAAAACGGAAAGATGACCCCCAGGGCCCCCACATCCAGCACGCGTTTCGCGGTCCAAAGCTCGTTGACGGGAACACGGGCAATGGGCACCGCCTTCAGGCCGCGCGTGGCCAGAACCATCGTCCGCAAAGTTTCGAGCGTGATGGGGCTGTGCTCCATCTCGATCCAGAGGAAATCAAACCCGAGCGTCGCCGCCTGGGCGGCGGTTTCCGCGCTCGCCACCGTGATGGTCGTGCCAATCACCGGTTTCCCTTCGCGAAGCATTTTCTTGAGGGGGTTTTCCATCACTCCGGGCGAGTCGGCGTTCTCAACAGGCATGGGCATTCTCCTTGTTAGATCAATATGATTTCACAATCCGATGAATCGAACCTCGGCATCTTCCCAACAGCGGCCTTCCCTTTTCCGGCTGCGGTGGTGAAAGCGCCTTAAGTTTAAGTCACTGCTTCGCACTGCGTCCACGTGTTTGTAGCGGCGGTTCGCGAACCGAGCATGTCCACCTCACGGTCCGGCCAATGACCGATGCGCTGCGGCTTCGCCGCTGCCTATCCGAAAAGGGTGCCCTTTTTCGTTCCGGGAGATTACGAACAAATCTCGTGCGCGAAGCGCCTTGGAGTGCGGTAGCAGCAGCTACCGCTTTTGTCCCCACCTCGCACATTTGCGGTATGAACCGAAAGCGGGAGGCGGTAGCCGCTGCTACCGCACTCCGAGGTGCCTTTGGTGCAGCTATTCTCATCACCATACGGGGCGAAGTTCCATGAAACGGCATGATCGTACGCGGTTCTGGACAGCCGCGGTTGGCTAGTCGCACCGAGGCCGAACGCCGTTCGGCGCGAGGCTCTCGCGCAGGCGCCAAAGACCCGAACGCGCGCTGCGGCCGCTCCTCGTTTTCCCTATTTCCGGTCAATTTCGCGTGTGAATTTGTCTATAGAAATTCGCGCGTGAATATGTCCATCGAGTTTCGCCCATGAAATTGTCCGAACCCTGGAGGCGGGACGAAAACCTGCCGCCACGGGCGGAAGTGGGGGTCTCCGGCGGCCAGGCTTTAGAATCAACAGATTCGATCATCTCCAACCCTACGCCACCGATCAAGGTTCTCACCAGGGTTCTGACGTTTTGTCGCAGACTATGATATTTCTATTGTAGCCTCTACTATTTACTTGACATGGACTAGTACAGTCTGTATACTCATTGCGGAGGCCGGCGCCATCCCTGGCCGCCGGCGGAAATCGACGTCGCGCCGGCTTGGCGCCGCCATCGGGAGTTGAAACTCCAGCACCGATGGCGGGGTAAACCCACGGCTGTCCAAATTAGCGGGCGATCAAGTCGTTTGACGGGGCTTCGCCCCCTGCTCTGCGGAAAGGCTCTGCCTTTCCGGCCCATCGCCTGCATTTTCTCCCCCTGCGCGCCGCCTGCCCCGAGCCATCGGGGCAGGCGGCGCGGAGGAGGTTTATCGGTGGGGCGCAACGGAAAGGCGGAGCCTTTCCGCAGAGCAAGCGGCGGAGCCGCAGGTCATCGTCGAGGGGCGGGCTGCAATTTGGACAAGCTCGGGGTAAATCCGCCGCTACGTCGCTGAGGAATTCTTAATCAGCCAAGTCGAAAAGTAAGAAGGCAGCAAGCAGAGGGCAGTAGGCAGTGAGCGGTAAGCAGTAAGGAGAAAGCAGTAGGCAGTACGCAAGAGGCATTAAGGTGTCGGGGGTGAGCAGTTGGCAGCGAGCTAAAGGGTGCGCGCTGACCGACCACCGACCACTGACCGCTCGCCACTAGCCACTGACCACTCGCCACTTCCCCCAGGAGGTCTTTATGTCTCTCATCCAAAAGCCATCCATGACCGATAAGAATAGGACGGCGCACCAGCGCAACGGGCGGCAGTCGCGCGAGGCGGCGACTCCCGAGGGCAAGGAGCGCAGCCGCGCCGCGCACTTGCGCCACGGGTTTTACTCGCAGCAGCGGGAGGAGGCGCTGTGTGCCCTGGGCGAAGACCCGGCCGAACTCGCCGCCC
>JBEKLF010000197.1:0-16143 GCA_050010335.1 Terriglobia bacterium
TTGGGCCATAGGTCGTAACTTGGAAAAATAGCCAGAAATACGGCAAGAATCAATCTGAAATAATTCGCCCGTCTCGCATGTGGATAATCCGGTCCGCGACGCCGGCGGCCTCAGGGTTGTGAGTGATCATCAGAGTGGTTTGGCGGAAGGTTCGATTGAGCTCGCGCAACATGTCGAGCACCACCTGCGAGTTCTCGGTATCTAAATTACCCGTGGGCTCGTCGGCGAGCAGGATCTTGGGTTCGCAAATTACGGCGCGGGCAATCGCCACGCGCTGCTGCTCGCCGCCGGACAGGGCGTATGGGCGGGAATTCAGTTTCGGCTCGATCCCCAGCAGGCGGGTGACAGTCTCAAAACGGTGAGGGTTGAATCCATTGCCCTGAATATGCTGAGCAATGGCAATGTTGTTGCGCGCCGAAAGTGTGGGCAGCAGATTGAAGCGCTGGAACACGAAGCCAATCTTATGGCGACGGAAGCGCGTGCGATCAGCGTCGGACATCAGACGAAAATCGTTGCCGTCCACGCAGACCTGACCGCCGGTAGGGCCGGTCAAACCTCCTAAGATGTGGAGTAGGGTGGACTTACCGCATCCCGAGGGGCCTACCACGGCCACGAACTCGCCTTCCTGAACTATTAAGTCTACTCCTCGCAGTGCCGGTACGTCGACTTTACCGACCCGGTAGGTTTTCGTCAGTCCTCTGGTGGAGATAATTGGTTCCACGTGATCCTTACGCTCTCCCTCGGCAGGTTGCGGCGCGCGGAGAATTTCCGGGGTTACAGCCGCGGGGCTCCAATCAAGCAGACGCTCCCCGAACCTAACGGGTTACTCGTACGCGAGGGCATCTACGGGGTCGAGTCGAGCGGCCCTTAGAGCAGGATAAAACGCACCCACCAAGCTTCCAAGCAATGCCAGGATGGCGGCGTAAAGCCTCCAATCCCAGGTAAGTTGGACGGGCAGCGTGGGGAAAATCCCTATGAGTACTTTGCGCATTATCACTGATCCGATGAATCCGGCAATGATCCCGGCGGCGGTAAGCAGCGCCGCTTCTCTCAGGATGACCGAGATGATGTACGTTTTCGACGCTCCGAGCGACTTCAAAATGCCGATCTCTCGAGTGCGTTCGGTGATCGTCGTGTACATCGAGAGGAAAATGACCAGAAATCCGATTCCCACCGCCAGACCAATCATAACAGCAATGAAGTAGTTGAGGCCGGGAAGATTATTTGACGTCATCAATTGCATGTATTCTTTGATGGGCCGGATCGTATAATTTTGCAATAAGGTCCGTATTTTTTCGGCGGTCTGCTGCGTGAACGCCGGGTCCGTGCACTTGACGAAGAACATAGACGCTTTGTTCTGTTCCCCCACCATATCTTGTGCGGTCGTCAGGGGAATATACATGCGTGCGCCCTTGCCGTGTTCTACAATCCCGCAAATACGGAAATCATGGTTCAGCAAATTGATCGTTTGGCCCACCTTCAGGTGATTACTATGCGCATAAATGTCGTCCACTAGGACGTCATTAGGTCCCTGGAAGGGTCCACCGGTGTGATAAACAAAGCCTCCTGACACCCGATCAAAGCTGGCCAAATCAACCCCATAGATAAGGCTTAGCGACTGCACGGAATTGACGAGAAGCAGAGTGGGCGCCACCGCCAGCACGCGCGGCAATTCCGACAGCCGATCGGCGATCGCAATGGGCATGGGGGCCTGGGACATTCCCATGATGAAGGAAGCATTGGGAGGTTGCACCATGATGTCTGCGCCCACGCCCTCCACCCGCTTGGCGCTGTCGTTAACCAATCCATGGCAAAGACCCACCACCATAACTACCATCGCCACTTCAATCGCCACGGCCAGCATGCTCACCGTGGTGCGGACGGGCCGGTGCAGGATGTTAGAAATGATCAGTTTATTTATCAACCGGTTCTGCCCCTTGCCTGGGTGCACGCAGATCTATTACTTCTACGCCCTCAGGCTTCTTTAAGTCGAATTTCTCCGGGGGAATGGGCTCGTTGAACGTGGCTTTCTCAATCGTGATCACAACCTGGTAATCATCTTCGGGCCTGTCCAAGGCGATTCGAGCGGGATAATGAATGTTTTTAAAATCCGCGTAATTCGAGTAGCGGACGTCTTCGGTGCAGGTACCGTCCGCGTCGTAAGATTGGACTCGCACCAATTTCAGGTCGGAGCGATCGAACCACACCTTGCGAAGCAGTCTCAGATGCTGGCCTGTCAGTGTTTCAACAATGTCCACGATGTAGTAGCGCTTGCCTTCGGTATACTGGTCAAACTTCTCCTGAAAGGCGGCCTCGTGCTCCGAATCAAACGAGGGCACAAGCACCGCCTGCAAAATGTGTTGCGGCCGAAGATTCTCCAGCGCGTTCTTGGCAGGATACTGGACCGTCGTCTTGCCGACAACGAATTTCTGCTGGATGGGCAGGTACAAGCGGAACTCATCCCCCGTTGAGACCATGTCAAATATATTCGTTCGCACCACCGGCGCCTGACCCAGCAGGCGCAAGATAGAGGGTTTCTGCAACAGAACGAAACCCTTTACATCATGGTATTCCTTAATTACTCCCGAGTAAACCGACCCCGCCGTAGGTTCCAAGTCAACCGTCGCTGTCATAGTTTGGATGGGAGCGCTCCAAGCGTCGATTTTGGCCTCCAATTCAGCAAGACTCGCATCGAGCGCGGGGGCTGCTTGGCTCGGAGGGTGGGTGTGCGTTACCTTCCGCACCAAGCATGCTGGCGTGGCCAGAAGCAGAGCGGCAAGACCTAATCCGACGAATACCTTCGTTGCCTCAATAAGTGCTTTTCGCAAGGTTCCGGTTTAATCTAACAGAGGGCGTCAATTGTGTCAATCCGCTCTAGAGTTAACTCCTTAGCTTTCGAGTACTTGCGCAACGGGATATGAGTGGCGGTGGCGCATCGTCCCTAACCTGGCCTTTGATGCTCTGAAGGGACCACGCGCTTGCATGCCCCGAGGACGAGACTAGGCCTGGCGCGTTCGAACGGGAGCAAGCATCCGACCGGCCTGCGAAGCTTGAGTGATAATGCGCTAGGGAAGCCCTAAAATAAAAGTGAGGGGGAAGCGTTTCTCCCCCCTCCAAGCGTCGGGTCTTGGGTCTAAACTCCGAGCCGTCGCTGGCTACCCTCTAGGTTTGTCCGACGTCGGCTCGCCAACCTACTAGAGCAAGCCGGATTCCAATTGAATTTCAATTTCCGTTATGCCTATAATCACGGTAACTCATTAAGATTCAGCAACTCAAGGGGGAGTGCACCTTCTGGGGGAACACCGGGCAAGTGGCGGACTTATCAATTTCTTCTATATTTGAAATCCCAAATTCAGGATTCTGCAAAGTGCACGCGGCCAATTTGTACTCTGTGGTTGTTTTACCGCAGTCTAAACTTGTTGACGAACGCGTCGGCTGGCGTGCTATCCTGAATTACTAGTTGTCCGTCGGCCTTTGGGCTAAGAATCTGCAGCCGGCCTCGCGGACCTCAAGAATTGTAAGTGCCCTGGGTAAGAAAGTCTCCGTGCCCTTTCGGCCCGGAAGGCAAAGGCGGTTCCCGCGCCATTTCCCGAGCCTCGAAATGATCGACATTCACTCCCATCCTTTGCCCGGTGTTGACGATGGCGCTAGGTCCATGGATGTGGCCGTCGAGATGTGCCGTATGGCGGCAGAGGATGGAACGACGCATTTAGTGGCGACGCCGCACAGCAATTACATCTTCGCTTTCGATCCCGACCTCAACCGGCAACTGCTTCGAGAGTTGCAAGAAAAGGTGGGCGAAAAACCTAAGCTCATGCTTGGGTGCGACTTTCATCTCTCTTACGACAACATCCAAATGTGCGTGCAGAATTCCAAAAACTTCACGATTAATCAAACCTCTTACCTGCTGGTGGAACTCCCGGACCAATTTATTCCCGAGCACCTCAGCCGCGTGTACTACGACATCCAGGTGGCGGGGATTCACCCAATCATTACGCACCCGGAGCGGAATCTCCTCCTTCAGCGCAAACCACAACTGCTTGAGCACTGGGTTTCAATGGGATGTCTGGTGCAAGTCACGGCACAATCTTACACGGGCGGATTTGGTTCCAGGGCGCAAAAGTACGCTGAAAAGTTGCTCAACGCCGGCACGGTCCACTTTTTTGCCAGCGATGCTCACGACACCCAAAGGCGCCCGCCGCTTCTTTCCCCCTGCTACCGCAAACTGGCACAAGAGAAGGGTGAGGAAATCGCTGACCTGCTCATGAATAAGAATCCCGAAGCCGTCATCAACGGACAACCTATGCCTCCCCAACCGGATTGGTTTGAAGATCAGGACGATGGAAGAAAGCGCAGTTGGTTCTCCTCCCTGTTTCGCCGGTGAAGGTGGAGTGGTGTGGTTCGGCCCCTAATTCATTTGCACCTCGTAAGTTTTTTCGCAGTATTAATCCACTTCATTAAGCCAACGCCGGGGAGGCTGCGACGACCTCCTCAAAAACGCATCGATTTTCCCGACATTATAGGTCTTGCCGTGTTCGAAGCGGTGGGTGGGTTGCGATTGCAGCAAGGCGCCCTTGGAATCCAGGACGAAGAAGTGCGGGTAATCGGGGATGGCGGGATATTTCGAAAGGAATTTGTCGTTGGGGTTTTCCTTGCTGTAGTTGATTTTTACGGTCACGTAATTGTCGTCGCGCAGCTTCTGAAGCCGGGGGTGGCTCTCAAACGTGGTGTCCATGATGTTGCAATAGACGCACCAGTCGCCGCCGACCTCCAGCAGAATTCGTTTGTTCGTTCGGGTGGCTTCGGCAATGGCATCCTGAAGATCCTTGGCCGGATCTCGCGCCACATCATAGACGGTGACCGGTTTGTAACCTGAGGTCGACGGCGTTGGCGGCGGTGATGATTTACGGCCCAACTTCGCACTCAACGAACCTCCCACCAACAGGCACATCACCAGCGTCACAATCGATGTCATTATTACCCTTGGTTTTGGCACGAAACGCCTCCTCGGGCGCAGGGCATCCAGCCCTTCCGCCCTTGGTCAAATCGTACCAACCCAGCGCGGTGTGAGGCAAGGATTTTGAGTCATTACGGAGCGGGGGTCATGTAGTAGAGATCCGCTTGGCGGCTCGGGCGGGCATAGGCAATGGAGGATAGGTCGCGCGCGAAGTCGTAGTGGTTGCCTGGGTAAAACATCCCAAAAGGAAAGGGGAGTTCAAGAGCGGCTGCGGGTTCGCCCACGAGTTTTCCCTCCGACCACCCTTGACGGTAAAACGTGACCGCGCTGTGAGTCGCAAGCGGGTAGAGGAAAGATTTTCCATCCGCCGCAAAGCGGGCGGAGAAGGTCGCGACGCCAGGCCGCAACAGAGTGCACTGTCTCGCCGCAAGAGCGATTTGGTAAATGCCTATGTTGTCGCCGGAGAGTACGGCACTGAGGAGGTATTTCCCATCCGGTGCGACGCCCATTGCGATACCGCACCCGTCCAGGATTTTTTGCACGTGCGAACCATCGGCCGGGGCCTTCCAAAGACTATTCTGTAATCCGCCATGGTCACTGCTCAAGTAGAGGAAGTTGTCGTCCGGCGACCATACGCCCGTCAAGAGGGTATCCCCCACCGGGGCGATGGGGCGGAGGCCGCGACCGTCAGCCCCCACGATGAAACCCTTCCTCGTTCCCCCGGCGGAATCAATAAAGAAGATTTGTGAGCTATCGTGCGACCAATCGCCGGTGCCCAGATTTCCAGAAGCCAGTTTGTGGGGATCGGAACCGTCGAGGTCCGACATCCATAATTCGCTTTGGCCGGGTTCTGGGTACTTGATATACGCCACACGTTTACCGTTCGGGGAAATAACCGGCTGCGATATGTTCTCCGACGCAATATCCGCGAACTGCTTAGTCTTGACGTGATAAATCGTCAAATTGCCG
Source organism: Terriglobia bacterium (assembly GCA_050010335.1). GTDB lineage: Bacteria > Acidobacteriota > Terriglobia > UBA7540 > UBA7540 > Bog-366. Next base: position 5,927 of record JBEKLF010000197.1, read on the forward strand.
GGGCCTTGGCCCTTCACATAGAAGACACCATTTCCGGCGGGGTTAGGCATGGGGGAGGAATCCGGGCCGGGTCCAAAGGTAACTTGCGTCCAGGAATGGTCATCCAAATCGTACTTCCATAAATTGGTGAACCCCATCACGGTGCGACTGAACAGCAGGCTATTTCCCGGGTCGGCCCAGACCTCGCCGGTGGGGGCCCCGGAAAGAACTCCCCGATCAACTGTCTCGTGGGTAGGCACATTCACCTGATAAAGATGGATTTGGTCATCGCCCGGCCGCTCGACCGCGGTCACTAACAGATTGTGGCCGTCGGGAAAAGGCAGTAGGGACCAGGGCACCAGCGGCGGATCCCGGAAAAAATGAACCATTTCTTCCCCCGGCCCAGACTTCAGGGAGTGAATCAACGCCCGACTACCCGGCTCGAGAAAGAAAAGCGAATCGCCATCGGGAGAGGCGGCCAACCAGCGGCCAGAGGCAATTCGATGGGGAGCGCCGCCAAATGTAGGTACCGCCCACTCCTCGTCCCGGCCCCGAGCGCCTCCGTAATAAATTTCCCGACTATCCGGCGCGAAGCCATCAACGTATTTGTCACCCGGGTCTCCCGTCAATTGCATTGGCTCCCCGCCCGACGCGAGCATCATGAAAACCTGCTCAATCCCATTTACCGGCGAACCAAAGGCCACGGAGTTGCCGTCGGGCGAAAGCCGGGCTTCATTCATGGGTTTGTTCCAGTGGCTGATCTGTGTGCGCTTGATGGGCCCCGCGTTGGGGGGGCGAAGCCGGGCTCGATGGGCTATGAAGACGATCGCCAGGAGCGCCGCGACGCCTCCCAGGGCCAGGGAGATCCTCCCCAGCCTCGGCAGAAAACGCGGTCTTGCCCGCCGCCGTGACGAGGTTCGTCGCGTCCCTCGAGGGGCGTGTGTACTCGCGTGGCGAGCGGCCGCGGAGCTGCCAACATCCGTTTCGAGCTTCAGGCGCTTCAGGTCGGCGCGCACCTCCATGGCACTCGGATAGCGCAGCTCGCGATCCCTCTCCATGAGCTTACTGATGATTGCTGCGAGCCGCGACGGCAAGCGGCGGTCCAGTTCCACAACCGAAGGGGGTGTGCTGTGTAAAATGGCCTCCAAAATCAGCTCGGAGCTTTTTCCGGTGAAAGCCTGTCGGCCCGTGGCCATTTCGTAAAGCACCGTCCCCAACGAGAACAGGTCCGTGCGAGCGTCCAACTCCTCTCCGCGCACTTGCTCCGGCGACAGGTAGGCAATCGTGCTCATCGCTGCGTCGGGACGCGCTAGGAGGTCAGGATCGGTGGGATGTGCAGATTGGATGTCCAAAGCCACGCCATCGCCCTTTGTTTCCGTCGCACCCTTTCCCCCAGAGGGGGAAGGACCGGCTCCGCTCGCAGTTGTGGGGTGGGTTCCCGAACTCCGTGCGCCGCCTCCTGTGAGTTTGGCCAGGCCGAAATCCATAATCTTCGCCTGCCCAGCCTGGGTAATGAAAATATTTGAAGGTTTAATATCCCTGTGGAGAATACCTCTGAAATGGGCAGCATCCAGCGCATCGGCAATTTGGATGGCTAATTCCAGCAATATATCCACTGGAAGCCCGGCCGCACCTCGGCCCCCCAAGTGCACTACACGAGATTCCTCACTCGCGTCCACGCCGATGGTTGGCGCATTGGTCCGGGCGCGATTGCGGGTCTGCCACGCCAACAGTTGGCGCAGCGTCTCCCCCTCCAACAGTTCCATCACGATGAAGGGCTTTCCCTCGTATTCATCAAAGGCATGAATGGCACAGATGTAGGGATGATTCAACGCCGCGGCTGCCAGGGCGTCGTGCTTGGAGTTTTCCAGCGCCACCGGGTCCCGCGCCACGTCTTCCGGCAGGAACCGCAGAGCTACCCGGCGGCCAAGCTTCGTATCCTCGGCGGCATAGACGTCGCCCATGCTGCCGCCGCCGAGCTTTTCCAGGACCCGGTAATGCGAAATGACTTTCCCGGTCATCATTATGGAAGAAGAATCCAGATTTCTATGGTAGGTGACGGGCCACCCATTGTCAATTTCGGCATGGCGCTGATTTCAGAAACGCATGACGCACCGGCAGCGCCGCAGGCCCCTAGCCCGAACTTTTGACCATGCCGGGTCGTCTTAAGGTGTCTGCTAGCGACAATTTGGCGCCACCATCGTCAGGCATTTTGCACCCCAATATCCGCTTTTTGGGATTCGCTGTAAGTGGATTTCTTTGCAGTAGTTTGTCAGGTTTGGGAGGAGAAAAACCGGTCTTCAGGCCCTTTGCTATCAATAGCTTCTCAGGTTTGCGGACCTCTTGCGCTGATGGACATAAAGTCGTAATGCGATTGGTACAGTTTGTCGGCCTGCCTTGCAGTTCATCATAGGACTTGCCACCTGCCCGCCAATGCCCCGAGGGCGCAAGCACTCTCGCTTCTAACTCTACAAGTCTAGCCTCAACTTTCTGTTTTGTCAAGAAAAATCTTCAACAAGGAACAGAAAAATATGTAGCCCGCCGGAAGGAGACGTTCGGCCGATTCTTACGGCCTTTCGATTCTGGCGAGGGGATGGTGCGAAAAGACTGCCCCGCAGAGGTCACAAAGTTCGCGGAGAAATGCGAAGGACTCAGCTCCGCCTGCCCACTGTAACCTGTCCCCTGTAACCTGTCACCTGTTCCCTCTCAGTTATGCATCGCCCGAATCCGGTGGATCATAGTCCGCACATCCCGGATTTGCGGGTCGTCAGGAGGGGAATTGCTGATGAACGTCTGGAGATCCGCCAGCGCTTTGCCATATTGCCGAACGAGAAAGTAGATCATGCCGCGATCATGAATCTCCTGGCGGGAGGTGGGGTCAACGGCCAGAGCCATTTCAATCATCATCAGGACTCTGGCAAAATCCTTGCGGCGGAAGTAGGTGCCCTTCAGGTTATTTAACATGCGCGTCAGGGTCTGTTTGGTGGACGAGACGACCAGGAATGACGGCCGGAACTCTGCCTCTTGCCCGAATTGGGCTTTCAGTTTCTCCTCGCAGTCCTGAAGGCTCAGGATGGCGCCGCGTTGGTACGGGTCCAGGAGGATTTCTCCCGATGCGGCGAGGTACTTGGCGAGGAAATGTCCGGGAAATCCCACGCCGACTACGGGCAAACCGCATCGGCGCGCAACTTCCTGGTAAACCAGCGACAGGGTTATGGGAATGCCCATTTTGCGATCCAACACGTCATTCAAATAACTGTTGCGGGGGTCATCATCTTCATTGCCGGTGAATTTCTCCTCTTCGAAGAGGAGCCGATTTATGCTGGCAATATTGGCGTGGGGCGACAGGCTGGGATCGCATTGCGCGCGTGCCGCCAAAGCGTCCAAGCGCGCCAGTTGCGCGGAAACGTCAAGGGCCGGATACTCCGTGCGCGCCAGCAGTAGGGCCGCCATGTCCAAGCGGATCTCCTCCGCCGGGAGCGCCACGTAGTGAGCGAATTCACGGACAGCGTCAGGATGTTCCATAAGTTCCGTGACGAGTGATCAGCAGCTTTCAGCTATCAGCGATCAGCTTTCAGCTAAAACCTGAGCTGCCTCCTCAATGCTGCCTTATTTGTTTTGAGGCCTGCTCGTCACTTGTCACTCTTCACTCGTCACGGCCTCAACAGGTTGCGCATCAGGAAAAACAGATTGGCGGGCCGCTCCGCAAGCCGTCGCATGAAGTAAGCATACCACTCCCGCCCGTAGGGAACGTAAAGGCGAACGCGCCACCCTTGCTGGACGAGCGCCCGCTGGAGATGCCGGCGGATGCCATAAAGCAATTGGAATTCGAAATTTTCAGGCCGGATGCCGCGGGCGCGGGCAAAGCGCTCCGTGGCCGCGATCAGGCGCTCGTCGTGGGTGGCGATGGCATGATAAATCCCGCTGGCAAGGAGCTCCTCCGTGAGCTTTTGGTAGTGCTCGTCCACATCGCGCTTCTTGGCAAAAGCAATATCAGGAGGCTCCTTGTAAGCTCCTTTCACCAGCCGGATGCGCACACCCCGCTGCAAAAGCTCTTCCACATCTGACTCTGTGCGGCGGAGGTATGACTGGATGGCGATTCCCACGACATCGCGAGGCGCGTCCACGGAGCAAAACACCCGTAAGGTGGCGTCGGTGAATGCCGAGCCTTCCATATCGACCCGCACAAAATTGTGGTGGCGGGCGGCACTTTCAGCCAGGCGTGCCAAATTCCGGCGCGCCAGGCCTTCATCAATCGCCAGGCCCAATTGGGTGAGCTTCACCGAGACGTGTGAGTCCAGTTTCTCTTCCGCGAGTCGATCGAGAAGCTGAAGGTAAGTTTGGCAAGCAGCCTCGGCGGCAGCGGCTTCGTGGACGCTCTCACCCAGGCAATCGAGCGTCACCATAAAACCCTCACGATTCAGCCGCCGGATCACTTGCAGGGCGTCGGTGAGTTCGTCGCCGGCAATAAATCGCGAAGCCAATCGGCGCCCAAGAGGGTTGCCCATCAGAAGTTTCTTTGGGCCTTCGCGCTCGGAAAGGTAGAGGAGGAAGGAACGAAGCATAAATAGGTGCCAGGTTTCAGGTGCCAGGTTTCAGGTTTCTGGACTTGAGGATGACCCCTGAAGCTTGACGTGGTGCCGCGCAGTTGGAAGCAGCGATTAATCCAAAATCCAAAATCGAAAATCTAAAATCAGTTCAGTGCTCCGCCTCCAGAAATTTCTCCGCGTCCATCGCGGCCATGCATCCTGACCCAGCCGCGGTGATGGCTTGCCGGTAAACGCGATCTTTGACGTCCCCAGCGGCGAACACCCCGGGGATTTTAGTTTTCGATCCTTCACGGGTGATGAGATATCCCAGGTCGTCAACGTCCAATTGCCCACGGAACAAGCTGGTATTGGGCTCATGACCGATCCCAATAAAGACCCCGTCCACCGGTTTGAGGGTTTCATCCTCTGTCTTTATGTTGCGAAGCTTTATCCCCGAGACCTCGCGCTTGTCCGCGTCCAGAATATCCTCGACCTTGGAGTTCCAAATGAACTTGATCTTCTCGTTCCGGTGAAGGCGATCCTGCATGATTTTGGAGGCGCGCAACTGCTCGCGGCGATGGATAATGCTGACCTCTTTGGCGTAGCGCGTCAGGAAGAGTGCGTCTTCCGCGGCCGTGTCGCCGCCTCCCACCACCGCCACTTCCTTCCCCCGGAAAAAGGAACCGTCACAAGTGGCGCAGGTGGAAACTCCGTGCCCCAGCAGTTTGCGCTCGGATTCAAGCCCCAGGAGTTTCGCCGAAGCTCCGGAGGCAATAACGAGCGTGCTCGTTTCCAGGCGCTCCTGACCCACCTCCAGCACGAAGGGCCTTTGCGAAAGGTCCACCTTCGTCACGTTGCCTTCCAGAAAATCTGTCCCGAACTCGGTGGCCTGCTTTTGCATCAATTCGATCAGTTCCGGCCCCTGCACGCCCCTGGGAAACCCCGGATAGTTCTCCACCAGCGTGGTCAATGTCAACTGGCCACCGGCATGCACCCCGCGGATGACCAAGGGCTGCAAATTGGCACGTGCGGCATAAATTGCGGCGGTCAGGCCCGCGCATCCCGAACCCATGATGACGACGTTGCGCATGTTAGCTTGCGTCTCCAAACGAAATTTGGATGCTTATCTTACCCGATACCTTTTGTTCCGTACAGACAGTTCTCACGAAGAGGCAGTGGGCCGACCGGCGTAGACGAACGCTTTCGCGGGCTCCAGGACGTAGGGCGCCAGCCATCCCGGGGTGTTGCTCAGTGGCAGGACGTCTTCATGCAACCGAATTCCCACAACTTCCTTCATGAACGCGCGCCGCTTTTCGATTCGCCGCCAGCAGGCAGGAAATCGGCTGGCCAGTTCCGCCCGTAGCTTCTCGTCAGCCAAGACAATTCCATCCTCGGCGTTGATATAGCAGAACGGACCGCGCGAAACCGGGATGATGTCCGCTTGCAGGGCCATTCCCGAGCGCAGCAGGACGTTGCTTCCCGGCGAGAAGGGTGAGTGCACCCATTCATCGAGATGCAGGTAGTGCCCGGGATTGACCGCAAAACTGTACCGAGCGTCGTCCCGCATGGAGTCAACACGCTGCCAAACGTCTCCGCCCCGGGCGCCGATCCTGAGCGACTCGTACCAGCAGGCCACCACTTCGAAATAATTGGCGGCCAGCCGCGGGTAGAACTCGCGCAGCTCGGCGGGCAGGTCTTCCGGGCCGTGTGCTACGGCTCCGGCCCGGCAGTTCAGCGCCCCCTGAACTCCGAAACCGACCACGAAGGCATCGCCCAAGCGGGCACGCCTCGCCGACGGACTGGAAAGTCCTCGCTTGACCTTCTCGCCGAAACTGACAATGGGGTGGCAGGAAAACGGAAGGCCGGAACTCTGCAACAGCTTCTCCAGCTCATTTTCTGCCACTCCCTCGCGGACGCTCCTGACTACGGAAAGGACGCTCTCCGAGGTGCGGATGGAGGCAAACTCGAATTGGGCGATCTGATCCGCGGAATTGATCACGCGCAGCCCGTCCTGAGGATTCATGAAGAGCCCGCCGGCGTTGCGGATCTTCTCCGCGTCTCCCACCAGGCTCCTTAAGAGGTCAACGATATACGCGGGGATCTCAATGGCGCTTCCCGGATTATCGACCAGCGGCCCCTCAAAGTATTTCCACCCGGCGCACCCTACCCAGGCGCCTTGCGCAATGCCGAAATCGGCGAGGACCGCTCGGAGGCTGCGGGAATCACCACGTGGCTGCCCCATCAGGCTGAATTCCTGGAACAGGATGGGTTCGCATTTCAACCCGGCATCGGGCAGGTAGCCCATGCATTCATTGCCCACCAGGAGCCACCGGCGGCCAGTGCGGTCGAGCAGCAGAAGAGCCTCCTCGAAGCGGGGGTCGAAGCCTGTCAGAAAGGACATGTTGGCGAAATGCTCCCGGTCGGCATAGACCAGGAGGAAATCCAGGTGGGCCTTTTTCATGCGACCGACCGCGGCAGCGAGGCGCTCTTCGTATGTGCTCAGAGGGATCGGCGGCAGGGATTCTTCCAGCCCACCGAATTGCGGCAATTCCATTGGAATGATCTCTATCATGGGTAAATTCCTACTCTTGCTTTGGGTGGTGAAATCCCAAGGCTGCCCAAATCAGTCAGCGATCAATTCGTTTGACGGGGCTTCGCCCCCCAACTCCGCAGAAAGGCTCCGCCTTTCCCTGGAGTTTGTACATTTCGCATGGGTCGCCCCCGCACCAAACTCTCAAAGATTATAGCGCAGACCACTGCTACGGTTTGGCGACAAGTCATCGCAAGCAGGTACGGTAACTTCCCAGATGGGGACTCGAGGGCGTTAGGGGGTGCGTCTCGACCACGAGCGAGGCATCCGGCCTATTGGCACCAGGTCAATCCTCGTTTGAGGTTGTAATCAAATCGATTTTTGAGTGGTTGTACAGCCAACCGTAGATGGCCCATGCCAGTGATGAGGCCAAGAACATTGTGGGGATACAGCCCTGAATCCGCCAGGAATCTTCGGGAAGTAGTAGAAGAATCCAAGTGGCGCCTAGAAAAGCGAGGCCTAAGAAGAAGATCAATAAATACACTGGCGCCTGGAGCAAACGAATTCGCTTTGCGTCCGTAAAGTGTGCAAATTTGCAGAAAACCGCGATGGGTTGCCAGGCAAGCACCACCAGGATAACCTCGCTGATGACCGTCATCCACAACACAGGGTTTGCTCCCAATCTCCACGCTAGGAGTGCCGTATATGCCGCTCCAAGAGGCAACCAGCCAAGAATCATTATCATGTTACAAAGGAAAATTGGAACGGAGAGTTCCCAATAGCTGACAGGGTAGATTGCGACAGGAGGCGTCAGAAAAAGGTGACGCGTTGTAAGATTCATTCCCTGCCAACGGCCACCCAGGATTGGGAGTCCGAACATTCCAGATATAACTAACGGCGCGAACAGGACCCAAGTGGGCATCATTCTGGCGAAGGGCAGCAATAAAACACCGGCGGCCAGAACCAGCGCACTTGACCGCCAACGCTTGTTCAAGGAAAAGAAACCGCCCGCTTGAAAATGGAGCACACTCTTGCTTCGTCGGGACAATAGGGCAGATGCGATCCTTTCGAGGTGTCGCCACTCCTCTCCTGGCTGCTGCCTGAGCGCTTGACGAATATTTGCCCGGCCGTCTCCAAATTCAACTCGCTTCGAGTTGTCTACAGCACAATCCTCCTGAGACTCGACGACCCCGGCAAGCAGGCTCTCGGGCAGGGCATCGAAATGGTAGTTTTCTCGGAGCCTCCCCCGAAAGAGCGGCAATGCACACACAAGTGCAGCAGTAGGAACAGCCCAGAGAAGCTGGATTGGATTTTTCCCGAGCACGCCCTCCACAAAAGCGCGCAACAGCCATCCGGCGGGCATGAGTGTCGAAATTGAAGACACGACTTTAGCTGGGAAGGCGGGAACAGGCCATATGCTCACAGCGATCCCTATTGTGTTGAGCAGCAGACCGCAGGGATAAAACCAGCGTGAGGGGGGCCACATGGCAAGTAGCGTGAAGAGCGATACGATTGAAATCCAAAGGAGAACTGCTAAGGCCAATCCCATCCCAATAATCAAAATATTGTGTGTCACCTGTAGAGCCAGGCCGCCGAAGGAGGCTAGGAATGCAATAGGCAGGAACAAGGAAGCAGTAAATGATTCCTCCCATTGATGATCAAACACCTGTGCGTCCCGGACTGGATATAAAGCGAAAAACGAAAGTTCACTCGAGGAAAACAGCCTATGGCGAAGCGCGATACTCCGGAGCAGCACCGTCCCCGTTCCATAAAGACCCAGACCCGCTACCAAACATACATGTGTGTCACGGCGCAGCGCTGCATGAACGGTAATGAATACCAAAATTATAAACGCTGCTCCCCAACGCTCAAGCTCATGCCGCCATTGTGCACGGCCCTTACGCGCTGCCCGATATTCCTTCCAGAGCGGCTTGGACCCGCGCAATCGAGCGCGGGCTGCCTTGCGGATGGCTTTCTCGAGTTTTTTCGCCCGCAGTCTCATCAATTATTGGCTCGCAATTTCTCAAAGATCCCGGCCAGGACTCCATCCTGGCTTTCCATTGTTCCCCGTCGGAGACTGGCCATGTCGTCAAACGCGTGAACGCTGCCCCTATCGAGAATACAGATCCGGTCTGAAAAATTTTCAGCAATCTCAAGGATCTGGGTTGAATAAACCACCGTACTCCCGTTCTTAGCCGCTTCGCGCGCGTACGTCTTGAATGATTGAATTCCGTGCGGGTCCATCCCGGAAGCGAGCGGTTCATCGAGAAGCCACAAATCCGGATTGATCGCAATCAATCCCGCCAGAACCGCCTTGTACCCCTGTCCACGCGAAAGGGTTCCGAGAGTCGAATCGACGAGTGGCAACAGATCAAAATCTTCCAAAATCTGAACAACGCGGTTTTCCAAGCCATCTATTTCCTTACCATAGAGCCGCAACGCCATGGCAATATGACCGGCAACTTTCATGCCAACGAATACGGTGGGGAAATCTGGAATAAAGTGCAGACGCTTGCGTAAGTCGATCTTGGAACGCTTAAAGATTTCGCCATCGTAAGAAGTGGTTCCCGAATCGGGAACGACAATTCCAGCAAGCGTTCGCAGCAAGGTTGTCTTGCCAGCGCCATTCGCGCCAAGCACAACAACAATCTGACCCGGCTCGATCGTCAGCGAAACTCTATCCAGCGCCCGAATCTTCTTGTAGGATTTGGAGACTCCGTCCAGCTTTATGCGCATGAAAACCGCCTCGGGGAAAGAGTCGGTGACGATCCTTACAGTGAGAGACGTTGCCACCGATTCCTAACCAGATATTCCCGTTTTGGCCTTGCGGCTGGCGCCGAGTATATAACATCTCCGCCGTCGCCGAGCAATTGGACGTGATGGTTCATTCTCGGGGTGCGAGAAGCTTCTTGAAGCTGGTAATGTAAAAGACCGCTGAGGGCCGGTAAAGGAAACCAATCTCGGTGTAGTGGAGTCGCTTGACTGCTGTGTCGTCGCACTCGGAAAGTGAGCTTTGCGTGGTCCGCTGCGCGGACCGTTGTCCGGAAACGGGGTTCGAGCCCTAGCAGCCCGTGGTAAAAGTCAGCCCGACGCAGATCCTGCAGTAGGGGTCTCGCTGCCAGCACAAGTACGGTAATCGTTTATTAGATATTGCAATATAGTGGGCTTATTCTATAATG
>JBEKLF010000198.1:0-16069 GCA_050010335.1 Terriglobia bacterium
TCTCTTCGACGCCCACCAAACTTCTTTCAATCGCCCAACCCACCAAACTACAAGCCCTTGCCCTCCATCGTCCTCCAAGGCCTGCTACCCGCTCTGCTCCCCTATCGACGGATTGGGGATCCCCCCACCGATCACGCCTCCCGCTTATGGTGGCGTAACCAGGCTCTAAGGCTTTTTCACTGTTTCGCGATTCGTGAAAGAGTCTTTGACGCCAAGACCCATAGCGACCAAAGCGGGGTAGCGGTGTAGCGCGGACCTGTTTTGTAGGTCCGCGGCCCATGGGTGCGACCGGTGAGAAGAGCCGCAGACCTTGAAAAACAGCGGGCGGGTGCGGTACTTGCGCGTCGCCTGGGTGTATAATCTAAACATGGGGAAACACGTGATACACATCTCGGAAGCGGAAGCCGCTGTGACCAGTGTCGCGACGCTCCTGGCTCACGTGCGTGCTGGGGCGGAAGTCATCATCGAAAACGGAATGCGGCCCGTGGCGGTTCTCCATCCCGCCGAACCCGTGCCCCGCACGATATCAGAATGCATCGCGCTGCTTCCCGAGGGCTCCACCGCCACCGTTGACCCGGACTTTGCCCGGGACGTAGCGGCGGCCGTTGAAGCGCATCGCGAACCGTTGAACCCACCGACATGGGACTGATCCTTGACTCCAGTGTCTTAATCGCTGCAGAACGTCAGGGGAGGAATGCTTGCCAGGTTTTGACCGCCATACGCGAACACATCGGGGAAACTGAGGTCGGCATCTCAGTCGTGACGTTAATCGAGTTGGCGCACGGAGCAGCTCGCGCGGACACTCCTCAGCGACGGTTAAGGCGCCAAAAGTTCATTGAAGAGCTGATCAGTGCAATGCCCGTCTACCCGGTCACCGTGGCGATCGCTCTCCACGCCGGCCAAATCGATGGTGAAAATCAGGCGCGAGGATTGAAATTTGCCCTTCCTGATCTCTTAATCGGTGTGACCGCACTCGAACTTGGTTACAGCGTAGGCACGGCGAATGCCCGGCACTTTGGGGATGTTCCTGGGCTGTCCGTCCTGAGTCTTTGATAATGAGAACCAAGCGGGGCGCGGACCTGTTTTGTAGGTCCGCGGCCTTTCCTTGCCCATAGGGAAGAGCCGCGGACCTACAAAACAGGTCCGCGCTACGGTCGCTGTGGAAGGTGTGTGAAAGATCAATGGGTCAAGGAGCGAACCCATCCCTGCCACAACGGAAGCCGTGGGCGTTGGACCTGATGCCAGGACTTTTCCTGACGCGGTCCGACAAGCGAACGTACTTGGGAAGGCTGCCCCAGGACCCGCCGCGCAGGACGCGTTCCTGGCCTCGATTCGGGCCTCCCGGGTCGCGCTCGGCGCTGGCATGGTAATAGTTCTCCCCATACCAGTCGTTCACCCACTCCCAAACGTTCCCGAGCGTGTCGTAGAGATTCCAAGCGTTGGGGCGCCTCTGGGCAACTTCATGCGTCTGATGGCCGCTGTTGTTGAGATACCAAGCGACCTCATCGATCCGGCCGTATCGCGCTGCGGTCCTCCCGGCGCGTGCGGAGTATTCCCACTCCGCCTCCGTGGGCAGGCGGCCCCCTGCCCAGCCGCAGAACGTATTCGCGTCATCCCAGTTTACGTTCACGATCGGCATGTCCTGGTTGGTCCAGCCCGCGTTGAAATCCGGCGCTTGCGGCATCTCCGCCCCCGTGCTCCCCGCAAACCTTCTGTACGCCACCACGGTCACTTCTGTCTGGCCGATCCAGAAACCTTTGGTGATGGTTACATGGTGCGGAGGTTTTTCCTCCTCGCCGCAGTCGCTGTCCCCTGGCGAGCAACCCATCTGAAAGCTGCCCGGCGGAATCCAGATATACCTTAGCCCGTCTTTGGAATTGATCCTTTCGGCGCCAGGCGCTGGCCCACCGTTCGCCGTTTCTGCGGACTTACCCCCGCCCGACGGCTGGTTGATTTCGTTTCCAAGTCGCTCTGGTGCTGATCAGTAGAAATGCCAAATCACGCCAGTGACGACGCCCAGCACAACCAAGCCAAGTGCGGCATACTTGACCTGGTTTGGGACCGTTGTCACACCCGGGAGACGAGGCGATTTTGACACTACGTGCGGGTGTCCTGCTTCCGCTGCGGCCTCGCTGCTCTCCGGCTCTGACCCCAGAGCTTCGGCATTTCCTCTTGACGGAGTCGCAGGCGGAGTTTGAAGGGGCACGTGGGCCCCTGGTGACGCGCCTCCGGATGGCGGGGAGGATCTCCCACCTTGGGGATGTTTCACCCGCGAGACATCGATCGTTGTTTCACGCGGCACGACTTCCGGCGTGGGTGGCGTCTCAATCACCACGGTTGGACCCAGTTCCGGAAGATCATCGGTTGGGGGCAATGGCCGTGCCGCGCTGGTCAGTTCGTGGGCGAAGTCGAGGGCGGAGGCATAGCGCTGATCACGGTTTTTCGCCAGCGCCTTCATGACGACGCGCTCAACCGCGGGAGGCACGTCTACGTTGGGGGCGACGGTGCGAAAAGGCGGGGGTTGCTCCATTACGTGCTTGCGTAAGAATCCCTCCGGTGTGTTGGATTGAAAGGGCAGGCACCCGGTAAGCATCTCGTACACCACCACGCCCAGCGAATAGACATCCGAGCGCGCGTCGAGTTCACCGCTGCTCACTCCGAAAGCCTGCTCGTAAGACATGTAAGCGGGCGTGCCCAGCACCCGGCCGGGCAGCGTTTGGAAAGTTGACTCGCGCAGCTTGGCAATGCCGAAATCCACGACCTTGACGGCCAATTCGCCCTCGTCGCCGTGGGTCAGGAAGATGTTATCGGGTTTGATGTCGCGATGCAGGATTCCCAGCTTGTGGGCGGCGGCCAGCCCCCTCGCCACCTGCATCAAAATCTCCGCACACTCCTTCACCGGGAAAACGCGACCCTCTTTGCGAGCTCGCTTTAGCGCTTCCCGTAAAGATTCGCCTTCCAAATACTCCATGGCGATGTAGGGTGTACCGTCTTCACCCTCGCGGGATTCGTAAACCGTGACCACATTGGCATGGTGAATCCGCCCCGTAGAAGCGGCCTCCACTTGGAATCGCTGGAGAAACTCGGGATCCTCGAGAAATCTGCGGTTCAAAACCTTGAGCGCTACGGGGCGATTTCCCACCTCGATCTGCTCAGCGAGAAAGACCGTGCCCATTCCACCGGCTCCCAAGCGGCGGATAATCCGAAAACGGCGGGAAAGCTGTCCGGCAAGCGCCATGTCGTCAGGCGTGACCCGTGCGGTAAGGTGAGCGCCATCTTGCGGGCAGCGGGAGAAATCGTCCGGATAAGTCTTCTGGCATGTGGGACAGATTTTCATGACCGCCAATTAATAAACGGGGATGGGACGTAGTTTAGCAGAAGTATCGCTGCAAAGGGAGTCCGGTAATGCCGGTTGCCAGTTATGCAAGTTTTCGTGGGTGGGTGCAGGTTTGCAGCCCCGCCACATCCAGGGACCCGACATTACATCGTCGCGCGCCCCGGAAGAAAGGGACCCAACGGCCCCAGAATCTTTCGCGAAGACGCAGTCGGTACCTTCGTACCGGGGAATGAGAAGAGTACGAAGGTACCATTGTCATAGTACTTGAATGCTAGCAGAATGTTGTCAGTTATCCCATGCTGTATCCGGACTTTGCTGATATGGCGGGGTGCCAGGTTGGTCGGAGCCGTTGCTGCTTGGTAAGTTGCAGTGAGGCACAACATGTTCATGTCCACTTTGATCCTGATCTTATCGGTAGGATTCTTCTTCTTCTACCTCCAGGGTATATGCCAGAAGATCTTGCGGCGGCAGTTCGCGCAGGCATTTTGGCACACGGCCGTCAACGTCAACGGTTTGGAATTCCCCTCGGTTCGTAAGGCTCTTGAGGGGGGCGGCGATCCCCTGCAATACCCCCGGCTCATGCTGACCCTCAGATGCGACTTCATGGCTCTCACTTATCTCCTCAAAAACGCCGGCAACGCTAACCAACGCTACACCTTGGAAGAGCGATTCTTAATCGCCTACTTCAAGTTGGTTGTTGTTTCCCTGGTCACTCGTCACTGGCTGAGGTTGCAGGAAAAGCCGGCCGCCTTAAAGTTGACGGCTATCCTAAAGTATTTCGCGAATGTCGTTGGAGAGCGAATGAATGCGGTTCGCTTCGGAAACATGGCCGCTTCCGATTATCTTTCGAACCTATAGCATTCCTCCTTACCGGGACCCTTTTCTCCATCAAAACCTCTCATTGTCCGGCACGTAGGGCGGCCTCAGAAACGCAAATGGCTGCGGTCCATGCCCCTGAAACCTCATCCCAGGGGTTCTCGCGCACCGTACTGGGAGATGGGCCAATGTCCTCCATTGCATTCGGGGAGGTCACGACCAGCAGTTCCGTCGTAAGGGCAGCCTTTGCCTCGCGTATGGCGACAATCAGCGTGTTGTGAGAGCTGTCAGAAGATCATTTTGAAAGGAGGAACCCCCAATCCTGCGGAATAAGGCCAACAAACCGGAATGGGGGGGAAGTCGATGTGGAGTTGATCGAGCACTACCGAAACGAGCGCCGCGAACCGGGCAGTCTCACTGTGCGGGCACGGCGCCGGAAGCTTCGTTCGAGGCTGAACTCTGAGTGCCATTCGAAGCTACCGCGGTAACCACATAGTAGTACGTGGACCCTGGTGTTACATTCGTGTCAACATAAGTGGGACTGCTCACCGGTGTGGAATTGAGTGGCGTCGTGCTCTCCCCGCCCGAAGTCGTGCCGCGGAAGATATCATAGCCCGCGATCCCGCCGCTCGGGCTGTCGGTCCAGGATAGGACCACATCGTGGATGCCCGTGCCGGTCAGGGTTACAATTTGCGTGCTGCCCGCAACGTTGTTGCTGTTATCGGTGACAACCAGCGAACCGCTGCGGGTCCCGGTGGCGGTGGGCGTGAACAACACAACAACCGTGCAGGTCGCATTCGCCGCCAGGGTGGCGCCACAGGTCGTGTTCTGACTAAAGTCCCCAGGATTAGCACCTGTGAATCCAATGTTGGTAATACTCAAGCTGGCATTGCCCGTATTGCTGACGGTAAAGGTCTCTGCTGAACTGCTCGTCGAAGCGGGCTGGCTGGGAAAGGTGAAGCTCGCCGGCGAAAAACCAGCGATGGGAGCCGTGACGGTGAAGTTCAGCAAATTCGAGGCTCCTCCGCCCGGTCCCGGATTCGTCAACGCCACCGGGTAAATCCCCGCCGTGGCTTGATCCCCCGCGCTCAGCGAGATCGTCATCTGCGTCGCACTTACAAAAGTGGGGGTATGCCCCACCCCGTTGTAGGTGACTGTGGAAGTGGAAAGGAAGTTGGCGCCGCTCAGGGTCAGCGTCTGCGCTGTGGCCCCGACACCGGCCGAGGAGGGCGAGAGGCTGGTGAGCGTAGGGGCCGGATTGCCGCAGGTGCCGGTGAGGGTTACGGTCTGCGGGCTGTCGGCAGCGTTGTCCGAGATGCTGAGGGTTCCACTGCGTGTTCCCGTCGCGGAGGGCGTGAAGGTGGCGCTGATCGTGCATTTGGCCCCTGCCGCTACGGAGTTTCCGCACGTATTGGTCTGAGCAAAGTCGCCGGCATTGGCGCCCCCGAGCGCGATGCCGGTGATGCTCAGCGTTGTGCCGCCACTGTTCGTAAGTGTCACAACTTGAGCGCTACTGGTGGTCCCGAGCCCTTGGCTTGCAAACGTCAAGCTGGAGGGAGACAAGCTTGCCGCGGGTGACGCCACACCGGTCCCTGACAACGAGATGCTGAGGGCAGTACCAGGGCTGGTGATCGATATGTGCCCGGGGACGCTGCCGCTGACCTCGGGGGCGAATACAACTGTGAAGGTAGTACTACCGCGGGGACCCAGGGCAATGGGTAATACAAGCCCACTAATGCTGAAGCCCGCTCCCGTTAACGTAGCCTGTGAGAGCGTTACACTGCGATTCCCATCGTTGGTGAGTTTCTCGCTCAGGGAATGGCTGGTTCCCACCGTGACACTTCCAAAGCTGAGACTCTTGGGACTCGCAGCAATCTGGGTAAACGCTATTGCATCTTTTGCCAGACCGAGGGCCACGAAGAATAGGAGTACAGAAAGGACGAGGTGGCCAGAGCGTCTGGCGCATGGGGATTTCCGGGGATTCTCAAGATGACATGGGTAAGGCATAACTCTCCTTATTGGGCGCAGCAACGATTCCGAGCCGCCAAGAGGCTTGTGCATCCGTCGTGAACACACGTATCACGAGGATTGAGTCCCGATGTCCTCCCGGCTCATGATGTATCGAGCCTTAGTGGGACCAGACTGCGCGGTGGACAAATGCCGCGCTACCCAATCGAGTTTTGCGAGGGGCTCGCTGTCACAACCTAGTTGGAGTTGTGACTCGCGCGATGAGGGCCGCGTCCAGTCAATCACCGAACGAGAGCCTCGGTCGTACGCGTAATAATTTTCTGGCCACCCCTGGGTTCGAGTCAGGGATTCCAGGTACCATTTGCTAACTATTTCGCAACCTACGCGCCAAACGATTGCTCAAAGGTAATGGCCCGGTACCTTGAGGGCGGGCCGGACCCTTGTACCCTCGCGAAGTAACTCCAGATGTAGGTGTTACGGGAGGCGGGAAGAATCTATTGGGGACCTACGGGCGAGATTGCTTGGCTTGGGAAAAGGCAAATTGCCGGCGACCATGTTTGTCCGGTGAAAGCCGTTCGATATATACCCCATGAAGTTGCGTCATTCCACCCTGCTGCCTTTTGCGGACAGAGCCCTACTGCTAAGGGAGCCGGGACATGTCGATTATGGGATATTGACGGATTTCAGCGCACTTTTCCCCTTTAGTACCTTAGTGCTATAGACGTATGTTTTGGAACTGGTATACAAGAGCATCTGACGATCCGAAGCCTGCATTAGGGGAAATCCCTATGGCCCCAATTCCTCCGCGCAGAAAGGTTCTCATTATCGAAGATGAACCCTCGATTCGGAATGTTCTATACGTGTTGTTGGCGGGACTCGGTTACGATGGTGACGCTGCCCCCGACGCTCACCATGCGCTGTCGATGATTCGCCAAGATCAGTTTGACGCGGTTCTGCTCGACCTCCGTTCCAGCAAGCTTCCCCCTGACCAAATGGTCCGCGCCATCACGGAACTCCGGCCCAGCTTGGTGGGGCGTGTTCTGGTGATCACCGGCGAAGTCTCTAACCCCAGCACCCTCGAGATGCTCGAGCATTATGCCCTCCCGCACGTCCCACGCAGTCGCATTACTTCCGACCTCTCACGCAGCATCGCTCAGATGGATGGCCTCACTTCTTTCATCTTTTCACCAAGGTAATCCTGGAACACTCCAGCATAGAAAGCCGCCCGTGCTTATTGCCGAGGGATGCCAAGGACTGATCTAGTACAACCGTACTCTTGCCTCGAAGGAAGACTTGGGGCATTTTGAGCGCATGGATGAGAAAGACTTCCCACCCCTTTTCGTCCGGTTGGCCTTGCGCGCCGTGCTTTGTGGCGCCGGTTTGGTTACGATTTACACCGCGCTTGCCAGAGCCATACTGTGGCTCGGCTTCGCTCCGAGATGACTTCTACTGCACCCCGGCGCTAGCAAAGTCTTGTGGTCCCGGAAGAGTTCCGCGGAGATACCTGCTGTCCCACCGGAATTCCCACCCGCTTTCGTTTTCTGGAAGCCCAAAGGCCCCGGCGTAAAGTCGACCCACGGGCTCCATTGTCCGTGTTGTCTCGTGGGGCCAAAGCTACCCATGCCGTCCAAAACCATGCCCCCGTCGCCGCCAGCCTCACGACAAGATTTGGGCTTGAAGGTCGCTTGTCCTTCCCACTCGATCCCGTTTAGTCTGTCCGCCTCGCTCAACTGCCCCGGCTGCAACTCTTGCACCGTTAACGCGCGGCACTGCCTGAGAAAACGCTCCGGCGCATAAGCACTTCCGGAAATCACGGCAGTCGTCCAGCCATCCGACCTCTTGAGCCAATGTCTCTGGAGTTCCGCCAGAGCAGCTTTCTGCGCGTCCCGATCCGCGCTCGTGAGGTGTGCGGACGACTCACTTGACTCATCAGAGCCGCCCGAGCTCGACTTACCACAGCCAGTTAACCCGAGGACCATTGCTAGCGCAAGTGTGACGAATGGAGTGGTACGAAAAGCTCCCTTCATTGTTTTCCTCCAGAATTTCCGATTTGGATCCCTGTGTTGCCCATCATACGCTTCTGCTGACCTCGAAACAACGAATTTGCCGCAAGAGCAGGCCCCAGAAAGTTCGCGGGATTCCGAGGGCTGCCTTTTCCCGCCTGACGCGCCCCGCCTGTTGTAAAACCGCACTAACGCCCGGCTGGGAAAGCCCGGCTTCGCGACGATACTCGTCCCGATCGACTCAATTCTCGACAGTGGGGAAGTTTCCTGAATGGGTGCTTGCAGGGCAATCTGGAACTATCAAAAACTCGAACCCGGCGCAGGTTTATGCCATCGCCATGGTGAAAAGAAAAAGGGAGACCGGCGAATCGGTCCCCCTTGGGTTCTGGCGGGCGGATCATCAATCCCGCTTAGAAGAGTGGAATTGGGCCAGGACGGTCGTCCACCGTTTCCGCCGCGAGCGTGATATTGGTGGCGCCGCTCGGCGTTGAGAACACCCAGCCCTGCACGGAAACTATATCGTTCATAGCCAACCCCGAAAGGTCATCCGTAGTGAAATTCGTAAATGTTGTGGCCGCTGTCGTTTGTACCGTGATATTGACGGGCGCCCAGACAGGTGTAGTGCTGGCCGCCGCAGGGGGCACGAAGAAGAACGGGAGGGTGCTGAGAGTAAAGCTCAGTTGGCCCGTAGCAGGAAGCGCTGCCACCGAACCGGTAATCTGACTGGGCTCAAGCGTAATACTACTTGTCGTGAATGTGGCCGGCCCAGGACCGGACCATGTGGTCCAACTGCCTGATCCGGTCGCAGGGGTTACGGATCCCTGAACAACCACCGACACTTCCTGTCCCACGATCAGATCCGAGGCGCTGGCAAAGCTTAGCCCGCTGCTGGGAAGCGTGAAGCTGCCGGAGTCAATCGCATAGGTGACGCCGCCAGACGGAACGGTCACCCTGACTCGATGCCCGAGGGGAAGGGAGTTGGGTGATGCCCACCCCCGCTGTGGAACCAAATCCATGACGGTGTTGCCGCCCGTGGTATTCAGGCGGATGATGTTGCCCTCCACCAGCATCTGGCTCGCGAGCTGCACATAGTCGACTTCCGACGCGAGCAAGGTTCCATCGGACTGTTCGCTCACCTCGACTTTGACAACTTGCTGCGTCGCCAGGCAGGAAAAAGTCTCAGCCGAAGTCGTGCAGGCGGCGCTGGCGGGGAAATTACTGTAGGTAGTGCTGTCATTCACGTCGATGTTGAAGGTCTTGCCGAACCCGGTTTGGAGGGTGAATCCGTTTGGGCTGGTGCTGTTGTTGATGCTCTGGATCGTCCCCCACAGGTGGCCGAGGTGCGGGAAGGGTTTCCCCGTTGGAGGTGTGGGCAACTGCGAAATCGTGACGCCATTCGTAGCTCCAAGATTCACGCTGAGGTCCGACTGAATGACCGTGTCCAAATGGATGTCGATCATGAAAGCCAGGGGCGAGTTCGCCGTCAAGGTGACAGGGAAAGGAGGCGTTGAGTTGAGTGTTAGGCTCATATTCTGGGCTGCCGGTTGGAGCTGGCACACGGTGTTGTTTGCGCACGCATTGGCGCCGCTGCCGATCGTCGAGCCTGAGCCGTTATAGATGGTGAGTTGAGGATTGGAGAAGGTCAGGTTCAGGCCGTTGTAGGTTCCTGCCGCCACGTTCGCGTTGCCGAGAAAAGCCCTGTCCGTCTGGAGCTGGGTGACATTTACGGGAATTGGGTTCGTGCTGCTCAAGAGCGAAACGCTCCCCGATGATGCGGTTGTCAGAGAAGCTCCCGTGATGTTCAGTTGGAAGAATAGAACCGTCACACCAGCAGGAGGGTCGTCCGTTACTGACAGGCTGACGGGTACACTGGATGGGGTTGGATTGCTCATCGGGGTGGGGGTTACAACCTGGGTTTGGCTTCCACATCCCGACATGAACAGTGAGAATACGACGGTGAAGAGAAACAGCGCGGCTCTGCGCATCTTTAGCCTCCTAGGGTCTGTTGATTACACGGTTGCGAATCAACATGTGTTCGGTCTTTCATCTCATAAGTGCCAGCTTACAATTAGCGCGGTCCCACCAGTACGCGAACCATATTAACGGGTGACCAGCCGATTTGAACTGCACGGCGCGAAACCACGGAAGCTTACCTGAAGAGTTAATGAGTGATATAGACGACTTCATCTCCAAGCAACCAAGTGTGACGCCGGTGTCGGGAAAAGGCAACTGACTTTCTCCATTTGCAGTTCCCTTCGGAGTTATGTAGATATGAGGAATATTGTGATGTTTATAACTGAACTATTACGGTACCCTTTTCCCTCACTGAAAATGCGGAGCGATCAATTTGCGGGGTCACCCCGCCTCGCAGGGCGGGGCCACGCTATCGGATGGGATTGGGGTGTGAGGGTGTGCGGAGTCCATTGGCCCCCAAGTGGGGTCCGGCTTGGACGCTTGGTTGTCGGGCCCATGGAGAATGGGTTCTAACTTTTCAACGACCAGCCATGCGATGCCGAGTACTGCCGGGAAGAGGATTCCGAAGACAAACCAAAGCAACGCCGCATCCACGGCAGCGCCCGGAGGCACGGCATAGGGCGAGAGGAGAAGGGCTGCTGCACCCTCGCGGACGCCCACGCCCCCGAAGGAGAGAGGCAAGTCCCCCGCCACCGCGATGTAGGGGTATGTGGCGACGGCCGTTGCGAATCCTGTGGGGCAGAAAGCACGCAGGAGAAAGAAGAACGCTGAAAGTTCCAGCCCCATGGCCCCCAAGCTCATGATGGCATATCTGGGCATCCGGGCCGGCGGCAAGCCCGAGGCAACTTCGGCCAAGTGTCCGTGAAGATGGCGCAACCTCTGTACCCCTTTGGAGAAATGGGCCAAGATGCCGGGGAACCCGAGCAATACCGGGAGAAGTGCGAGCCAGATCGCCACCCCAAAGATGGCGGCGGGATTGGGGACAAGAAGGAAGAGACTGGCTCCTACCAATGTGAGCAACGCCCAGAGATCCATGGTTCGATCGAAAAACGTCAGCAGCGCGACCTGTGTGCGCTGATGTTTTCGGACGAAGATGCACCGCCCTAACTCCCCGATCCGGCCAGGGGTGATCAGGCCCAGCGCGCAGCCTCCCAGTAATGTTCGCAGCGATTGCCGGAGGCGGAAATTGCCTACGGCGGCCATCAAGCAATGCCATTTATGAGCGCGAAGCACCATCAAGGCGAGAACGCAGAAGGCCGCGAGGAACAGGCTTTCCACGTCAAGATTGCCAAAAGCCGCCCGCAAATCCGCGAAGGAAATTCGCCGGAGGGTGACGACTGCCACTCCCACCGAGAGGACAACCTGCCTCCAAGGAATTGGACGAGCCACGCTAATGCCTTTACCAGGATTCGCACGACCGAGATTGCCCTACTCTGTTTCATGCGCTGGTAGTTACTCAAATAGCATGTTTGGGAGGAGGTTCCTACAGTACGAAAGTACTAGCCGGGATTTCCGATTTGCCCCTGCTCATCGGCCGGGACCATGCCGCCGGCTCCCCATCAAGATGAAAGGGACGTCGCCACGATCTTCCTTGATGGGCCTCGGGCGCAATTCGGCCCGTCCGTGGACCTAATCGAAATGCTACCCGTTCCCGTCATTGTAAGGGGGCATTGGCTTGCATGGCGGGCAATTCCAGCCGCTGGTGGATGGCGTAGAGTACGAGTTCCAACCGGTCGGAAACCCCGACCTTATCATAGATGGCGCGAAGATGGTTCTTTACGGTCTGCTCGGAGATGGAGAGGTGCGTGCTGATTTCCCGGTTATGCCAGCCCTCCATCAAGCAGCAGATGACGCTCTTCTCCCGGCGGGTCAACGTATCGACCGGGCGAGGCCGGGTATCGGACCGCGCCTCAAGAATCTTAGCCATCGCGGAAACCTGCTTCTTGGGGATCCACGTATCCCCTTCGTAAACGCGCCGGGCGCACTTGACGAACATTTGCGGGTCAACCGATTTGAGGATCACCCCGGCTGCGCCACTCCGAATATGGTTCGTCGAGGATTCGTCGGATTCCGAGGAAGCTGTGGCGACGACCCTGCAATTCGGAGCCGCTTCGGCCACTGCGGAGATGAGGCTACCGTTACTCTCGGCGAGGATTTCCTCCTGAATGAAAGCCAAATCCGGCCGAAAGCTTTCCATGCGAGCCAAAACGTCGGCGGCCTTGTCCGCTTCGGCAACCACTCGGAGATCATCCTCGACGGCGAAAAGCTTCTTGAGGCCGAGCCTGAAAACTCCCTCCCGATCAGCCACGAGAATGCGTATTTTTCCCCTTGAAACCCGCGCTGTTCCCATTCGTTGATCCCCCTAATCGCTCTGGACAAGCACCTGCCAGAGCCCTTGCCCGCGAATGATAGCTGCAATCACCGCCCACACGGAATGTCATTTGTGAGAAACCTCGGGGCGACCGGGAGTGCGAATCGGTTGCTTGCGGGGACGCTTGTCCCCGGACCCGGCCCGAGACATAGGATGCAATTCATACTCATCGATGACGACACACAACCCCTCAACCTGCCCGTCCTGCATCCATCTCACCACGCGTCCCCGGCACGAAAGTTCCAAGGGATCTTGCGACACCCCACGTGGAAGCACCACCTTGACCATGAGAGAGGTTGCCCGGTTCAGGCGAATGGGAACCTCGATGAATAATCCGCTGCCGCTGATGTTGCCGATTTTACCCGTGGCTTGCTTGAGGGTTCCGGCGCGAGTCTTCCACCGGAGTTCAACCGGAAGTCCCATCGGAATTCGTGGGCTTATGCGACGCTCATTCATACTTATCATAACTCCTGAAGACGAGTTTAAGTGAGGAGCTTAGCCTGTTTCCAACCGCCTCGCAAGTGATGCGAGCATCACTCGTTGACTTTCTATCTGCGCGGGCGAGGAAGGTCCAGGAATCATGCTATTTTGTACTGCTCCACTTGCCGGGTGTATTTCTCCTTGATCTTCTCCGCATGCTCCGCGTGCTCGTGAGTTCTTCCATGTTTCTCCCGGCTCTCTTCCTTTTACTGCCCGGAATATGCGGGATGAATTTCCAATTTCATTTCTCGCGCGACCGGCAATGTACACCCACGCGCCTCTGAATGCAAGGTTCAGTCGACTCGCGGTTCAGTCCGGCCGCCAGGGTCGAAGGGGCAACTGCCGGCGCTTCGACCCGGCACGTCTGATTCATCAAGGATCAATCACATCTTGTATGGGTGGTCACACAGATTGGCGCACGCATCGCCCTAGCGATTTATGGTGAAGCCTTACTCTGCCCGCTGCTCTGGGCGTAGAGAACCAACTCGACACGGTTTGATACCCCAAGCTTCTCATAGACCCGAAATAAGTGGTTTTTGACCGTGTGCGCGCTCACACCGAGCTTCACGGCTATTTCTTGGCTAGGCAGACCCTCGATCACCATGCTCACAATTTGCTCCTCCCGCCCGGTAAGCAGCGGGATACCTTTGGCGCTAACCACGTGGACTGGTTCCCTGTCCCCTAAGGCCTTAACGATCCACTGAAGTTCCCGACTGTTAGCCCCGATCTGCCCGGCGTGTACCCTCTGAATACATTTGGACAATAGCTCGAAGGGGTCGGTCTGACAAACGACACCTTTGGCGCCTGCGGAGAAGGCGTCGACCACCTGCTCCGAGTTAGAGCAATCCAGGAGCACGATGGAACGCGTGGTTGGGGCAGAGACGCGCAGCTCTCGGACAACCTTAAGAGCCCCCTTGGGATCGCCTTGCAGGGTTGAGCTGATCACAGCTACGTCGGGGTGCTGCTCAGCTACTTGCTTAAGAAGCTCATTCGGCGTGTCTACGCAGCCCACAACCACGAAGTGCCTGCGCTGCCCCTTTAGCGCATGGCACAACAATTGGCCGGCCATCGCTGTGCGTTGGGCAACGATGATCGAGATAGGCATTGGCGAGATGCT
Organism: Terriglobia bacterium; assembly: GCA_050010335.1. Classification (GTDB taxonomy): domain Bacteria; phylum Acidobacteriota; class Terriglobia; order UBA7540; family UBA7540; genus Bog-366. The sequence continues at coordinate 14,067 of JBEKLF010000198.1, forward strand.
CCCTATAATTGGAAAGATAACAACTGCGCCAGAGTGATTATGTACGCAAGAAATAATACATCGCGGTAGTTCCCGATGCAGCGCATTTTTGCTCACCTATCTGGTCAAAAGTGTGCATCTCCTCCAAGGAAAAAGCAAGCGGAGTTACTCCGATTACTATTGATAATATGTATAAGGAGTGTACCTATGGAAGGTACAAACGAAGTTCAAAGGAAGAGGAAGAAGACCCGCCCCCGAGGGGGGCGGCGCGGCGGACAATTGGTCCGCATGCTTACTCCCACCCGTTTGAGGTCCGGCGTACAGCGGTGCAGTCATGTGGGGAGGAAAGTTTCCCCCCTGGAGCAGGTGGCCCGCGAAATGGGGGTGGGCCGCAGCACCTTGTCCAAGTGGGTGAGGTTGTACCGCGACCCGGGCGAAGCGGGCTTGCAGTCCAAGTCGGCAGGTCCGAGCCCTCCGAGGCGGAAAGTTGCGGCGGCGGTGAAGACGAAAGTCGTCGAACTCAAGCAGCACCATCCCGACTTGGGGATCAAGAAAATCAGCCAGTTCCTGCGGCGCGTGGGGATCACTCTCTCCGGCAATAGAGGCAGGTGGGGTTAATCGGACCATCCCCACGCGCGTGGGGATCACGCCTCGGCGAGTTTGAGCGCGTCACCAGAGCCCGGACCATCCCCACGCGCGTGGGGATCACATCGTGAAAAGAGGTCTTGATTCCCGGCGTATCGGACCATCCCCACGCGCGTGGGGATCACCCCAGCAGTGCGTATCGAGGTCAACGTGTAGCTGGACCATCCCCACGCGCGTGGGGATCACATGTATTCGCTCTATCCTCAAGACTAAGGAAACGGACCATCCCCACGCGCGTGGGGATCACAATCTCATCCAGGTGATGGCGCAGATGAGCGGCGGACCATCCCCACGCGCGTGGGGATCACCCACTGCGAATGCCTGAGGCATTGATTTTCTCCGGACCATCCCCACGCGCGTGGGGATCACACCGTATCAGTGAGAGGCCGGCTGCCTTCGTCCGGACCATCCCCACGCGCGTGGGGATCACATCGACGCCCACAGGAACATATTCTGGCCGTGCGGACCATCCCCACGCGCGTGGGGATCACACCGTCAGAATGAATTTCGATCCCGGATAGCCCGGACCATCCCCACGCGCGTGGGGATCACGCTCTGCCTTCCTCCCTTGCGGAATTGATGGCCGGACCATCCCCACGCGCGTGGGGATCACCGCAATTGTCGGAGGATGGAACCGCGCTTGTCCGGACCATCCCCACGCGCGTGGGGATCACGGTCTGCGGCGATAAAATCAGCGGTGAACAGGCGGACCATCCCCACGCGCGTGGGGATCACGCTGCCAGCGTTCGTGCTGCTATTGACGCCGCCGGACCATCCCCACGCGCGTGGGGATCACGGAAAACAAATGTGTAGGCCACAGCCTCGGGCCGGACCATCCCCACGCGCGTGGGGATCACCCTATGACATCAGCAAATAACCTGGGCCTATACGGACCATCCCCACGCGCGTGGGGATCACCCTGAATTCCAAAGGACTTAGCTTGAGGATTCAGGGGGAAAATCGGTGGTTTGAGCTGGCGCAGTCGTCGTCCCTTCCTCCCATTTCTCGGCCACCATCCACAAACCGCTGACTTCGACGCCCTTGCGGTCGGTGGGGCCGGTGGTATCGATTTTGAAGCCCTGGCAATTAGGGTAGCTGTTGACGATCAGCAGGCCGATGTCGGCGGCGTTGCGCTTGATGTACTCGATCGTTTTCTCATGAGTGCGCCGATTCAGTGAGCCGACGAAGACATTAGGGCGGGGCTCGATAAACCAGCGTTTCAGCATTCCGCGAATGGCATCCGGCGTGTCGGTGGCGACGATGACCGTCATGCAAACAGTTCCTCCATGTCTTTGGGAATTCTCTGGAGCAGTTTCTCCTGCTCGACGCGTTCCTTCAGCAGCGTGCGGACCAGGTCGCCTTTGTCATTGGGGTCCTGG
>JBEKLF010000199.1:0-16061 GCA_050010335.1 Terriglobia bacterium
GCACTTTCTGTCCATACTAAAACCCCACCCAAACTCATCAGGCAGAGCAACGCGAGTATCCCCAGAATCGAAGTCATTCCGAAGCGGCGGGATCGCCAACTCGACCAAGGCCTGTTCCTTGGTGGCTTCGCGACGCGGCCATTTAGAGGATTACTGAACATATAATTGAGCTTCTCCAATGGTTTCTTGTTGATACAGTGTGAGGGCAGGGTTGACGGCTAGGGGATCCTTTTGCCAAGTCATCTGATCCGGTGGGGAGGGTGCTCGCCTCGGCGACAAATCGGACGCGCGCCATGCCGCCAGCGCAAGCAGTCCCCGTCTCGCCGTGCCCGCGAGAAGAAGGAGCACCAGAAAAGGGGCATGAGTAGGTAAATCTGAGGCAGTGAGGAAAAAGTTGGGGGGGCCTTACTTCGGGGGCATCTGAAAGGGGCTAAGCGCTATCCTACCTTACGTCGAGATCCCTCGCATATCAGAGAACCACACTAAATCGATCCAGCTTTCAGAGTCTGCTCTCATTCCCCAAAGCACGGAAAGCTTTGATTCTAGCTTTGGGAAGAATCGTATTGACCGTATCCGGATCTCCAATGACAACGCAGCACTCCAGTCCACCTAACTTCTGAAGGCCATAAAGCTCGTGAAGCCGGAGTTGTCTCAGACCGCGGCGGAGGTCTCGAAAGACCTCAAGGCGCGGCCAGCAACTGGCATCCACCACGTTGCTGGGAGTTCTGCCTTCCAGCCAGGCCCGGGCCAGGAGTCCGTCCAAGCGCCGACGGTACTCATCCTCGGTAGACCGTTTAGCTTCCAAGTCAACCGCGACGTCGATGTCACCGAGTTTCTGTTTTTCTGTGAGGAAGCTGCCGAACACTACCGCAGCAACTTGCCTTCGCAGACGTTGGCGACATAGCGACCTTTACAGCGGAACTGCATAATTCGATTCCCCTCTCGTGCTGAGGCGGCCCACCGCGAGCCCGTCGCGGGATTCTGTTCAATGCCGATGATACGCAGATCGCCGTAACTGAACTCTACGCTCCGGAGTTTCTTTGCGCGGAACACCGTGACCGGGTAAGATTCCTGCCCCAAATCAACTTGTTCTTTGCCATCGGCAAGCGCCTGTTGCCAGACCGAAATCAGTGTCTCTCCAAGTGTCATAGAGAAGTCCTCGGACTAACGTCGGTGGGGACGTTGAGCCTGCCGAGCGGTTTCCTTGCATCCGGCCTTTTCGGGTGTCAGAGTGGGTCGGCATCCTGGAGGTTAACATGGATAAAAGAGACGACACCATACCCAGGGGAACCCCAGCACGGCCCATTCAGGGCTTGCCCGAAAACCTCACGTTTCAGCCGTAATCTCCTGATTCTGCAAAGATACGAGAAGCCGAATCTCTCGCCCCATAATCACCTGATTATGGGCAACCTATCGCCAGCGGCTTTATACGGGACGCGGCAGCACGTAACGTACCGTCAAGCTGGCCCCCTGACCGCTGGGTGGTTCCCCTAGAATCACATCGCCGGCATCAGGTGCGACTGCGGCGCGCATGACTCGACAGCAAACGGGCATCCGGTGGTTCCTTCGTAAGCGTACGGTCTGCAGCTCTCCAGCCATGTGCGGAACGATTGCAGCAACGGCCGGGCGCGGGCCCGGCGGAAAATGGGCTTTGCAGGGGGGCCGCGCACCCTGCTGTCGGACCCCTCCCGCATCCGCTGCTGTCGCGTCATCGAGAAGACAGGGCGAGCGGGTAGGCCCAGGGCACACTGGCAGTGGGAGGAAATGGACCCGACCCTGCGAGAACTCGGGGGAGTCCTCCAGCGCTCCCACGCCTTTCCCAAGACGTGGTATATACACCCTGATCGGACCTAACCTGCAGAACACTAATGGCTTGACTGATTTCAGCGTCACCGTTTTATGAAAGTCCCGCTAGGGCTTCCGTGTGAGCATTAGTGCGAGATTATCGTCGACTGTAGTATGCTCAGGACGAGACATCGGGTCTTCGTAGAGCTAGGAATAGAGACCACCGGGATTGTACGATGAGATCAAAGGCGAAAGGGGAATTCAAAGTATCAGATTATCAGGTCACCGCTGATGGCGTCCATGTTTGGCAATTCGATCCTGATTTTCCGCTTGAAGTCGTATATCACTCTCTAAGCGGCCTTGAGCCGTTCCGAATGAATCGACACGATTACCTTGAGATTGTGTACGTTCAAACGGGAGAACTCGTGTGGCAAATTCAGGAGCGGTTCTTGGCTCAGAAGAAGGGTGACCTGTTTGTGATGGGAGGTCTGTTTTATCATCGAGTTACAGAAAACTCGCGTTCTCGCGTCAACGCCATTTCCCTCTTTTTTCAACCTGGTCTAATCCAATCCTCCGCATTACCTTCCGAAGGCGCTGAATACCTGATGCCGTTCTTGCTCCAGGACTCGACATTTCCTCATGTCATTTCAGCTAAAACCAAGATTCCGTCTCAAATTGTCCATTGGATTGGCCAGATCAATGATGAGATGCCGGCCAACTCAGATCGAGCACGACTGTCTGTCAGGACATATCTCAAGATGATCTTGCTGATACTTGCAAATCATTTCGCGACCTATAAGGGTACAATTAGAGCCTACGAACGGAGACAGGAACACCTTCGGCGACTGAGCCCGCTCTTTGATTTCCTCGAGCGGCATTACAGTGAGCAGATTGTGATTAGCGATGCAGCTTCTCTTGTTGGCATGAGTAACTCCCACTTCAGGCGCTTTTTCAAACAAACGACCGGCCAGTCCTTTGTGACCTACCTGAATCATTTCCGGATTGCCAGAGCTCAGGAAGTCCTCGAATCGTCTGACAAAACCATCGCCGAGGTTGGTCTTGACGTCGGATTCTGCGACCAGAGTTACTTTGGCCTCGTCTTTCGTAGGCTCACCAAGATAACCCCGCTAGAATACCGACAGAGGTCAAGAACCCAGCCAATGGAGAACTTTGATCCCCCCATCCCAAACGTTTCCAGGGCGCCTTGCGGCCAAACTAACCGTCCGAAGTTTCGAGCCGATGAGTGAATATGCGGTTCGTCGACTGCTTGCGAGGGAGAAATCGGCCGCGCGGCTTCCTTATTCGTTGTTCAAGACCGACGCCGCCTGACGTGCTCAGTCAGGACGCCCCCACCAATGGACGAAACGACTGCGGCGTTGGCCCTGGTTAGGGGAGTTACCGTTTCTTGGTATTTGCCCTCCGGTTTGGACCCGTTGGGTGCCGCCAAGACGAGTAGGACACTTGCCGCTTAATGCAGCTTCACGTTGTAGGGCGTGAGCGTTTTGTCAGAGAGGTCGACCAGATTATTATAGAAGGGGCGACCCGTTCTTTTGTACTTTGCCTTACGGCAATGGCAGGCAAATGCCAGGCTCATACGAATGGGAGGAAGGCCAGCGGAAGCATCGAAGCCCAATTAAGGTGCGGCTGGAGACAAATCTACCGGTAACCGTGGCAGGGGATTGCTAATCTATGGAAAAACTCAAATTCGCTATGCTCGGAGCTGGTTTTTGGGCTCGCTTTCAACTCGCGGGCTGGCTGGAGCTCGATAAGGTCGAATGTGTCGCGATCTACAACCGCACGATTCGCAAAGCAGAGGAGTTGGCCCATGATTTTGGCGTACCCAATGTTTATGCCGATACGGCAGAGCTCTTTCGTAAGGAAAAGCTTGATTTTGTGGACATCGTGACGGATGTGAACAGTCACAGTCGCTTCGTGAACATGGCTTCTGAGCACAGGCTGCCCGTGGTCTGTCAAAAACCAATGGCTCCCTCGCTCAAGGTCGCCGAAGAAATGGTGCGGGTTTGTCGGGAACGTAGTGTTCCCCTTTTCATCAATGAGAACTTTCGTTGGCAGACACCAATCCGGCAACTGAAAGAGACTCTGAATTCGGGCGAAATAGGAATCCCTTTTCGTGCTCGCGTCGACATGATTTCCGGATTCCCCGTCTTTAAGAACCAGCCATTCCTGGGAGAACTGGAACAATTTATTTTGACCGACCTAGGGAGTCACATTTTGGACGTATGCCGTTTTTTGTTCGGTGAGGCCGACAGCCTGTTTTGTAAGACGCACCGAATCCATCAGAACATCAGGGGAGAAGACGTCGCTACGGTAGTCGCGTCCATGGGTGGTAAGACCACCGTCATTGCCGAGATGGCGTATGCTGAGAACCCACTCGAACGTGAGTGTTTTCCCGAGACTCTTGTATTTGTGGAGGGGGACAAGGGTTCGGTCGAACTCTGCCCCGGATTCTGGATTCGAGTGACCAAGAAAGAGGGCACGTTGGCCAAGCGTTTTGCGCCTCCCAGATATTCCTGGGCCGACCCGGAATATGACGTCGTGCACTCGAGTATTGTGCCCTGTCAGGCAAATATTTTGCAGGGTTTGCGCGGAGAGGGAACTGCTGAGACCACCGGAGACGACAACTTGAAGACGATTCGCCTCGTGTTTGCCGCGTACGAATCTGCCCAGACAGCGCAGGTGGCGAAAATACGTCAATCGGGCTCCCCCGTCTGAGATCTGGAAATCCGCGAATTTTCGAATTGCCTTTGCAGCTGCGCCATTACGCGAGCAATAGCCGGAGACCAATGTGAGCCTGCCACGAACCGTCTTGTATTACGGCAAGGATGAGCCTCTTCCTGAGATCATCGAGCTCCGGGCCGGGCCGTTGTCATTAGCGTATCAGGATGGAGACCTGAGATTCATTCGCTTGGGCGATCGGGAAATCCTGCGTCGCATCTATGTTGCGATTCGCGATCGCAATTGGGGCACCGTGCTGCCCCAATTCTCCAATCTGCAAATGGATCTTTCGGGCGATGCGTTTCGCATCTCCTATGATGCCGAGAATAAACGTGGCGACATTGATTTCACTTGGAAGGGTATGATTGCGGGGGACCGGGAGGGAACGATAACCTTCTGCATGGACGGAGCGGCACGGTCTGACTTCCTTAAGAACCGGATCGGCTTTTCCATCCTGCACCCAATCAAGGAATGTGCGGGCCAGGGTTGTACGATAGAAAAAGTGGATGGTTCAATAGTACACGGGATGTTCCCGCGTCAAATCGCGCCTCACCAGCCGTTCATGGATATGCGAGCGATTCGACATGAAGTGTTGCCAGGTTTATTGGCTGAGGTCAGGTTCGAAGGAGACACATTCGAGATGGAGGACCAGAGAAACTGGACGGACGCCTCATACAAAACCTATTGCACACCACTTGGTTTGCCGTTTCCCGTGGAACTAAAGGCCGGAACAAAGGTTTCGCAGACGGTGACTGTAGCTCTGAAGGGAAGCATTCCCGCCCTCCGCGTCGAGGTCAATGAAAAACCTATATTGATCGTAGGTGCGGGCATAGCGCCTCACCCCATGCCGCGCATTGGACTCGGTATGGCTAGCCATAATGCGTCACTTAGCCCCACGGCAGTAACACGGCTCCGCGCCCTGAACTTGAGTTACATGCTCGTGGAGATTCGCCTTTCCCAACCTGGGTATGAGAGTCGCCTCCAGCGAGCTGCGCTTGAATCCTGCAGATTGAAAATCCCACTGCTTATAGCCGTTTTGGTTTCCGACAATGCCGAGCAGGAGTTGGAGGCACTTCGCGCGACGGTAGATCTGGTTCAGCCGGACTTGCTCGCTTGGCTAATCTTCCATTCGTCCGAGAAATCAAGGGCGGAAAGATGGGTCAAACTCGCGAAGCAACATCTGGGCGATTACGACTGCAAAGCAATGATAGGCGCCGGGACTAGCGTCTACTTCACCGAACTCAACCGCAACCGCCCACCGTTTGGAGTCTTGGATCTTGTAAACTATTCAATAACTCCTCAAATCCATGCTTTCGACAACGCGTCACTGATCGAAACTCACGAAGGCCAGGCAGCTACCGTCGAAAGCGCGCAGGGATTTGTAGCTGGCCGCCCCCTCAGTATTTCGCCCGTTACCTTGAAGCCGCGCTTCAATCCCGACGCCACAAGTCCCGAGCTCAAACCGCGACCGGGGGAACTCCCTCCTCAAGTCGACGTCCGGCAAATGTCTCTATTGGGTGCAGGTTGGACAGCCGGGAGCATTAAATACCTTTCTGAAAGCAAATGCGGGTGTGGGAAAGGAGTCTATAACATTACTTTCTATGAGACTACGGGGTGGCGCGGGGTGATGGAATTGGATGGCGGCTCGCCGTTGCCAGACAAATTCAAGTCTTTGCCAGGCGCGGTTTTTCCCCTGTACCACGTCCTCGCAGATGTCGGGGAATTCGCTGGCGGTGGAATAGTGCTTTCCAACTCCAGTGCTCCCGGCAAAGTTGAGGCTCTAGTAATTCAAAAAGGTGAGAGGATTCGGGCTCTGCTGAGCAACCTGGGACCGAAGCCGCAGGTTGTGCGAGTCATGGATATCGGATTGACGGGGTCGGTGAATGTGAAGCACCTTGACGAGACCAATGCCGAAGCAGCCATGGAAAACCCGGAGTCTTTCAGAGCCGATCCCGGAGTTTTAGTCCAAGTTGGAGAAGCTGGCCTCGAACTTAATCTGATCCCTTACGGTCTCGCTCGGGTCGACTCGATCTTGGGCAGGCCCGGGTTATCAAACCCGTAAGTATGTTGTCCAGTCATTCGTCAGGTTGGGCTTTACCCGTGAACATAGCGCGGCCATACGGAGGAGGTATGAATATCGGCACAGGAGTGTTGGAAGTTTTGACGAGCGGTCTTCTGAATGGCAGCTTTGTTGCTCCGATGAAACGCATGAGAACTTGGAATTGGGAAAATAGCTGGCTTGTCTATTCGATAGTCGGCCTGTTTCTCATTCCCTGGGTCGCCGCGCTTCTCACCGTCCCAAGTCTTCCAACAGTGTACGCGCAGGTTTCCCATAGAGTCCTGTTGCGAGTTATAGTGTTCGGAATTGGTTGGGGCATTGGTTCCGTTCTGTTTGGTATTGGCGTCAGTCGTCTCGGGTTAGCAGTAGGCTACGGCATCATCTTGGGACTGATCGCGCCGATTGGCACGTTTCTTCCGCTTGCAGTCCTTCATCCAGACCGTCTGTTTACTCGCGAGGGCCAGTTCCTCATAGCGGGCATGGTCCTCGTACTCACGGGTATTTCGTTCCTGGCAGCTGCGGGACGACGTCGCGAGCACGAATTACGCGCTGGCCAAACCACAACAGCAGTTTCCACCGGTACATTCTTTTCCGGACTGGTAATCTGCGTTCTCGCCGGCATTTTCTCGCCGATGGTCAACTTCAGCTTCGTGTTCGGCCAGGAACTTCAGCAAAAGGCTGCGGCTAACGGCGCTTCCATCGTGATGTCCGCGAATCCTGTTTGGGCTCTTACTTTGACTGCGGGTTGCGTTGTCAACGCGGGCTACTGCCTAGTTTTGCTCAAAAAGAACGGAACCTGGCCGCTCTTTTTCGGCGCTTCTTCGGCAGGAAATGTTTTCGGCGGAAGCCTCATGGGGCTGATCTGCTTCGGAAGCTTCATGGTCTATGGAATGGGCGCCACTGCGCTCGGATCTGCCGGTGGGATTGTCGGTTGGCCGCTGTTCATGTCCATGAGCCTGATCGCCTCTAATATTCTTGGAGCACTTGGCGGTGAATGGGGTGGGGCCAGCCGACGCGCTTGGTCTTATTCCGTTGCTGGAATTATGGTTTTGATCGTCGCCATCTTGGTAATTTCCCGAGGCAACCACTCGTAAGTCTTCTCGAAGAAACGGTCCAATGCTTCGGCAACTCTGATGAAACTTGGCATCGGTTCCTACACTTACATGTGGTCCATTGGGTTCCCCGGCGCGGTGCCAGAGAATCCTTTGGATGCGTTCGGTCTTCTCGCCCGGGCTGTAGAACTGGGGGTCCAGGTGGTCCAGTTCGGCCCTAATCTACCTCTTTCCGACCTCTGCGATGCCGACCTTGGAAGGGTACTCGCACAGGCGCGCCAGCATGGGCTGCAAATCGAACTTGCCACACGCACGCTCGATTTCGACCACCTGCGCTCTCAGTTGAGCCTTGCAGAAAAGCTGGAGTGCTCTACGCTTCGCACAGTGCCGGAGTCTGTTTCGGGCGATGTCCTGCCGTTGTCATCAATCGAAGAGTCCCTGCGAGCCATTCTGCCCGAGGTCCGGCGGACGCCGGTGCGACTCACGCTGGAGAATGGCAGAATCCCAGCCCGTCGATTGGCCGAACTGCTCGACAGGCTCAACTCTGATCGAATAGGTATAACGCTGGATACCGTTAATTCCCTCGCCATCCCCGAGGGCACAGAATGTGTGGCCGAAGCGCTCGCCCGGTGGACCTGCTCTCTCCACTTAAAGGACTTTGTGGTTATGCGGGAGTGGCACATGATGGGTTTCCGCGTGGAAGGCCGACCGGCAGGGAAAGGGCAGTTGAACGTTCCGCGGCTGCTGGAATTGCTGAAGTCGACGGGGGAGTGTCGTAGCGCCATCCTCGAACTCTGGCCACCACTGCAAGCCTCATTAAGAGAAACCATCACGTTGGAGCACCAGTGGGCAGAAGAAAGCGTGGCATATTTAAGGACCCTCATAAAGGAGTGAATATGGCAAAGTCAGTGGCAGTGATCGGCGCCGGCGGCAAGATGGGCGCGCGCGCGGCGGAGAAGATCGGATTCAGCGACGTTTACAACGTATTGCTTTGCGAGAGCCAAGCGGAGAGAGCGCAGTCGCTCGAAAACAAGGGCCTAAAAGTCACGCCCACCGAGAAAGCGATGGGAGTTGCGGATTTCGTAGTGATGGCGGTGCCGGACGCTCTCATAGGCCTGATCGCCCGCGAGCTCGTGCCGCAGATGAAGCAGGGGGGAACCGTCATCATGCTCGATGCCGCGGCGGCGTACCTCGGAGAACTTCCGGAACGCGATGGGATCACCCAGATGATCACTCATCCGTGCCATCCGCCATTCTTCACGGAGCAGACAACCCCGGAAGCTCGCGTAGACTACTTTGGCGGGACCGCAGTGCAGGACATTATCGTTTCGCTGATTCGTGGTTCCGACGACTCGTTCGCGGGAGGCACTGAGCTATGTCGCGCGATCTTTGCGCCGGTGAATCGGGCGATCCGAGTGACCCCCGAGCAGTTCGCCTTCCTCGAGCCCGCGATGTCTGAGATCGTTGTTGCCGCTGCCGCGAATTGGATGAAGCAATCGATGGAACTGGCTATTGAAAAGGGCGTGCCAAGGGAGGCGGCCCAGGCCTTCATGGCGGGTCATGCACAGATCGCGATGGCGATTGTATTCGGGGCGGAGAGGTCGCCTTTTTCTGATGCGGCGCAACTCGCGATCGAGTGGGGGACGCGCAAGTACATCAGTCCTGAGTGGCGTAGCATCTACGAACGCGAAACGCTGACGGGCGCGGTTCGCGACATTCTCACACCGCCAGCGTCAGAGGTTGGATTATCAAAATCGGAGACAATACGGTGAACTACAATCAATCCGCACTTTTGCCCGCTCTTGTTTTGAGCTCAGCATTGGCGGCCGGCCCTGACATCGCTCCGGTGCGCGTGACGCCGTTGCCGCACCTGTTGGTGAGTGAGAACGGGCGTTTCCTCGTCACCGAAGACGGGAAGCCGTTCTTTTACTTGGCGGATACCGGGTGGGAGCTGTTTCATCGCCTCGACCGTGAGCAAGCAGTCGAGTACCTGGACATGCGTGCGGCGCAAAAGTTCACTGTGATCCAGGCGGTGGCGCTCTCGGAAGTGGACGGGATCTCTGAGCCGAACGCGTACGGCAAGCTGCCGCTGATTGATTATGATCCGGCCAGGCCGGCCGTAACCCCCGGCGCAGACCCGGCGGACTCGAACCAGTATGACTACTGGGATCACGTTGAATACATCGTAGACCAGGCGAACGCGCGAGGAATTTACATCGCCCTGCTCCCTTCTTGGGGGAGCTGGGTGAATGGCGACGAGCACGGCCGGCGTGTTCTTACCCCCGGCAATGCCCAAGCTTACGGCGAGTTTCTGGGACGGCGCTTCGCCAAGAAGGGCATCATCTGGATTCTCGGAGGCGATCGAACGCCCACCGGATTCGAAGAGACTTGGCGAGTGCTGGCGCGAGGCATCGCGTTCGGGGTGAGCGGGAAAGAAGATTACGATGCCGTCCTGATGAGTTTCCACCCCCGCGGGGGCGAGACTTCGTCCACGTGGTTCCACGACGACGGCTGGCTCGATTTCAACATGCAGCAGGATGGCCACGACCTGCCGGCGCGGGCGCGGTCCTGGGAGAAGGTCAAACGCGACTATGACCGAGTCCCCATCAAACCCGTGCTTGATGGCGAACCGCTTTACGAAGACCACCCGCTGGCATTCCGAGCGAAGGATTTCGGTTACTCATTCGACGCTCACGTGCGCCAGTACGCTTATGCCGATGTCTTCAGTGGAGCGTTCGGGGTCACTTATGGCAATCACGCCGTGTGGCAGTTCTACGCGCCGCCGAGGAAGCCGATCAACGGGCCGCTGATGTATTGGACGCAGGCCATCCGGCGGCCTGGCGCCACCCAGATGCAGTATCTGCGTGCGCTGGTTGAGTCGCGACCTTTTCTGTCACGTGTCCCAGACCAGTCGATAGTGGCCGATTCGCTGGAGGGGGCCGACCATAACAGCGCCACTCGCGGTGATGACTACCTATTCGTCTACAGCGCGCAGGGCCGCAAATTCTCTGTCCGACCCGGAAAGATCTCCGGAGAGCGGCTAAAGGGTTGGTGGTACAACCCGCGGTCGGGGGTGGCGGAAGCCATCGGCGAGTTTGATAACCGCGGCGAGCGGGACTTCACTCCTCCCTCGGAAGGTTTCGGGAGTGATTGGGTATTGGTCCTCGACGACGCTTCGAAATCTTATCCTGCGCCCGGTACGCCCAGCCGGTAATCAAGTTTACCCGTTGTTTCCGGCCATCGAGGTAAAGGGGATGCGATGCGAATTCTGATGATCGGCGGAACGGGTAATATCAGCACGGGCATAACTCAGCGGCTTGTGCGCAGTGGCGCCGACCTCACTCTCGTCAAGCGATCCGCTTCCGCGCCAGAGGCTATGCAGGGCGTTAGAGTGATCGCCTGCGACAGAACGGATCATTCGGATTTTCAGGCGAAAGTCGCGGGTGAAGGGCGGTTCGACTGCGTGATTGATATGGTCTGCTACGAGCCTGAAGACGCACTATCCGACGTCGAGACCCTTCGAGGCCGCGCGGGCCAGCTCATTTTCTGCAGCACGGTGGACGTTTACACAAAGGCTCCGGCGAGCTATCCGGTGACAGAAGAGAACGGGATAATAAAAGCGCTGCCCAGCTTCCCGTACGCCTGGAAGAAGGTCCAATGCGAGGAGGTCATGTCGGAAGCGCATCGCCGGGGTGATTTCCCGGTCACGGTGATTCGACCGGCGTTTACCTACAACGACAAACGCACTCCGGGCATCCACAGCTTCGGCGGCCAAACATATCATCTCGACCGCCTTCTTAAAGGGAAGCCGATTATCCTGCATGGCGACGGAACTTCGATCTGGACGGCAACGCATCGAGACGACGTGTCGGCGGCGTTCGTTAATGCGATCGGCAACGCACGGACTTACGGGCAGGATTACAACGTAACGGGCGACGAGTGGATGACTCACAATCACATCTGGCGTACCATTGCTATCGCACTCGGTGCGCCGGCACCGGATTTCGTCTATATCCCGACGGAATTGCTCGGCAAACTGGCGCCCACTGAAGCGGCATGGTGCGTCGAAAACTTCCGGTACAACAACATCTTCGACAATTCGAAAGCGAAGCGGGATATCGGCTTTCGGTATACGATCCCCTTCCGTCATGGCGTCGCAGGTTGCATTGAGTATCTGACGCACCATGGGGAAATCGAGGACAGCGCCAACCACCCGTTCTATGACCGAATCGTCGACACCTGGCGAAGCCACGTTGCGGAAATGACCAAGACGGCCGGAGCGGTCGAGGCGGATCGATCTTGCTAAGAATCATATCAGCAGATGACCGGTCCGTGCGCCCGTTGCTGTCCACGATCTATTTCATATACTTCTTCTGCGGGGTGACACAGTGTTTCGAAGGCGTCTTCCTCCCAGAGTTCAAGGAGTATTTCCACCTCAACTACCAGCAGCAAATGTACACGATGTTGGCGAAGAACGCACCTTTCATCCTTGCCGGAGGCATCGGGTATTTGATTCGGTTTCTGGGCTATAAGAACTGTATGACTGCGGCGACGATGCTTTTTTCGGGTGGCACGCTTCTGCTCGTGCCCGGGCTTCGGTCGGGCAGGTACGCTGAGGTGCTATTAGGATTCTTTCTGATTGGGCTTGGGTTCAATTTCGAAATCGTGGCCGGGAACCCGATGCTGTCTGCTCTAGGTCCATCGCGAAGCGCATCCAGCCGCCTCAATCTCGGCAATGCGCTCGGAGCCGTGGCGCAGATTATCGCGCCCGCAACTGTGTCCGCCATTATTCCGGTGACGGTGATCACAGTTGATGCAAAGCTGCCTTACATGGAACGGCTCTTTATCGCGCTAGGCGTTGTGCTCGCATTCGTTTCGGCGGTCACCTTTCTCGCCAGAGATGTAAATATCTCCAGCACATTCCGGAATCCCGCGGTTCCCCGTGGCGCTGCCTGGTCGCACAAGCGTGTGAGGTTAGGTTTTACAGCTATATTCTTGATCCTTGGTGTGGAGGCCGGGCTGTTCGCTTTCTATCGCAACTTCTTGGAGGACCCGGCGATCGCGGGCCTCAGCGCCCATCAGTCGCAACTGCTATTCACTGTTTTTTTTGCGGTGTTTGCCCTCGGCCGGTTGGTCGCCTCTTGGGTGCAAACCAGGATACTGCCATCCACTCACTTGATATTGAGCCTGGCTGGTGCGTTCGTGTGCTTGGCCGTAGCGATCTTCGCCAAGGGCTTGGTCGCGGTGGGGGCAATTACATGTATCGGGTTTTTCGCCTCGGTACTGTTTCCGACGCTCTACTCGCTTTCTATCGAGAACATGGGCGAGCTGACAGGTCAGGCATCGGGCCTGCTCACTATGGGGTTCTTGGGATGCGCAGTGATTCCGGTGTTGCAGGGCAAGCTGGCTGATTCCGTTGGATTGGCCCATTCTTACTCGTTAAGCCTCGTTGCCTACTTATGTGCCATGTTTTGTGCGGTTAAGATGTGCCCCCATACGATCCGCCATCGGGACACCGGCTGAACGCGCGGTTGACGATGGATATCTCGCACTTGAGGGTGGTGTTCTCTGCCCCGATCATAAGCGGTTAGTTTTCATCTTTCCGTGCAACTCCTGGAATAATGAGGCCGGTTACTCTTGGTGACCCTGAGGATCTTCCAGAGCGACCATCGTGGCGGCGCACGTGCAAGATCAGTACTATTGAGACGCTTAGACGTGAGGTAGATAATAAACATGCGATAGTAGGTGCCGGTCTCCATTATGCTGTTGGTCAGGTCATGGTCGAGCCACAGGGTTGTCCGCAACGTCGGTTTCCTAAGATCCCCTGGCGTGCAAATGGCTTATGCGTTGGGTTCTGGGCTCATAGTGCGGTTCAGGTCTGACGCACTCGGGAGTGACATCCCGAAAGGACTTCAGGAAGACCTGTTGCAAATGCGAATAGTCTTGAGGGGAGGGGAGGCGAGCAATGAATAAAGGAAGTCCCGCGGTCGATCGGAGGGAGTTTCTTCAGGACTGCTTGCTCGCCACGGCAATGGCAGGAGCACTACGAAATACAGGTAAAGCGACACAGGCCGGTGCCGGGCCATCTATGGGCCGGAAGTGGTATCAGAAATCCTACCGGCGCCACCTTTTTGACTTCCACATCGCAGACTGGAATGACAAGTTCCTGTCGAACTTAGATCCTGAGGTGATGGCAGAGAATCTCGCCTTGGAAAAGTGCACGGCGGTAACCGTGTTCGCCAATACGCACACTGGATTGTGCAACTATCCCACTAAGAGGGGCGCGATGCACAGGGGGCTAAAAGGACGGGACGCGCTGAGAGAGATGATCGACACTTTCCACCGCAAGGGCCTGGATGTGATCGTGTATTACTGCACTATTTACACCGCATGGTATTGGGAAACCCATCCTGATTCCAGGACCGTGGATGCGGATGGCAAGAGCGAAAAAGTCCCAGTTCCGACCATAGCGAATCCCCGTCGGTTCTGCACCATCTGTCCGAACAACCAGGCCTATCGAGATTTTGTTGTCGCCCAACTCGAGGAGATCTGCACGAATTACGACTTCGAAGGGATGTGGCCGGATATGACCTTCTGGCCGACAGTGTGCTATTGCCCGTCTTGCCAGAATAAATACGCATTGGAAGTAGGAGGGGAAATCCCAAGGACAATTAATTGGCAAGACCCGGTGTGGGTCAGATTCCAAAGGAAGCGTCAGGAATGGATTGTAGATTTCGCCCATCTGGTGACCGCTACAATCAAGATGCACAAGCCAGAAGCAACTGTGGCGCACCAATCGGGGTTTATGGCTGCGAGGAGTTGGCAGGAGGGTCCGTCGGTGCCGTTCGCCGGTGAAACGGACTGGATATCTGCGGACACTTACGCTGACAGGGCGTCACAGTCCTACATGGACAAACTCTCCCATAGTCTTAGTACGATCCGGCCG
Organism: Terriglobia bacterium; assembly: GCA_050010335.1. Lineage (GTDB taxonomy): Bacteria > Acidobacteriota > Terriglobia > UBA7540 > UBA7540 > Bog-366. The sequence continues at coordinate 14,579 of JBEKLF010000199.1, forward strand.
TTCGAACACATCAACTGCTGGTATTACCCTAACATTTTCGAGCATGTGGTGCCCAGGACGGAAGCAGACCTCCGATGTCGCGCCTTTGACGCCTTCATAAATGATGGGGCGATGGTCTTCATCGATGCGATTGACCCTTTGGGCACCTACAACCGGGATCACTACATCCGAGCCGGCAGAGTCTTCGCCGATATTGAAAAATACGAGCCTTTCGCGGGCGGGAAGTTCTGCCAGGACATCGCGACATATCTGAGCTACGATTCGTCCCTTTTGAACTTCTTTCGGACTCAGACGACTTCGGAAGCCATCTCGGAATCGCGATCTCGTGATGCCGCCTATGACGCGAGTGAACACGGGAATGCTGCCCCCGCGGCGGCAAGAATTCTCCTGGAGAACCATTTCCCGCATGGAGTGATCACAAGAAAGAATTTGAAACGGCTCTCCGATCATCAAATTGTGATTCTGCCCAATGTGGCCATGCTCAACCAGGAGGAAGTGACTGCATTTAAGGAATACGTTAGCCAAGGGGGGAGCATCTATGCGAGCAAATACACTTCACTTCTCACAACGGACGGAAATCGGCAGAAGAACTTCCAGCTTGCTGAGCTTTTCGGTGTGACGTATCTCGGTGAGACAGCAGAAGTGATTTCGTACGTGGACCCTGCAGAGAAATATAAAGGCCTCTTCCCTCCTTTCAAGAGCGGTTACCCCGTCACTCTGAGAGATTCTCAAACGCTCGTCAGGCTGGATGGCAACGCGGATGTCATCGCCACGGTTACGCTTCCCTTCACGGACCCAAAGGGTAGTCTCTACGCGAGCATCCTCACGGATCCCCCTGGGATTACCACCGATTATCCCTCCGTTGTGCTGAATAGGTACGGCAAGGGGAAAGTCATGTATTCGGCAGGAACGATGGAAATCTGGGAGCATGAAACGCACCGGACTGTCATGGGTAAGCTTTTGAAGCTGTTGGGTTCACGGCCGTTTTCCTTCGAGATCGACGCTCCAAGGTCGGTGGAAATGACGCTCTTTGAGCAGGAAGACAAGAAACGATTCATCATCCACGTACTGAACCAGCAGTTGGAAATGCCCAACATCCCTATCGACGGGATTTCGGTGAAGGTTTGGATTGGTGGGAAGACGCTCGAGAGACTGATGGTTCTTCCAGAGGAAAAATAAATCAACTACGTATTGAAGGACGGCCAAGTATATTTCACTCTGCCAAGACTGGAAACCTACATGATGGTCGGCCTAACCTACAGATGATCCCGAGCATGGTGGTTCGAAGGGTAGGCCAAACCGTGGACTGTCGAAATTAGATAATGATAAGCATATAGCGGATATGACACCTCGTGAACCCGTGCTAGTACTACTGTGTTATAAAATATGATAGACTCATTTCATGAGCGCCAACTTTATGGCGCCAGGCGCACAACAGAAACGCCTTGCGGCCTATCTCGACGGCCTGGCGCAAGCCGCAGGG
>JBEKLF010000200.1:0-16016 GCA_050010335.1 Terriglobia bacterium
CGTGGGGATGCGTGCAGGCATAGAAATATTGTAGATATATAATCTATAACATGTCAAGGAAAAAATGCACGCCCAGAAAGATTTTTTTCGCCCTTTCTCAAAATTACGTGCGGATCAGGGATTCTCGATCCCCCTTTACTTGAAGATTGCATAGTAGTAGACTCGCCAAAAGAACCAGCCACCAAGTCGGGAGGATAAAATGGCACTAAGAATCATTCTGCCTGACTATCTCGACAAGAACAGTGAAACCTATCTGTTTGCTGCTCTCCAAGATTTCGGCGCTGAGCACATTGCGGGCAACGAATGGCGCTTCAGCCAAATACCATTAAGTTGTCAAAAATTTCTTATTGAATTGAAGGTGTTCTTGCCTAAAACGGAACAAGGGTTGGCCGACAGGCTTAAGGTCACGATTTTTCACTCATGAAGGCACCGAGGCCGGAGTCGGTTTGCGTAAAATACATACCTCCACTCCCTTTTTTTCTATCAACGCAACTTTAAGACACTACCCATTTTTTTCTTGACAAGACAGATTGCCTATTATACAATAACCGAATGTGAATTAAGGTGTGTTGTGCCCGGGCTTCAATTGCGCGTCGGCTGCGAGTCCGTTAGTCAACGAGGAGGCAGGCCGACAAGATGTACGAACGGCATTACGACTTTATGGCCCTCAGCGGGCAAAGTGCCCTAAGCCGTCAACTTATTGAAAATAAATGGTCTAAATAGCAGTTTTTCTCCTCCCAAATCCGTCAACATACTGACAAGAAATCCGCTTACAACAAAATAAACGTGACCTAAAAATGGGGTGCAAAAGGTCCGATCGATAGTCGGCCAATTTGTCGCCCGCAAGCGCCCCAAGAGGCATTGCGTGGCGAGGAATTCGGGCTAACACTTGAGGGGGTGTCACTGCTCGACGCCTTCAATCACCGGGGCCACTTTCACTTCGCCACCACCTGCAAGGGAACGCTGCTCGTTTGGTCGGAACTCGGTCCGACCATGATGTCGAAGACGCCCGGCTCGACCACCCAATGCATATCCCGATTCAGCATCTGAAGGTCGCGCGGCGTGAGCTTGAATTGCACGATCTTCATCTCTCCGGGCTTCAGGCCGAGGCGCTCGAACCCGCGGAGTTCCATCACCGGCCGCGTCACTGACGCCACGCGCTGGTGAATATACATTTCCGCCACTTCATCCCCTTCCCTGCTGCCGGTGTTGGTCACGTCCACGCTAACGGTAGTCTCTCCGCCCATGCCGATCGTCGCGGCGCCAAGGCGCAGGTGGTCGAACTTGAACGTGGTGTAACTCAGCCCCCAGCCGAATGGGAATAGCGGCTTGCGGCCGTTGAATAGGTAGCTGCGGTCAAGGGAGGGTTTATGGTCATAATAATCGGGAAGTTCACCGACGTTGCGCGGGAAGGTGATGGGCAGTTTGCCTCCCGGATTGACATCACCGAAAAGCACGTTGGCGGCGGCAGTTCCCCCTTCCTGGCCCAGGTACCAACCTTCCAGAATTGCCGGGACGTGTTCTGCGGCATAGTTGATGGAAAGCGGGCGGCCATTGATGAGTAGCATGACGGTGGGGGTGCCGGTCCCCACGATCGACTTGATAAGGTGGTCCTGGTAGCCAATGAGATCGAGAGAGTCCCGATCGCCCAGGTGCTGCTCCGACCAGGCCTCCCGATTCGTGCTTTCGTTCTCCCCCACTACGACGATGGCAACATCCGCCTTCCGTGCGACCTCAGTGGCGGCTTGAATGCTTTTCAACTGCGACTCGGGATCAGGAAGTTTGACTTCATTCTCGTACCACGCTGACCAGCCCTGTTTCCCTTCCGTGATCTTGCACCCCTCGGAGTAAACCACCGTGGCGGCCGCGGCCACGCGCTCGCGAATGCCTTCGAGAATGCTCACGCTGTGGGCCGGTTCCCGGCTGTAGCCCCCCAGGTGAACGTCCGCGGCGTTCGGACCGATCACAGCGATAGTCTTCAGCTTCTTCAAATCGAGCGGCAGGAGGTTGCCGTCGTTCTTCAGAAGCACCATCGTTTTCTGTGCCGCCTTCAATGCGAGTCTCCGGTGTTCGGGACTGTTGGTGATCCGCTCGGTGTAGTCGGGATCGACATAAGGATTTTCAAAAAGCCCCAGGCGAAACTTCGCGGCAAGAACCCTTGCCACGGCGCGGTCCACTTCACTCTCGGGAATCTTTCCTTCGCGCACCTGATCGATCAGCGTGCCGTATACCGAACCGTCGGAGAGATCGTAATCTACTCCAGCCGCCAGCGCCTGGCGGGCCGCGTCGGCATTATCGGCGGCGATGTGGTGCGTCGTCACCAGCATTTGAAGGCCGCCGCCGTCGGAAACCACGTACCCGCGGAATCCCCATTCCTGACGGAGGACTTTGTCAAGTAGCCAGGAATTGACATGCGAGGGAATGCCATCGATCTCGTTGTAGGAGGCCATCACGCTGCCGACCTGGGCCTCCTCGACCGCGGCGCGGAATGCCGTCAGAAAGGATTCGCGGAGGACCCGCTCGGAGTAGTTCGCGGGGGCCGTGTTGGTTCCCCCTTCCGGTTCTCCATGCGCGGCGAAGTGCTTGGCAGTGGCCATAACGTGGTGCCGGTCGATGAGATAATTCGGGCCCTGCAATCCCTCAATGGCCGCGACGCCAATGCGCGAACCCAGGTAAGGATCCTCTCCGTAGGTTTCTTCCGTCCGGCCCCACCGCGGATCCCGCGCGAGATCCAGCACCGGCGAGAACGCCTGATCGTCACCTGCGGAAGCCATTTCGTTGGCAGCGGCCGTGAACACTTGGCGCACTAAATCCTGATCCCAGGTGCTTGCCAAGCCCAGCGCCTTGGGGAAACTCGTGCTCCCGTTTTCCATGAAGCCATGCAGCGCTTCACCCATGGAAATGGCCGGGATGCCCAAGCGTGTTTTCTCAACCCGGTATCTCTGCATGGCGTTGCGCAGAATCGCCGCGTCGCGCGGGCTTATCTTCCAGTCGACGCTGAACATCTGGCGAAAGATCTCGCGCGGATTGACGCCAGTGAATTTGCCCGTCGTGTCCAGGATGCCCGAGTCGGCCCCGCGACGGGGCGCCAATTGCCCTACTTTTTCCTCGAGCGTCATGCGCTTCAGCAGATCGGCGACGCGCTGCTCGATGGGGAGATTGGGGTTGCGGTAGTCGGGAGCCGGCGCTTGCGCGAAGGCATTCTCGAGAAATACCAACAGCAGGAGGAAACCATGTAAGTGGCGCATGTTATTTTCCTTCGTGAGGTCCTGACGCTCTCTGATTCTGTTTCCAATTGCTTCAGCGTGGGACGGCGACTGCTGCGCCGTCGTAAGAAGCCGATTGCCGACACGAAGTACGACGCGCGCTATCCGGGCGCTGAGAGGTCACCCATCATACCACTGGGACTTCCCTCCGGATTCAGTTCTCGCTGAGATTGATTTCCTGATGCTTCGCCAAAACTCCTATGCGAAACGGATCGGGGCAGGGCCATAGGTCACCGCGTGCTTGCCGGATGAGTTGACATCCGGCAAGCGCGGGCGATGAGGGTGGGATTTCGTGGTTTTCGCTTAGGTGCCGGCGGCTTTCGCTTCGCCTTTTTCAATAGGGGCTTCGATCAAGTTGCCCCATTCCGTCCAGCTTCCATCGTAGTTGCGGACTTTTTCGAAGCCGAGAAGGTACTTGAGGACAAACCAGGTGTGCGAACTCCGTTCGCCGATGCGGCAGTAGGCCACCGTTTCCTTGTCGGGGTGGACGCCCTTCGAAGCGTAGAGTGCTAGGAGGTCGTTGTAGGACTTAAACGTTCCATCATCATTCGAGGCCTTGGACCAAGGGATATTCGCCGCGCCGGGGATGTGCCCGCCGCGCCGCGCCGTCTCCGACATGCCGGGAGGCGCTATGACTTTGCCCGTGAACTCGTCGGCCGAGCGCACATCCACTAGGTTTGCTGGCTTCCCGGAGAGAATCTGGAAGATATTGTCGCGCCGGGCGCGCAGACTGGTATCAGGTACGCCAGCGTGATAAGGGGTGGGCTTGAAAGCGGTAACGTCGGCAGTGAAAGGCCCGCCTTCCAATTCCCACTTCTTGCGGCCGCCGTTCATCAGGCGCACATCCTTGTGTCCGTAGATCTTGAATTGCCAAAACGCGAAGGCAGCGAACCAATTGTTATTGTCCCCATAAAGAACCACAGTGTTTTCGTTGGCAATTCCTGATGCGCTGCAAAGCTCCTCAAATTGCCTTTGGTTGGGAATGTCACGCCGGATGTTGTCGTTGAGCTGCGTGGTCCAATTCCATCCCGTAGCGTTCTTAATGTGCCCTTTCTCGTACGAACTGGTATCTACGTCCACTTCCACGAGTCGGACATTGGGGTCGTCGGCGTGAGTGGCGACCCATTCCGTGCTCGCGAGAACTTCAGGGTGTTTATAATCGGTCATTTGGGAGGACCTCCTTTTGAATTTTGTCTTCGTGCTTTAGAACTCTAAATAGAGGCGGCTAAATAAGTTAGCTCAGGCGGCTACAAGAACAGGTACGGCAATGCTGGGTGAGGGTGGTTTGCGAAGATGGACTTGAAACCCCGTTCATGGCATTTCCTTTTGTACTAAAATACCGACAAATTGGCAATATGCTCCCGAAGAATTGGAGGTGGGTCGCAGTGGAATCTGACCAAGTGAGGCACGCCCCCGAGTTCCCTGCCGGGGTTTTGCAGACATCATGTTTCGGTCGAATCGAGCATCCTCCAAGACGTAGCGTGTGGTTCGCGCTATGACAGGCTGTAGTTGCCTCCACAATTTCATATTCCCCTTATCGCGTTTATCTTAAGCTAGCGGCATTAACTCTCATTTCATTTTGAGTTGCAGTCAGGCATGAGCCCGCAACCCTCATGATTGCATCTAAACGTCTGGAGGTATCCTGGGTCACACAGAAACTGACAATGCTTGAAACCGGGGAGAAGAAGTGAGAGGGAACGGTTCGCAAGTCTCTGATCGCATCGAACGCCGAGGCGCAAGTACCATCTATCAAATGCCGGGAATGGAATTGGACATGCCGCCGTGACCCCGCCGCAAATGACGATTTGACTCCAACTACCGAAATTTGTTATAGATAGAAATAGCAATCATCGCGGCAGGTACATTTCTTACCCCGGTTGATTGCCTAATATATTGAAATGAAAACACTTAAATCGACAAAACGAGCCACCATGGCAAGGTCCCGGAAATCTCCGTCCGGGGTGGAACGCGCGACTTCTCTGGAGCGAAGCATCTCGCGATCGAATGTCCGACCACGTCACAGTGGGGCGGTCAGACCAGCTTTTGGTGGAAGGGCCAAAGAGGGACATAAGGGCGCGGTGCCCCCGATTCCCAAACGGCCACAGGTTGACGTTCAATACCAAACCGCCATCAAGAATTTTGAGACGGGTGTGCGAGCTTTTCAAAAGCAGAATTACGATAGAGCGGCAGAGATTTTCGAAAAGCTCGTCGATAGCGATGCGCGCGACGTGGCCGAGCGCGCCCACGTGCACTTACGACTTTGCCGACAAAGGACTGGTCGTCCTTCGCCACTTCCCAAGTCGGCCGACGACTATTACACGCTAGGTGTTGCCTGTTTAAATGCGCGCGAGTTTGGACTTGCGGTCGAGCACCTGAGTAAGGCCGACAGGATGAAACCCCATCAGGACCACATCCACTATGCTCTGGCAGTATCGCACTCCCTCGTAGGGGACTCGGATGCGGCGATCGCCCATCTCGAAGCGGCTTTTGCCTTGCGTCCCGAAAACCGCATCCACGCGCGCCGCGACGAAGACTTCCAGGGGCTCGCTACTGACCCCCGCTTTCGGCGCCTGATTTATCTGGCAGGGTCTTAGGCGTCCCACTCCTCCCTGCCCGTCATGCCCGCTCGTCGCAAGGATTCGTTCCGATTCATGAGAGTTGTCGCCATCGGTGGGGGCACGGGTTTGTCAACGGTTCTGCGTGGCCTCAAGCACCACGTCACCGAGCCCGCACGCCCCGCCCAGCTTCGGCCTGAGGTCACGCGGCTCACTGCCGTCGTCACGGTCACCGACGAAGGCGGCAGCTCCGGCCGCCTGCGGCGTGATTTCCGCATTCTTCCTCCCGGCGACATCCGCAACTGCCTGGTGGCCCTCGCCGAGGACGAACAGCTTCTCACCCAGCTCTTCAATTACCGCTTTTCCAGCGGCCACGGACTGCGCGGCCACAATCTCGGCAATCTCTTTCTCGCCGCGCTCACGCATCTAACTCACGACTTCGCCAAAGCCGTGCGCCTGTCGAGCGAAGTGCTGGCCATTCGCGGCGAAATCTTTCCCGCCACGCTTTCCGACGTCCACCTTCAGGCCACGCGGACGGATGGCGTGGTCATTCGGGGGGAACGCAGCATTACCAAGACCCGCGTGCCCATCCACCGCCTCCACATCGTCCCTAGCCGCTGTCGGCCGCTGCCGGAGACCATGGAGGCGATTTACCAAGCGGATCTCATCACCCTGGGGCCGGGGTCGCTTTACACATCTCTTGTGCCAAATCTGCTCGTCCATGGCATCGCTGAAGGCATTGCGCGGTCGCGCGCCGTGAAAGTGCTGGTGTGCAACCTCATGACGCAGCCCGGCGAATCGCGTGGCTACTCCGCCGCCGATCACGTCAGGGCGCTCCACGAACACGCGGGGCGCAAACTGTTTGACCACATCGTGCTCAACACAGGGACACTCTCGGCTGCGCTCTTGCAACGCTATGCGGCCGAGCGTGCCGCGCCCGTCGAGATGGACCTCGACGCCGTGCGCAAGCTGGGCGTCAAACCCCTGTGCGCCAACTTGTTGATCGAGGACCGCGTCGCCCGCCACGACTCCCGCCACCTCGCGAAACTTCTGCTCTCCCTCGCCAAACACCGCGGCCAGTAAGCCCCTCCGCTGGGGGGTAAACCGCGAAGATCTTCGCACGGGCGCAGCGAGGCCACCTGTGCGCGTCGCTCCTTGTCAAAGACAACGATAAGTCACAGGCAACGGGTTCCTACTCCGGAATCTCATAGGGGAACGCGCGGCGGAGGTTTTCCGGGCGCTTGTCGGGATGGAAGCCGGACGTCAGGAAGTCGAGCCAGGCGGCGATTTCCTGCGGCTCCACGGAGGGCGCACGCAGATCGAGGCCGCCATAGCTGTAGCGGTCGCGGCTGTAAGGCACCAAGCTCTTCTTGAAGAAAAACACGAGCGTGTGGCCGGGCTTTGGGGAAAAGATTTTCATACGCGCGCGATTGGGAATGCCATTGGGCAGCGGTGCGCGCGCCACAATTTCTAGGTCTGCGCCGCTGCCTTCGATTTCGAAAGGATCAGCGGAAACTCCCGCCGCCACGACCACCGCCCCGGCAAGGGGATGGGCCTCAACTTCCGAGTTGACCTTTTCCGCAACAGCGGGTTGTGCTTGATTCGCAATCATCGTTCGGGGCCTCGGCCAGAAATTCGGGTATCGCCCCTCTCCTAATCCCTAACCCTCGACCCCGGGTGGCGTCAGGACTTCTGAAGCAGTGATATTCTTCGGCCGCATCTTCCACGCAAAGTATGGGCGTGCCAGCCAGCGCGCCAGCGCCATTTCAGCATGGTAAATCGATGACGCCAGTTTGTGCGGCGCCAGATACCGCGTGTCACCCGGCTGAACGATCAGGCTCACCTCGATGTTGGGCGTCACGTCGATGGGGATGTGGTTGCGGCGGCAGGCTTCGTACAAGTGGCGAAAAACCACCAGCATGTCTTCGTAACGCGGTGACGGCCACTGTTCCATGTCGGAGCCGATGGTGGGGCGGAAAATGCAGACGGTGGGGAATGCGCCGATGCCAGTGATGTAGTCGATGGCGTGGAGCGTGTCTTCGAGGGGCTCGACCCCGGCAATGATTTCGCCGGAGCACGATCCCTTGCCCATCTTTTTCACCGTGTATTCAAGGGCACGGAAGAAGGTAAGCTGACCCACCAGTCCCTCCTTGCCGGGGAGGAAGCGCGCGAAATATTCGGGGTTGTGAAACTCGTAACAAAAGCTGAAGTGGTCCGCGCCGAGATCAATCAACCGGTCATATTTCCAGAGATCGAGGGTGGGGATCAGTTGCAGGCCCACCAGCGTGCCCACGCGCGATTTGACCGCCTTCACGTAGGGCGCCGCCTCATCCAAATCGCGGTCGGTCTGATAGCCGGAATTGAAATGCACGAACGTGGCCCCGGACTCCTGCTTGGCCGCGCGCGCCACTTCCACCACGTCATCGATGTCCTTGCGGACCGCCTCGTTCACACCCACATTCAGGCCCGTGGCGCAAAACTTGCAATTCACCGCCGGCGAGTGGTACCAGAACCCGCAGGAGTTCGAAATGTAGATGCCCAGGTAAGTTCCTTGCAGCACCCCGACCTTGTGCATCGGCGTGCCGCGCCGAGTCTCGCGCGTGTACCATCCCGGCTCCGGCGGAATGCGCACGGCATAGCGATGTTCGAGCCGGGTGTCCTTCACCCAATATTCACCCCGGTCGCGGACCAGTACGTAGCACGACTGCTGCGCAAAGTCCTCCTCCACCGGGACGTTCACCCACACATCCTTGATGGAACCGGGAATGACCAATTCCAGCCCGCTGCCCAGTCCAGCGCGCGTGCGGGAAATAAGCCGCGCATCGGCTTCGAGCGAACAGGAGGGGTCAATGCGCATCCCCTGGCAAAAGAGGTCAATTTCAAGTTCGCAGGGATTTAGGGGAATTATGGATTTAGGTGGGACGCGGTCCGTCACGCCGCCCATTGGGCCGCCGGCCTCTGCGACATTTTGTCCTTGCGTGGGCATTAACTCACCTTTTCAGACTGCCTGCACGCATCGGGCCACGCTCTCCTATACGGCCTTCGCCTACGGCGTGTTCCGCGGCAAAACGCCCGAGAAAGGCTGGGAAGGATGACCCCTCGGCTTCGACGTCCAATCTGGTTCGCCGGCATCTATGTGTTGTCGGTCGGCACTCTCGCCGTTGTAAGTCTCGTGATCCGGGCCGTCCTGCGGCTCATCACCTAATTCAAACCGATGGATCGTTGAGCCGATGAGCCGATGAGCCGATTTTGGGTCCGCCTTCGCCCCCGAATTGTCGCGTTGTTCTTGCATTTTCTGCCACTAAGCCCGACAGATTGTTGTCGATTAGCGTGTAATGGGTGCATTTTCGTGTTAGAAGGTCATCTTGTCAGTGTACATTTTGTCTTCTCGCCTGTGTTTTCATACACATCCCCGGAGGTTCCTTCATTTTTGACATCTGTAAGGCTCAGAGCCCCATTTTGGACCCTTGAATGGCACATTCGTGAGCCACCACAATGGGGGGTAATGCACAGAGTCCGAGGTCCGAAGTCCGACGTCCGAGGTATGGGGCTTCGCCAATCGGCAAACGCAAATCCGCCGCCAGCCGAAATCCTCCACCCTCTGCGTGGGCCCCGGATTTTCGTCCCTCGAATCCCGACGCCGGAATTCCGCCCTGCGGACTTCGTAGCTTGGATGGGCTCGCCTTCGAGAAGGCAGCAGGCTTCCGCGCGGAAATGACTGCACCTCACAGTAACACTTGGCTATTATATCCAACTATACTATGAAAGTCAAGAGAAATCTACCAGCGTTAGAGGCTACAAAATGTCGTTGCAGGAAAGCAAGTGTAGCGCGGACCTGTTCGGTAGGTCCGTTCTACACTTGGTGCGGTGTTCGCTCAGAACTGGTGGCGTGGTGGGCTGTTGTCAAAACCGGTTCCTGCGTCGTCGTGAGGTTTGCGTGGGCGGACAGGAATGACAACTTCCAGTCGGGGGGTGTAAGGGCAACCCTTCCCCTGCCTCACGATTCCAACGAACTTGGATGTAGAGCCCTCAGGGTTGCCCGGTAATCGTCCAATGTTGATCAAAACCAAGAGGGGAGGTGTCGAATGCTCGCGAATATCGCCCACCGCAGGCGCGCTTGTATTGCCGGCCTCGTTGGCGTTTGTCTATTCGTAGTATTAGCCCCGTCGCTGATGGCGCAGGGAACGGGAGTGTTGACCGGCACGGTGACCGATCCGACGGGAGCCCCGGTGGCGTTTGCAACGGTCACGACAACCAGCTTCGACACTGGCCAGGTGCTACCCGCAGCCACGGGACCAGACGGTATCTTTAGGTTTAGCCTTCCGCCCGGCAACTACCATTTGACCATCGAATCCCCCGGCTACAAGACGGTCGAGATTCCGGCTGCAAAGATCAGCGTTATCAAGACGGACGTCCAGAATTGTGAACTCGAGGCGGACGAGCAAACCCAAAGCAATCCAACTCCGGAGCCTGCTCAGAAGCCGGCGCCGAGCCCTTCCAACAACCCACAGGAGCCGTCACTGGAGGACCTCGGCATCACTCCGGCCCAAGCCAAGGGCAATCCCCAGACTCAGGCCCTCCTCGACAGGCGCAGCCACCTGCTCAAGGTCCATCAACGGCTCGGGTTGATCACGATTGCTCCCTTCGCCGCCACGCTCATCAGTTCCGCGTTCGCTGGTGGAAGGCAGACTAGCAGCACCGACCGTGACCTGCATGCCGCGTTGGGTGCAACGACGGTGGGATTTTATATCGCGACCGCTTACTTTGCGATCCGGGCGCCCAAGATACCTGGCACCCAAACCCGCGGGTCCATCCGCCTGCACAAGGCCATGGCTTGGATTCATGCGCCGGGGATGGTCCTGACGCCCGTCCTGGGGGAGATAGCTTTCGCTCAGAAGAGCCGCGGGGAAAGAGTTCACGGGATCGCCTCGTTGCATGGGCCGGTGGCCATCGTGACGGGAGCGGCTTTTGGGTTGGCGGTGGCATCGGTATCCATTAAATTCTAAAGGGGGCTTATGCTGGGAAAATTGCTGATAGGCTTCCTATTGTTATCCCCTTCCGTCCTTGCCGGAGCGGATAGCCAATGGGTGCTTGATTCAGGCACTCTCACCTATCATGTTTCACACCCACTTCACCAGTTCGATGGTGTCAGCCATGGGGCGCGGGGCAAGGGGGTTTGCCATGACGGACAATGCGATTTCTTGATCGCGGTGCCCGTGAAGTCATTCGATTCGGGGGACAGCAACCGCGATCTTCATATGCTGCAAGTGACGCGCGGCGCGGAATTTCCCATCGTGACCGTGCGCACGCGCGTGCCCGAATCGGCTTCCACAGCAGCAACAATCAATCTCGATCTGGAGGTCAAGTTCGCCGGCCAGACCGTTCAGTACAAGCAGGTTCCCTTCCAACGGGTGGTTCATGGAAACGAGACCCAAATAACTGGGACGATTCCGGCGAAGGTTGCCGACTTCAAGATCGACCCGCCTTCGCTCTTGACAATGCCTATCAAGAACGACATTCCAATTCAAGTTGATCTGACGTGGCATTCGATGTGAGGGGTTGACGCCTCCAGGCAAGGGTAGCGCGAAACAGTAAGCGGTCAGGACGTCTTATCGGGTTTGGCAACCTGCGAAACAAGTTTGCTGCCTGGGTGGGGCGGTGGGGAGCCGTCGTGCGTCCCAAAGCGGATCTCCATGGGAGTGTTCTTGGGGAAGACCACGTCCACGCCACGCGCCACAAAGTGAGAGTAGACTGCCCATCCCGCGCCATAGAAGGCAAAACCAGCGCTAACCGGGCGTGAATGAGCCAGAACGCTGGCCACGGCGCCCACCAATCCCAGGCTTGCTCCACCCCTTATTCCTGCGCCGCCATAATCCGCACCTTGCCCTGCCGCGCTTCCGTGGATTCCCCGCCCTTCGTCGAGATCCATTGAAGTGGCCGCCAGGAAGACGTCGATGGCTGGCATGACGTAATTCGTTTTGGGCGTTACCGCATGGGCGCCGCCTTCGGCATCGAGCTGGAGGTGAGTCTCTGAATTAGCATCGATTCCTTGCAGGCTGGCCTCAACCTTGCGGGGCGCGCCGGGGGTAAGCTCCAATTGCCGAAACGTAAACCGGAGTTGTCCATTCCGAGCGAATAGACGGGCAGGAACAGCCTCCGTGATGGTCCCGCTGAGCCGCGCGCCCTCGGGGAGAATCAGGGTGTGGTCAGAAGAAAAAAGAGGTTGTGATACCACGGCGCGAACCGGAGTGTCCCGGTGGTCAGTCGCTGAACTCAGGGGCGAAATCAAGCGGACGTGAACGAGGCTTCCAGGGGGTATAGGCCCTCCCATTTTCTCCAACTGTTGGGCGGGAGGAGTTTCCGAACCAAAGGTCAACGGCGTTTTGAGTTCAGCGGTGAAGTTTGTGCCCACCGGCAAAGACGGCCGATGGTAGGGCAATCTCGCTGACAGCGCCGCCTTCAGCCGCTGCACCTTGCCCGGCGAGGTCAGATTGTCGATCGCTGCCTCTTCTTGATTCAATACCTGCTGATGAACCTCCTCGACCTTGCTCGCCACGAGTCCTTTCTTTCTATTTTCGTTCTTGCCCGCGACCATATGAACCATGCTAGGCGCACCCTGCAACACGTTAGTCTGCAAGGGAATGCGCTTCCCGTCGGCCTCCACAAGGGTGTTGAAATCGACGTGTGCATGCCGCAAGGGTGTGAAGTCGCCATTGGCGATGGCCAGTGCTCGGTATTTGCGCGGAGCGTTGTCAACCTCAATCACCTGCCCCATCACTCGGCTACCCGCAGGTATCACCAAGTGGTCAAACACGTAGACATTCTCGCCTACCTTTCCCTCAACCGGAACACCGGCATGCTTAACGGGAACTCTTTTCGTCAAAACGATATGAAGGGGCGCTCCCACCGGGACGGTCAGAGGTAGCAATCCGGGAGCCGTGGGTGGGGTTTGAGCAAAACCGCCCTGCACGTAGCAACATAGGAGGGCCAAGGATACTGACGGGGCGAACATACACGTCCGCTTTTCCATATATGAAGACCTCCGGGATTAACCCTGTTCTGGCAAGAACAGTATGATGCCTTTCAGGACAAGAAGGATGGCCCCAAGACCGATTGCAGGCCCGCGTCGAACGCACAATGAACTTGCGAATTCGATTCGTCAACCTCAATACACCAAATCCAGGAACGGTTCGAAGGTCCGGTGCTGGGGGCCAGCGAAGTGCCCAAAATAGGGCGAGCTGACGTTGTTGTAGACATCGCGCGGATTCAAGTGGTTGGTGACGTTGTAAATGCCAATGGCTCCACGGAGAGTGTGGTTCCTCACCCAGGGCAGGAAGGGAATGCGAAAGTCTTTGGAGAGTTTAAGGTCAAAGGACACGAAGGTGGGAAGACGCAGGCTGTTGGGCTGGCCCACGTAGTTTTGCAGCACATCGATCGCCGAATACGGATACCCAGTATGAACGTCCAGCACCGGGCTGGCGGTAACCTTCCACGGAAGCTGGAATTGTCCCCATGTTAGAAACCGGTCCGGAACATCAGAGTTCAAGGCCGAAAAAAAGTTTGGCCGGATGACAGGTTGTTCGAAGGTTACATACACCTGAGAGAGAACGTTCAGGTCCCCACGCGCCGAGCTGTGAACATAAGAAAAATCAATGTCGGCATACTTGCTGGTACGGTATCGCACGGTGGATTCGAATTCCTTGTAGCGCGAACCCCCGGTGTTGGTCATGAGGAGAAGCGGATTGGTCCCCGGCAACTGCTGAGGCCCCGCGACGAATAGATTATAGGTGCGGCTGGCGAGATAGCTGAGCCGGAGGGTTACGCGCGACCCAATCTCGCGGTCGAGTTCTGCGTTCCAGGTCACATCGTAGGGTGTGCTGTCCAAGTCTTGCCCGGGAGGTAGAATCTGGAATCCTTTTTCATCCCCATGCGCGTAAACATTCTGTAGGGTCGCGGGCGGTCCCAGCGGATTTCCCTGCGGATCAAAAAGCGTGACGATGCGGTTAGGGTTGCCGGTAAAGCTGCCCCCCAGAAGAGGCATGCCGGCGTAAAACACGCCGCCCCCGCCGCGCAGAATCGTTCGGTTGTCTTTGCCGGGGGCATATTCAAATCCCAGTCGAGGCGCGATGGCCGCTGCCGATCCCAGGGTCTGCCCGGAAAAACGCAAACCGGCGTCGAGTGCAAACCGTTCTCCGAAGGCCCAGTGATCCTGGGCGAACACACCCCCTTCCGTATCATGCGCGTCCAGCGTTCCGGGCCCGCTAAAGGCAATTTGCTCGGCTAGCGACCCATCCACCCTCAGAATATTGACTGGCATCGAGCGGCTGACGCCGCGGAAAGTCCGATAGACGACGTCACCTCCGACTTTCAACTCGTGCTTCCCGTGCCATTCCCGGTGAGGAAATTGATAAATCTCCCGCGCCTCACCCTTGTGGGCTGTGCGAGTGTAGGCGTTGAAGAAGTCACCTCCCCAGCCGTTGGGCGTGACCTGCATGTCAGCGATTCCCTGCCCGTGGCCGTAACTCGAGAATCGAGTGTACTGAAACGTCGTACTGAGAAGCCCTCCTGATGCGAACACGCGCCGGTCCTTCAAGCCAAGCGAAAAGCCGCGCTGGCCGTAGTTCGAGGAGGCGCTTTGGGGTACCAATGAGTTGATGTCCGCGAATTCCTGACGGGCAGGGAATACGTGCACATTGAACGTCAAAAGGTGTTGCGAAGAGACCACGTACTGGAAATTGGTAAAGGAGTTGAAGCCCTGGTGGATGGTTTGATCTTTTGGCCAAGGCAAACCGCGCACGGCTTGCTTGCTCATGAAGTAGGTGAAGGATTCCGACATCGTTAGGTGATCACCGTCGAGCGGCCCGGTAAACCGGATGCGAGGGGTGTTGCCATCGACGCCCGAGAGGTGCCCATTTACACCCCGGAACGAGGGCACAACATCGTACAATTGAAAATCCCACTTGCTGGAAGGAGGTTTGGTGACAACGGTGGTCAGCCCTCCGGAAAAGTGCCCGTATTCGGCATTGTAAGGCGCCTTGGACACGTCCACCGACTCGATGGCATCGAGGGGAAGGTCAATCGAGTAGCTGCCGGTAATGGGATCCACCATCTCGGTGTTATCAACCAGCAGCATGCTCTGGCCTTCCATCGAACCCTTGATGTTGATCTTCCCATCGGGTGTGCGCACAACCCCCGGAACCAGGGGCAAGGCCGCCAGGAATTGTTCGTGCACCAAGGGCAAGCTACTGAGCTGCTGCGAGTTCACATGACCGGCGGAAGGTGAACTTTCCGTGGCGAGAGGGCTCGCCGTTTCATGAACCTCGATGCTCTGTCGAAGCTTCTCCGGTTCCGGCAAGACGATTTGCAAAGGTGTCGGGGCCGTCGCAGTAACTTTGAGGCCGGTCTGGCTTGCCGGCAAGTGTCCCACCGCCACGCACACCAAATCGTACTGGCCAGGTTCCAGACCGGGAAAATCAAATTCCCCACGCTCGTTGGTGGTCACACCGATTCCCTCCGCTGGCAAGCCAACCCCCTTCAGTGTGCAGAGGGCGGCGGCGATGGGCAAACCTTTCGCGCTAGCCACCGAGCCTTTCAAATCCTGCGTCGGAGGCAGTGGCAACGCGGCCGCGACGGAGACCACCAAGGCAACAACCACACCTATTGGCGGATTGAACCAAACTCTCATTGGCCGGGGCATATTCAATAAGTGAGTTGCGAATTTCTGCTCAGCAGTAACATAACCTCTAGCCCAATTGCAGCATCAGGATCGGCCGGATGCTATCTTTTGAGGAGTTTGTGGTGAATATCGGGCCAATATTCCTTGAGCAGATTGAAAAACGTGTCTTCTCCCACCATTACTCCCCACCGGCTGAGGTTCGCGGACATTGTCCGATCTTCTCGCGGGTAGTAGATATTGGAGATTCCGGCTGAGGCTCCGGCGCCCATGATTTCGGAAAAGTTAAAGGTCCTGCCGCCCGCATCAGTCCGCGTCACCCAGATGCGACTGACAGCGTACCCGGTGCGTTTGAAAAAGCCGCCCGTTCCAAGACGAAAATAGCGAGGGTCTTCCTTCAGCCCAAATCCGCACGTAAGAGAGGGAGCGGCGGCGGGGGTGCGGTTTTCTGGCCGCAACTGGGCCGGGGGGTTGGTTTGAGCAAGGAGGATAGGGACGCCGGTAGGCTCGGGAGTCGAAGTG
>JBEKLF010000201.1:0-15938 GCA_050010335.1 Terriglobia bacterium
CTGTGGCCGCGGCAAAGCCCAGCGCTGGAACTATACGTTAGCAGGCAATGTGGTCAGCGCGAAGAATCACCAATGCCTCACCGCCACGGGCCCCGACAGCGGACCGCAAGGCCTGAACCTGCGAGCCTGTGGGCACAATCAACCGGACCAGATTTGGTCGTTGCCGAACTAAGTAGGAGCTTTTTGGAATTTTCTTTTCCCTCTCCGCCGGGGAGAGGGATCTTTTCTGCGCGCGTGAGCGCGCGCCCACATGATCACTTGCCGCCCCTCCTGCTGCGCGCGGATGGAAACCTGGAACGATTAACTGGTACCACAACCGTGCTGGGATTATTCGAAAAGTGGGAGTGCGCGGTTGCGGGGATCTAGCTTGCTGCGGGCGACACCATGGTCCTTTACACCGACGGCGTCACCGAAGCCGAGAGCCCCGAAGGACAAGAGTTCGGCGAATGCCGCCTGGCCGAAACCCTGCGCGCTCACCGCAACATGCCTGTTGACTCCCTGCTCGAAACAATCGTGGCCACCGTCCAGAAGTTTGGTGGCGGTGAACAGGCGGATGACATCACACTCGTAGTCGCACGGTGCACGTCCTAGGAACGCCAAGCCCCGCGGGCGACGCCATCAAAGTTCGTTGGGCTCTGCTGGACGGTTCGTCCCGACGCGACCGACCTTGTAATCACCTAACCGCCGCAGCGTTTAGAATTGCCATCCAGCTTAGTCCCCGGGTGCCGCATTCTTGTTCCGATGTCTTCGAGGAAGTTTGTGTCGGCATAGCACTCCCTGGATTGATCGCGACGTAGTGTTTAGTAATGCCGATTCCCGTTGATAAACTCATCTCCCACCGGCGATTTTCAGGTGGTTGATAGCCCTGCGAGCGGATTCGGACTAAAAAGTCGCCTTCCCGTCAAATGAGCGCCGCTCATTTGGCACATGCCGTCCTACCCGTTGGAATTACGATCCAGGGCCCCCCGAAGTCCTTCGGGCGGAAGCTCCCGGCGCCAAAGCACTCGAATTCAACTCATTTCAGGGGGAAGGTCCTCGGGCGACTTGGGGCCCGAGCCAAGGCCCGCCCGGGCCCTATGGCAAGGCTGAGAGACACCCCCCGTCTCAGCGGGGGTTCGCGGTCATTGACGCGCGGTGCCCCGTAGTAATCGAAAAATACTCAATCCAGAGTTTGCGGATCGCCTCTGTTCGTTCGATCAGCTCGCTACTCGGCTTCGCGCTGTGCTGAACCAAGATGACCATCCCGGTGTTGAATTGCCGTTGCGATTTGTCAACGGCGGGCAAGCGTGGGCCTTCGGCCGCGATGACGTTCTGAATGGTGACCTTGGTTCGGTCCGCCTTGAAAATGGGGTGCCCATTGGCGTCTTTGCCCGTGGCGACCGGATGGCGCAGAATGAAAAAGTCGGGAACCTCCGCCGGGGAGATCAGACCCATGAGATAGAGATCAAGGTATGACCATCCCGTCGCCGGCACATAGTAGTCGTCATCGAGTTGCGTGTAGGTGCCGTCAAAGTTGTCCTGCCAGACGCCGCCACCCATGATGGATGCTTCCGTAGGCCGCCGGTACGGAAACGCGGCGGGAGCCTGCAACCCAAATGCCCAGTGGACGGGACCGAGCGGTATCGTCTCGCTGCCTACCTGGGCCGAAACAAACGCCGCCCATCGATGACCCATTTCGTGCGCAATTTGTGACATCGCGTACATGTACGGTGGCATCCTGCCGTCCGGCGAAATCTCCTCGAGCTGCCCCTGGTAGAACGTGATGTCGTGACTGGTACCCATCGGCGCGTCGGCGGGCGGCCGCTGCTGCATCTGATTCGAGCCGACGTACACAGGTTGGACGAATTGCCACTGGAACCTGCCCGGCGCGCAATAGGACTCGAGGCCCCGCTGCGTCGCGCCAATTCCGGTGACGGCGCCCCCCACCGCTCCCAGCGGCCCGTCACTCGGAGTGCCCGCTTCCTGGTTGTCGACGCGGAAGTCCGAGTAGTAGGCGAGAAAATCGAAGTTGTCACCGAGGCCCTTGATCACCGTGCAAGTCAAATCACGGGGATTCGGCAGCGCATAATAATGGAAAGCTTCGTAGACAACCGAAAAGGGACCGTCCTGCGGCTGGAGAGAAGACAGATGTACCTCCGGACTGCGGATGTCGCCCAGCGCGACCGGCTGGGCGGAGATCTGCGTCGCCGGCTTTTCCGAATCAGCCGCAGAAGCATCAGCAGAAACGTCGATCTCGCCAGCACCGCGCAGCGCCGGTGGCAGGATTCCTTGGATCGAAATAGTGTTGCCGCTCGTCTTGACGACCCGTGATAGGCCCGGACCGAACGCCAAGTATCGCGACGCGCCGTTCGCGCGGTTCCGAAATGCAAAGCCGCGAATCGTCCACACCGCATCCGCATGAGCCGCAGCGCTTACGGGCGCCATAGGAGGCTTGTGGATGTAAAAATGGACCTGGTAGGCGATCCCTGAGAGGCCCGAATCACCTTCGGGCAATACAGGTCCGGCGGTTTCAAACGTGACCCTTAGGAACAAGCCGCCAACGACAGAAAGCTTCAGGCCTTTAAGGTCGAGATGGGCAGCGACCGAGGGGTGTTTCGTAGCGAAGAAGGAGGCGAGAGGTTTTTCTGCTGCGCTAGAGACGAGCGGGTAGATACCGACGATAGCGTCCTTAGCCGCAAGCTGATCGTACGACATCTCGATCGCGCCATCTTTGTAAAGCACAGCCTGAAACCGGTTGATGGTCTTCGTCCACGTAAAGTCCTGGATGTTCCCGTAAGGTTCGGTCACATCCCACGTAACGACCACGCGATCGGCAAGTTCCTTCACGTAACGATCGCCTCTCATGCGAGGCTTGAAAAACACGCAGATCGCCGGAACGGTGTTCGCCCAGCGCGCCGCCGCTTCGCTCAGCGGGTCGAAGCGGCCAATCGAAACGCCACCCTGGTCGCGGGGTGCGGAGCCGGACCCGGGACCAAAGTCACCAGCGTTGGTCGCTTCCCCGAACCGAATCGATCCGGTAATGCCGACCGAGAACGAATCCCAGCTCTGCCGGGAAAAAGGAAATGAAAAGCTGCGCAACGTGACCCGAGGGTCAGTAATTTGCCCGCCGAAGTCCGCATCCCACTTCAATGGGAGGTTTTCGACGCGGTATCCTGCCTGTCCGGGCGTAAAGCGAAGGGTATGCCGCCTCAGGTCGAAAAGGTTCTCCCGACCGAGCGTGCCTTCGTCTAGCTCCATCAGGATCAGGTTTCCGACGACGGAGACCTTGCCGACAGGCTTGCCGGGCTCATCCCGTTCTTGAGCACGCACGCCAGTGCCCGGCAGAAGAGTGACACTAACGATCAGGGACAGTTCGAAGACAAGGCATTCTCTACTGGTCATGCGCGCGGTCCTCAGCAAAAGATGGGCCTAGGTATACAATATCCAGAACCTGAAGGAAAGTCGTTCGGCGTCAGTGGACAAAAAAGAGACAATCCTCGCCACGGAGGGCCCACCCCTTCGCTGCTCTCAAGCGGTACTGCTCCAGGCGCTATTGAGGCCTGCGTCTATTCGGTTGTCGAGTTTCAAAACGGAGAACTCGGGTGCCATTTTACCCGCGATCATCGCCGAAGTGATTACTGGTGCCTCCCCTTCCTGGTGATCCCCTTCCCACCAATGACTTTCAGATGATTGATGGCCCCGCGAGCGGATTGGAAATGAAAAGTCGCTTTCCCATCGACTGGCTCACCGCTTGGGCTGGATTCAGGCGTGGATGGGCGTTATCATTCCTAATTCGGTGAGGTACCCACTCAGCATTGTCTCCGCCTCCTTGCCATCTTCGTGCTAGACTCTGCCGTTGATTCAAGGCATGGCCCTCGGCTGGAGGTGCTTCAATGGAATCTGCCATTTCAAGACGACGTCTCCTCAAGGCTATTGGAACATTAGCGTCGGCGGGGGTTCTCCTGGATGCGGGGGAGGAGAGTCGCGCTGTCTCCACCGATGACCAACGTCCTCGTGTTCTTGCCCTCATCGGCGACCGTTATCACAACGCCGACTACATTCGGGTTGCCCTGAACAGACTTTTCCGTGAGCTGAAGCTACCGATCGATTACACCATTAACTACGATCAAATCTCCGCGCGCCTTCTGGCGCCTTACCGCCTGTTTGTGGTTTTGCGCGATGGAATGATCTGGCCCAACGGATATCTCGAGCCCAACGGCTACGAATACTCGCACGCGCTGGAGAACAATAGGGACTGGCCGAAGGAGCAGTCCGAGCCCTGGATTACGGAGGAGCAGGGCAGAGCCATCAAAGACTTCGTGAAGGCTGGGGGCGCGCTGTACGCCTTGCACAACAGCAGTCACATTTCCCTTTCTTCCAAGGACTATCGCGAGGTGATGGGCGGGGCGTACATCGGTCATCCGGCCCTGCGTCCCTTCAAGGTGTCGGTGGTGAACAAGGAGCATCCGATCACGCGCCACGTTCAGGACTTCATGGTGAACGACGAGCAACATTTTGTTACGTACGATAAAGACCCCAAGTACATCCTCTTGCAAAGTGAGAATACCGATGGCCTGACGGGTAACGACGCCGGTAAAGATCTGGGAATCAAGTCGGTCGCGGGCTGGGCATACGATTTCGGCAAGGGCCGTGTCGTCTTCACCGCAGTCGGCCATACACTACACGCTATGTGGCAACCCGATTATTTTAAACTGCAGAAGAACGCAGTAGGGTGGCTGCTGAGGACGGAATAGCCGCGCCCTTCAGCGAGTTTTAAGCGCCACTCCAAATCGAAACGAGGTCATATTGCGCATGTCAATAATAAAATCGACGTTCGTCTTCGCTGTCGCGCTTATCACAGTCGCATGTTCTACAGCACCCGCGCCCGCCTCCGCCCCGGAAAAACCTGCCGTGGGAAGTATTGCGCGGTTGGACCCAGCTTTCGATGAACTTGTTCCCACGGACGCCCAGCTTGAAAAGCTCGCTGATGGGTTCACCTTTACCGAGGGTCCGATCTGGCGACCATCCGGCGTCCTCTGGTTCAGTGACGTGGTGGGTAACGTCGTGCGTCAATATTCCCCTTCAGCCGGAAAAGTGACGGAGATTCTCAATCCGGGCGGTTATGACGGAAAAGGCAATTTGCCGGCGGGCGGATTCAATGGCCCCAATGGCATGACCGCTGATAAAGATGGCGCGGTGCTGCTTTGCCAGCATGGGTACCACCGTATAGTTCGTATCAGCAAAGACATGAAGATTACCACGGTGGTTGAAAAGTATCAGGGGAAGAGGTTGAACAGTCCGAACGACGTGGTCTACCGCTCCGATGGGTCGTTCTACTTCACCGATCCTCCGTACGGATTGCCCAAGGGCGACGACGACCCGGCCAAAGAGCTGAAGTTTAACGCCGTTTTCCGTATGGCCAACGACCAGCTGCAACCGGTCATCAAGGACCTCTCGCGGCCTAACGGCATCGCCATTTCTCCCGATCAGAAGACCCTTTACATCGGAAATTCGGACGAGAAGAACAGGATATGGATGGCGTACGACATCGCCGATAATGGCACCGTCAGCAACGGCCGTTTGTTTGCCGACGTTACGGCGGAAAAGGATGCGGGTGTGCCTGACGGCATGAAGGTTGATTCCAAGGGTAACATCTGGGCGTCCGGCCCGGGAGGGATTTGGGTGTTCTCGCCGGCAGGAAAGCACTTGGGCACGATTAAGATGGAGCAGATCCCGGCAAACTGCAATTGGGGTGATGATTGGAAGTCGCTTTATATCACCGCACGTACCGGCCTGTACAGGATCAAGCTCGCCGTCGCGGGTGAGAAGCAACTTTATCAGTGAGCGCCTGTGGGCCAAGGGAGAGGAAATGAAGCGTCGAACCTGCTTGAAGACAATGCTCGCCGCCGGAGCCGGTGCGACCGGCGCCCTGGCGACGGGCCCGGGGCATCCCATCGAACTACACGTCGACCTGGCGGTTGACCCGGCCAAGGAGAAGGAGATGTTGCACAACTTCGAGACCATCTTCCGCCCTGAAGCCGCCAAACACCCGGGGTATGTTAAGGTGAAAATGCTGAAGCTGCGTACGGCACTTCAGGGGAGTGCTCCATCGGGTGTCAACTATCGGTTCTCCCTGACGTACCAGAGCGAGGAACTACGCAGGAAATGGGTGGCTTCAGCAGAGCATCAGAAGGTCTGGCCGACCATCGAGAACACGCTGTCGTCCAAGAACTACACCGTTCTGTTATTCGACGTGGATTAGTGGCATGCCTTGACCGGCCGAAATAGGACCTCGCAAGACAGGGCCGCCGCACCAGATCTCGACTGGTGCGGCGGCCCTATTTGGTTAGAAAGGAAAGTGGAAAATGAAGATGAAAACGTTCTGGCTCATGCTCCTTTTGGTGTTTCCACTGGCAGCGCGCGAGCCATTAGCCCAACGTATCGCGCACACGGATCCGGCTAAGTACAGGCCTTCCAAAGCCGTCCACGGTGGAGCCGGCCAAATGGAATTCATGGCCCTGTTAGATGCGCACTCGCTGGACACCAATCTGCTGTTCCTGCATCGGGGCATCCTCGAGCCGAAAAGCGGGATTGGCCATCACTTTCACAACCAATGCGAGGAGATGTTTGTCATCCTGGACGGCGAGGCGCAGTTTACCATTGATGGTCGGACGTCCGTGTTGAAGGGACCGGCGGGTGCCCTGTGCCGGATGGGGCATTCCCACGCGATTTACAACGCGACCGACAAGCCGGTTCAGTGGATGAACATCAACGTGTCGGCGGTGAAAGGAGCTTACGATAATTTCGACCTCGGGGACGACCGCAGGGACGTGCCCCTCGATCCGATACCCGTTTTCATGACCATGCGGCTGGATCATGCGCTGCTTCGTCTCGTCAACGGTATGAACGGCGGCAGAGGGACAGTGCAGTATCGACGCGTATTGGAGCCGTCTGTCTTCACTAGCCTGTGGGCCTATGTGGACCACCTGGTGCTTCCACCAAGTACTTCGATAGGTCCTCACGTGCACAGGGAGGTGGCCGAATTCTACTACGTCATGAGTGGCCAGGGCGCCGTCACGGTTGCAGCTGAAGGTAGCGGTTCCGAAGTTGCCCCGATCCGGGCGGGCGATGCGATCCCGATTCAACTGAACGAGGTGCATTCCTTTGAAAATACCGGCAACGCGCCTTTAGAATTCATGATCGTTGGTGTGTCTCGCGATAGCAACAGGAGGATAGACAGCATCGACGTGCAGAACCTTCCCCAAAGGTAATTGAAAAATATAGGCAAAGCTGGGTGGAGGTGCAACAGTACATTGATTTTGTTGCGTGTCGGAAACCTGGGCGCTCAGATCCCCTGTAACGCCGAAGAGTCGGGCGAAGTCCCTCAACTCATGATCGCACACTCCGAAGATACCTTCTGTCGGTCCGCCGTGGGATTCATTCGCTTGCCTCGCCTCACTTTCTGTGCGCCAGATCGTTCCGGCGCTGTAAATGGTTAACCCTTTAAAGCTGACTCATCGAAAACTCCCCCAGTACAAAAGAATCCAATATGGACCCCCACGTGCCGGAATGGGGTTGACAAAACACATATCCTTCAAGGTACAGTCGGAACTATGAAGAGCTCCCATAGCAGTGACAACGGGAAATCGCTCCGCACGGGCGTGAAACGCGGAAGCACCAGTCATGAATTGCCCGGGCGGCAAAAGCTTTTTGCCCTCGAGTATCTGAAGGATCTGAACGCTACGCAGGCGGCGATTCGGGCGGGGTACTCTCCGAGGACCGCGGAGGCGGCGAGTAGTCGCCTGTTAAGGAACGTTAAGGTCGCGGCCCAAATTCAGAAAGCCATGAACGCAAGGGCAAAGCGTATTGAAGTCAATCAAGACACGGTTCTCCAAGGGATCGCCAGGTTGGCTTTCTGGGACCTCGCGAATATGTTTGACGCAGACGGCAGCCTGAAGGACATCCGCGACATGGATGTGAACACGCGGGAGGCAATTGCGGGATTTGAGTGCGTCACTGTGTACGAAGGCAACGGCGATCAGAAGCACGCTGTCAGCAGGCTGAACAAAGTTAAACTAGTAGATAAGGGCGAGAACCTGGAACGGCTTGGCCGCCATTTGAAACTCTTTACGGATGTGGTGCAGCATGAGTTCAGTTCAGAGCTTACCAGAATCATCGGCGGGGGGATCGACTTACCCCGGTTCAGTGATAAAGAACTGGCGGAGTTTAACTCCAGCATTGCAGCTCTCTTTACGGGCAGCGGGGATCAACGAAGCCTGCCGCCGCAATCCGCTGTACTGGCTCCAGAACCACACGAAAACCAGAGATGATCATTACAAGGACAAGGGAACGGAGCCCTATGCACGGTGGCCGGACAAGCCCCTCTTCCCAAGATTATTCGAGCTGCTGAGAATTGACAGGCGGCTCTTTATGCCGAAGTCCCGCGAGATGGGCCTGTCGTGGGCAATGGTGGCGGACAGCGTCCATTTGTGCCAATGGAACGCCAATACTCACGTCATCATCCAGTCGGCGAAGGAATCCAAGTCCATCGATCTAGTAGTTGGACAGGGGATTCCTGGCTACGCGAGAGTTTTGTGGGAACAACAAGACGAGTGCTTGAAGATCCTCCACCCCCTCACAAAGGGGATAGACGACATGCCCGGAAACCTTTTGACGTGGAAGAACGGATCGTCAATCCGTGGTGTTCCGGCGGGGGCGGACCAAATCCGCCAGTACCATCCTGCCAGATTCATCATGGATGAAGCGGCATTTCTACCCGAAGCACAGGCATCCTACGACACTGCACATCCGGTGGCGACCCAGATCATCGTGTTATCGAGCGCAGGCCCGTCTTGGTTCGGCGAGGTGGTTTTGAACCTCTTGGATGGACCATAGGGGAAGGGGGTCTCGCTAGCCTTCCCAATCGGGGCACGGACAGCATGGCCGTGGGAGAGGAAGGATACAGAATGCAAACCTATTGGAGTTTTCCAGTGTACTGGAAAATGACAACCCAATTCCTGATGGAAAGGGTGATCAGCAGGAAGATTTGTGAGCACGGAAAGGGCGTTAAGAGACGGCGATTGCTACTGGGCGAGAGTGATATGCTGGTCGCCATCGAAGAATTCCTTCATATTAATCCCTTCGGTTCTAGCGGTTCCAAAAAGAACCGGATTCAATGAGACTCTGAAGTTCTTTATGGTTGTCTTGACGCTGTTTTCATCTTCTTCCGTAATGACTCCAAATTCGAATGTTTCCTTAAACTTTTGAATTCTGAGTTCGTGCAGAAAAAAACTACAGTTTCTAACCCAATCTCTTCCCTGAAGAAAGCGTACTGTGTATGTTCCTGGCTCAATCCCCGTTATGGTGTATTGATCGTGAGCCTGGATGTAAACAAACCGAGCAGTTTTTTTGGTCGAGGCATCAGCTAAACGTATCGCGGCGTCCACATTGAGTCCGTTCTCAACAAATAGTTTGGACTTTCCCTTGGTTCCTTCATCGTCTTCAATTCTATCCCCCGTTGCGTGTGCTTCTGGTTCCTGTCCTTGGGCACACGTGGGAACAATAATTAACGGTGCCGTCGCACGGGAAGGTCGTGGCTCGTTGGACATAGGTTCCATATGAGCCGGTGATTTGCGTACACGCGAAGGTTGCGGCTGCGGAAGTCGTTTGGGTTCGGTGTTTGTGTTGGCAGAATATCTCGGTAAATCCCCTGTCTCAAGTTTAAGACGATCTGCTGCCGCGCTGTTGGGAGCTGTTTGGCTCTGGTTTGTAGATTGGTGATATTCGAGCCCAACAAATCCTCCGATCCCCAGTGCGACGACCGCAAGGGCAGCTAAATACACCTTCTGTTCTGTGGTCCGGTGGGTGTGCCGCTTAGCGTCCCCGGCGATGATACTGTCAAGCACCTCCCGGCCTGGATTGGACACATAAGAAGGCAGGCGTTCAACCCGCAGGATCTTTCCACATACCTTACATCGGAAACCTCCACCGATGTGAGCTTCGTCGGCGTGATAAATGATGACGCAAGCAGGGCAGGTTACGTCAATCACTGGACTGTCCTCTACTTGATTAGTCTCATGTCACTCATTGCCCGGTCGATTGAGCGTTGACCGGGGCGGCCTCGAAAGCCTCGTCCGCGATAGCTCTCAATCTTCCCATTCACGCAGACCCAAACAATTCGTTGGCAGACACTCCCAATGCTCGTTAGCGTTTTGACGGAGGTGTTAAGGGAACCGATTGGCCTGAGCCTCTTGGATACCTTCTCCAACACCGATGGCGGAGACCGGTCTGTAACCCCGATTCCCGATCGTGAGCATTGAATCCCAGACTGAAAGCTGAATGCCCCACGACATCAGTCGCCTGGGCAAACTCCTCAACGCCCCAGCCCTGATTGAGTACGAATGTACCCAGGGGGAGCCCTCAGCACGCATCGGGCTGACCTTTCCAGCGCAACTGATCGTCAGGACATTCCCATTGAATTTAAATGTCACAAGGGCTTCGTCATCGACGGTCGTCAACTGCTCGCCCAGCGCCTTGAGTGCCACGCGAGCCCGCCCGCTGTACAACACACTGCGGTCTGGCGGCATAGGCCGCCATCCTCCGCTTCCGTGGCAGAAGATGGAGATATTGGCGTCCCTCTTTTAGCCATTGTGGCGCGGCCAACGGTTCGAACCTGCCCCCTGCGGCGTCATCCAAACACCAAGCAATCCAGGCCATGCCTTGCTCGACGGATTCGACCTCGGGCGGGATCTCGCACTCCACCTCGCAGATGCTCCGTTCCGTCACCATTCCTCCAGAGAGCAATACCACGTTGACGAAGTGCCGATTCGTCCCAGAAATTGCCCGAAGTCTGAAATTCCCGAAGTCGAAACTGAGACCTGGCAGCACGTCGGAAGCCAAGGTTGGGTCATTGGCGAAGCCGAGCCCTCGCAGTAACTCCCAGGTCGAAACAGCGGGGCCTGACGTGGCCATTGGTTCACGCATGCCAGCTCCAATTGGAGACCCCGTCATCCGAGATTCTGCGTTCCGAGAAGGATTTGACTTCGCAATTATGCGTCTCGGCTGCTGTTTCTGTAGTGGTGGCAAGAGGACTCATATCTCGCCTGTTGTAGAGGATCGTCTGTAGAACAATCGTCTGCACAACTATACAAATAGGGTGTGCCAAAGGCAACTCGATTCTCGCGTCGCACATTCGGCCAAGCGGTTCGGCACTGCCGTGAACAGATCGGACTGTCGCAGGAAGAGTTCGCCGAAAAAGCTGGAATCCATCGTACCTACGTGAGTTCAATTGAGCTGGGAAAGGTAAACCTGGGGATCGAAGTTGCTAATCAACTGGCCACTGCCCTAGGTAAAAGGCTGAGCGCGCTTGTCGAGAAGGCAGAGTGAATTTGCCCGGTATCCGGGGCCAGTATAGAGGCAACGGGATTCGTCTTCTGTTGGATTTTGGCGAGATATTTAGGCTGGCGGCACTTGCGATCCACGAAAACTACGATTCCTCAACAACCTCGGCGAGTGCCGAGGGAATCATGTAGAAGCCTTCATTGTTGCGGCCGAGTTGTTTCGATCTGACTTTGACGCCACAGGTAGGGCAAATCTCCGCTTCGACGATTGTTCCGGGCTCCGCGTTACCGAATTTCTCCAGCAGCTTAACTCGACGCTTCTGATGCTCTTTATCACATGACATCGTGTCCCCCCTATGCTTGGCTTCGCACGCTGCGTGAGCTTGAATAAAGCCGATGGCTAAGGCCGGACAATAGTTCCGTCCAATCTGCGGTCGTTGCCCCGGCTGCCACCCGGCGTCTGGTAAGGGAATTTGGCTGCGAGTTTCTCGTCAATATCGATGCCCAACCCCGGCGAGTCATTCGCATACATGTAGCCACCCCTTATTTCAGGCGCTCCTGGGAAAACTTCCCGGACCGTCGGCGAGAACACATTTTGCTCCTGGATGCCAAAGTTGTAACAGGCCAGGTCCAGATGCATATTCACAGCGTGCCCGACGGGGGAGACATTGCCGGGACCATGCCAGCCTGTACGTACGTTGAAAAACTCGCAACAGGCGGCGACCTTGCGGGCCATATTGAGGCCCCCGACGGCAGAGATGTGAATACGGATGAAGTCGATCCAGCGGTTGGTCACCAGCGGTAGCCACTCGTGCCGGTTCACGAAAAGCTCCCCCATCGCCAAAGGGGTGCTAGTTTGCTGGCGCAGGATCTGGAACCATTCCACATCCTCTGGGGCCAGCGGGTCCTCCAGCCAGAACAAGCGATAGGGTTCAAGCGACTTGGCAAGTTCGAGCGCCTGGACGGGGGGAACCCGCTCGTGCACGTCGTGGATTAATTCCACCTCAAATCCCAGCTTACTGCGCAAGTACTCGAACATGCGGATGGTGTTATTGACATACGGTGTCGGCTCGAATACCGGCGAGGGCGCGACACCCTCAGGCCGCATCTTCGCCACGGACTCGGAAGTCGCCGCTCCTGCCACCCCATATCCCGAGTACCCAGGAACGGCAAGCTGCACGCGGACGTGGCGATACCCCTGTGCCATCCACTTACGCACCTGGTCTTCAAGGTCAGGTAATTCTATGGCGCTGGCGTGGCAGTATAGAGGAACCGCAGCCCGAGATTTTCCGCCGAGCAAGGCATAGAGAGGCAACCCAGCCCGCTTCCCCAGGATGTCCCACAGCGCCCCATCGATTCCGCTCAAAGCGTTATTCAGCGTGACGCCGCTGCGGAAGTACGAGGAGACGTAGGCGGACTGCCAGATGTCCTCGATCTCGTCGCAGCGGCGTCCGATCACAAACGGCTTCAAATATTGTTCGATGGCCGCTGCCACGGCCAGGGGCCGCTCTCGGTGGGTCGCGCAGCCAACTCCGTACAGCCCAGGTTCGCTGGTCAGAACTTTGGCGATGACCAGTTGATCGTCGGCGGGTTGGGTCAGTATCACCTTCACGTCGGTAATTTTTGGGGAAGGCAATCCGCGCGCTGCTGCCGCTCGGGCGGCCGTGAGGGGTCCCATGCCTCCCAACAAAGTTGTACTCATACCCAGAGTTCCAAGGGCGCTGCGTCGGTTCATGATAGGTTTCTCCTTCCCCCAAGGTGGGGTTGCGACACTGCTATGACCACAGATTATACCGGTTTGGGCCATATAGCCCCAGGCAAGCGTGGCGCGGACGGCTCTTGGAGGTCCACGGATTTTCGCGCTCGCCATCCAGGAGAATGACGATGGCGCAGTTGTCCTTGTCCACCACGCCATAAATGCCGATTGCGCCGTTGCCGCGCTCGTCCCGGTTTTCGCGCACTCGCAGCCAGGGATTGCGGTAGACTTCACGACTACTCAGGGTTTTAATGCTCATGGTTGCCAGTGTACGGCGTACAGTGTAGTTGGCGGAGGTCGGTATGATGGGAAGGGGAAATGAATAGGAGACAACTTCTTCGCTCGGCGGTGGCGCTGCCGTCCCTGGGGGCAGCAATGTCAGTTGCGGAAGCACAGCAAAAGCAGATGAGGATCACGGGAGTTGAGACGGACCTGCTCAAACCGCCTCCCGGCGAGCCAATTTATGATGCGCTTCAGACCCTGAACGTAAACAAAGGCTCAGTAGTCCTTCGTATTCGCACCGACGCAGGTATCACGGGGTGGGCGAGCAGTTCGTTCGGTAACGCCGGGGAAGGGGCGCGAGTGGTCCAGACCATCCTCGAATACCAAGTAAAACCCCTGGTAATGGGGAGGGACCCCGCATTTCCTCGTCGCATCCGCGCCGAGCTGTGGAAGGCGCTGAACTACCAGGGAGTAACCGGGGTGGCGCAGTTTGCCTTGGCTGCCACCGACATCGCCCTTTGGGACATTTTGGGCAAGAGCGCGGGGCTGCCGGTCTACAAGATGCTGGGAGCGTTCCGCGACCGGATGCCGGTATATTCCATGTGCGGTTGGTACTACGACAACGACGGGGACCTTTCCCGATTCAAGCGCCAGATCACCGATGCCGTCGAACAAGGCTACAAGGCGGTAAAGATCAAAGTTGGGAAGTATTCACTCGACGACGATATTCGGCGCATCCGCCTCGCGTTCGACTGCGTAGGAAAAGACCGGAGATTGATGGTGGATGCGAACCAGGTATTCGACCGGAAGGAAGCGTTGCGGCGCGGGAGGGTATACCAGGAAATGGGTTGTTTCTGGTTGGAAGAGCCCCTGCCACCGCAGGACATGGAAGGCTTCGCCTTGCTGGCCCAAGCGTTGGACATCCGTATTGCCACCGGGGAGAATCTCAACACGAAGTATGCCTTCGCAGACCTCATCGCAAAACGAGGGGCCGATGTCGTGCAGCCGG
Organism: Terriglobia bacterium; assembly: GCA_050010335.1. Classification (GTDB taxonomy): domain Bacteria; phylum Acidobacteriota; class Terriglobia; order UBA7540; family UBA7540; genus Bog-366. The sequence goes on from JBEKLF010000201.1 coordinate 14,306, forward strand.
ACAATCGTCGTGCCGGCGGCGTCAGCGAGTGGATGGAAATTGCGGCAATCGCCGACGGTTACGGGGTCGAGGTGGCCAGCCACGGAGGGGGCGCGACCGACCTCAATATGCTCCTAGCCATGCCCAATGCGATCTATATGGAGACCAGCGGCCCGGTCAAGATGATTGACGGCGAAGTTGCCGCGCCCGAAGAACCCGGCATGAGCAGCGAGGTAAGCGCCGAGGAGATTCGGAAGTACAAGGTGGGATGACCTCAGCGTGGTACCCACGATCGAACCTGCTGCTGATGCTAGCACGGCCCGTACCGCTTTGCTTTATTATCGCCACGCATTCAACACTGAAAACCCGCCCGCGAGATTGCACTCAGTGGCGGTCAGGCGTATGTTATCGGTCGGGCGGGAAGTTGATAATGGAAATTCCGGGGTAATTGTCAAAGGAGCGACGGCGTGCGACAAGAATTTGGACGTGAGGGGGGCTTTGAAACCCTGCCAATGATACGGAGGGTTCGCCATGGGAATCAGGCAAGCGGCGGTGACATGGGGATTGGTCGCAGCCTTCGCCGGGAGCATGGTGCAATCGCAGGCCGCGCACCTTGCCGACGGCACCGCAGTTCACGTGCGACTGACGGCGGATCTATTGAGCTCCTGGGCGGTGGTAGGGTCTCGGGTGGAGTTGGAAATCGCTCAGCCCGTTATACTGGAAGGTGTGGTGGTGATTCCCACTGGGTCGCCTGCCTGGGGCTCGGTGCGGGCTGTGAAGAAGGGCAAAATCCTGCATTTCGATATTGAGGCAATGCGTCTTCCGAATAGAGAGATCGTTTTGCTTCGCTGCAGTCCGCAAAGGACCACGCAAGCGAAGAAGGACGAGATTAAAGTTGAAATCTGGGTGGGGAGGGAATTGGGAGCCCCGAAGGGAATTGAGTTTACCGCCTATCTGGACCAGGACGTATACGTCGATGTGGCGGGAGAGCCCGTAGCGCCGCCGCAGCCCACTCCTGTGGCGCACCCTGCTCCCGCGACTCGGCCTGGGCAGTACAATGCGGTTGTGTGTTTTTCTGCTCCCGCCGGCGCCGACATTTTCATTGACGACGGGTTACGTGGGAGCACACCCTTATCCCTTGACCTCTTGCCAGGAAACTATCAAATCGAGTTTCGGCTTAAGGGTTACAAATCCCAGTCCCAGCCCTTGGTTTTGACGCCCGGCACGGGGATTCACACCGTGGTGATGACATTAGAGAAGCAGCAGTAATCCTCCCAACAACCCTGCCAGCCTCCCGGGTTCGGGCATGATCACTACCCTGATAGCCATCATCTTCACGCTCGTGCCGGTGGTGGGAGTACCGACCCTTTCATACTCCAGGGTTGGAAACAACGAAATCCGGGGTAATTGAGTGAATCCTAGTGTCGCTCACCACGGAGCCGTCCAAATGAGATTTCGAATTCATTTCACCGTCCCTATGGCTATGGTCTGTATCCTCCTGGCGCATGGTGCTCAGTCCCGCCGCCTTGGACCTTTGTCAGAGGCTTGCCCTTCCCAGACAATCCACTCGTGGGTTCCCGGCCGGCCTTGAGCAGCCGGACCTGAAACGGCTTCGATATTGCCGCTGACCAGCGCAATGACTTTCCAGTGGGCC
>JBEKLF010000202.1:0-15778 GCA_050010335.1 Terriglobia bacterium
CAACCCCGACTCTCCGCCTGCTCCATCGGGTAAAGATACCGCATCGCGACTCGGTTGTCCAGAAGAAGTTACAAATATCTAAGGCTTATTGCACTTGGAGGATTGAACAAATTCACCCTGGCGGATCCTTGCAGGCGGCAGAACTCCACCGTATGCTCATGGTCGGCTCCATAGTCCACACTCTTATAGATCCAAATATTCCGAATTTCGACTTGATTGCATTCGCGTATCGCTTGGTCAGTCACTTCCGGCGCGCCGGTCATCAGCAGCGCGGCATCCACGGGGGGAGTCACATCGGCGATGCGGGCAAAACACCGGTGCCCCTCGATGTCTTCGGCCTGGGGATTTACCGGGATGGGGTCGTATCCTTTGGCTAGAAATTCGCGGAACAGTAATCGTGAGAAGTGTTGGGGATTGCGAGAGACACCCACAAACGCGACTCTCTTGCAATCCAGGAATTTGGTAATATCTTCCAGTGACGCTTCACGCACGGGGCACCTCGCGGGTGAATCTACGACAATTCGCCAAGGGGCGCAAGACATAACTTCTGCACCCCCTTAGATCCGGCACAGAGGTTATTATTAGACAGATACTATGAGCGAAGCACCTCTTAAGGACCACATAGCATTGGTGACGGGCGGTGGCAAGCGGATGGGGCGAGCCATTGCCTTAGCGCTGGGCCGTGCCGGCGCACACGTGATCGTCAACTACAACCAATCGCGGGGGGGTGCCCAAGCCACCGTGCGCGAGATCGAAGCCCTGGGAGTGCGTGCGGAGGCCCTGCGCGCCGATGTCTCGCGCCCGAAGCAGGTAGCGGCCATGTTCCGCGCCGTCGAAAAACACTTTGGCCAGTTGGATCTGCTCGTCAATAATGCCGGCGTGTTTTTCTCGCGGACTTGGGACGATCTGGAGGAAAAGGATTTCGACCGGGTTCTCGGCGCCAATTTGAAAGGTCCCTTCTTTTGCGCGCAAGCCGCGGCACGAATGATGATGCGCCAAGGGCGTGGAAATATTATCAACATCTCATCCCTCGGGGGGTTGCAGGCATGGCCGAGCTACATGCACTATTGCGCCTCAAAGGCAGCGCTCATCTCCCTAACCCGTACACTGGCGAAAGCCTTGGCCCCCACAATTCGCGTCAACAGTGTGGCGCCGGGAAGCATCCTCTTCCCGGATGAAGAGCGCACCGCGGCAGTCCGTAAAATGATCCGCAACATACCCCTGCGCAAAGCTGGCGCCGCTCAGGACATTGCGCAGATGGTTCTCTTTCTTGCCACCCAAAGTGAGTTCATCACTGGCCAGGTGTTTGTCGTGGATGGCGGGAAATCGATTCCGTAGAAAAAGCGTTCAGCTATCAGCCGTCAGCTTTCAGCTTCGCTCACCGAGGAGAAACTGGTAACCCAGGCGAGATCAACCGCTACGAGTTCAGCGGCTTCACGTTTTTCTCACGGCTCGTTGCCAAGGGTAGCGGCCTGCGACTGATCGTGACCTGCCCCAACTCAATCCAGATCGAGAAAAACTATAACAGCGGCGGCGTGGTGGCCAGCGAGTCGGCCAAGGACGCGCGCACCGCGATCTTTACTCTCTATCACGACTCCGCGCACCCGAGCTTTTTGGAGTTCCCGATCGTGAAGTAATGTTAGCTGCTAACTGTTGGCTGTCGGCTGTCACCTGTCAATCACTGCTTGCCTCTCGCGACGTCTTTCAAAATCTGCCGCAAGCGAGCAAGGGAAACGGAGGCTTGGCCGTAGCGCAAGGTGTTGTAGAGCTTCGTGAACTCCATCACGCTCGGGCCCCACGGCGTGCTGAGGAAAGTGACCGCAAACTCGCGAGGGGTTTGGGACGGAGTTTTGCGAAAGCCCTTTTTCTGCATCGTCTGGAGCAGACGCTGATAGGTGAGCGTGGCCACACGGGGTTTCAACTCCGAGTCGTGCCGGGCCAATCTCCATGCCAGGCGAAAGCGCAATTCCTCGAGTGTCCCGGATTTGTCGGTCAGGATCAAGCCCGCCAGGATAACGACCATGATCACGAGGACCAGCAGCTTGTGCGACATCAGCCAGCCCTCGATGCGGAAGGCGGCGCGGATTCCCTGGCGCTTGAGGCGCTCGGAGCGGCGGCGAAAGATCTGCTGGAAGTCGCGTGAATCCTGCTCGATTTCTCGCGCCAACTGCACCTGATGGCCAAAGTCGTAGTTGATGATCCACTCATTCCAGAAGAGCGCCGCCGTGTCAACGTAGTCGTCCCATTCGCCGGGTAGAACGGGATGGGGATCGGCGGGAGTGGGGTCAAATGGAATCCACCCGTAGCCGCTGAAGTAAACTTCCACCCAGCTATGCGCGTCGCGAGCGCGAACCACAAAATCCTTGCCGATGCGGTTGTAGGTCCCCGTTTGAAATCCATTCGCTAGCCGCGAGGGGACATTCACCGTGCGCAACATCACCGCCATGGCCGCGGCGAAATGCTCGCAGTAGCCGGATCTGGAGCGGAACAGGAAGCTCCCTACCGGGTCTTCCGGCTCGATGGCGGGCGGGTCCAGAGTGTATTGGAAATTGTTCCGCAGGTATGACTGGATGGCGGCGGCGCGGTCGTAATTATTGGCGGCGGAAGCGGTGAGGGTGCGAGCCAGTTCACTGACGCGCGGGTCGATGGTGTGCGGCAGGCGGAGATAAATCAGGCGGATCTCGTCCGGATACTGCTCGGGCGCTGTGCGCAGTTCCCGCACCGGAGGCAGGCCGGTATCGGAAACGACGTCGTAAGCGAAGGGGGCGCTGAGATTGATCGGATTGTGGAGCGAGCCCGTTTCGTCGACGTTGAGCAGGCGCACGCCCGAAAGTTCACGGGGCTCGGCGGCCACGAAAAGCACGTCGGTGGAAAGCGCCGCGCGCAGAATACGATAGCGCAGCGGATGGTGCGGGCGGTGCTCCCAGCCATCGGGCGGGGAAATGACAAATCGTTGATACCCATCCGCGGGGAGGGAAATCCGGTCCGCGTTGTCGTTGAACCATTTCTTGCCGTTAAAGCTATTCAGCGTGACACCACGCCATTTGACGCCTTCATACGATCGGACATTACCCTCCGGCATTACGCGCATGACCACCATGGGTGAGCGCAGGATTTTGCGGATGTCCCCCAGATTAACGGTCTCACTAAAACCCGTAATGTTCTGGGCCTGCATCGAGAGGTTGGTCAGATATCCCGTACGATAGCGCGGAATGACGAAGAAGAGAGCTGCGGCCAGGATAATGATTCCCACCGAAAGGCCTACCGCCGCCGTCATCAGTGCTTTCTCAATGGCCCGGCGGTTCTGATCCGGAGCGCGGAAAGGGCCTTCCGGAGCCCGCTGCGCCGCTTCCACGCTCCGCTTGATTTCATAGCTGATGAAGGTGGAGATGGCGAAGAGCACGTAAATGACGAAGAAGACCAGAAACGATGTGCCTACGGTCAGCACGGCGCTGGCGAGCATCATCAAGAACGAGATGGTGGCCAGGTAACCGTAATCGCGATTGGTGCGAGCCGAGAAGATCTTCATGATCGCGGTGAAGAGCACCAGATGGACCGTGGCGCTCAACATGCGGTCAATCGGGCTGGGGCCGGTCGAGAAGATCAGGAAATCCAGGCCGTAGAAAAAGATGTAGAAGATGGAAATGCGTGTGACGGTTTTGGGGCCGAGGGAATAATCGGTGGCGCGGATGTGGCTCCACAGTTTTATGGCAAGCGCGCCGAACATCATCACCATGGAAATGACGTCCAGCTTGCCCGTCGTGGCGATTGTGAGAAAGCCGGTGGCGAGGGTGAGCAGCAGGGAAACCTCAAAGTAGCGCTGCACACTGATGTGCGCCTGCCGCTGCGGAGTGCTGGTCAAGACGACTTGTGCGTTTTCCCCCATGAGCTTGGGTGACGCGGTTCAGAGTTCTATTGTATGGCAGAAAAGGTCCTGGTTCCAGGGACTGGGTGCTGGTTGCTAGGGGCTGGGTGCCACGGGCCGGTCATGGGTGACACAACATGAAATCCCATGCTTGGCTGATCTGAGACTTTCGACTGGGGGTTCCCTGTTTTCGAGGACTACAGATTGACTGCTTTTGCCACGCCTCTTATGTCTCATTCTTTCAGCATGTTATTAGGATAGGCGGCGCATCCGCCAAGCAAGTTATTTGTTTTCTGCATGTTATTCGAATAGGTGGAATTTGCAGTGCCTTCGGGTGATTTTGGCGGGCTAAAAGAAGCGTTATCTAATTTATTTTCAGCAACTCATCGGAAATATTTGATAAGTGGTTTATTTTCATGAACTCATTCGGATACGACATTTTGTCGTTTATTTCGCCTTTTATTTTCAATAACTTATTCGGACCACCCTCAATTTTTGACATCTTTTTATGTTTGGGGATTCGCCACGACAATGGCAGACAATTTGGCCGCCCACAACGCTGTCGCAGGATCCAATTCTCCCCGCCAACTTGTCCGCGCGGCAGGCGGTTGAATGGCCACCGGGATACCCGGCCCAACGAAGTCCGCGCTGAGTTGGTGTTCGTCCTTCATGAGGAGGCTCGCTGTGTTTACTTCCTCCGCCATCGGTGAGGCGGCGCATTTCATGACCGACGGTGGGCGATTTCACCCTAACCGGCCATCCATCCTGTAGCCCAGCACGCTGGCGACCATTCCGGAGAGGGGCTCTCCGTCGCTTTTTTCGCTTCCGGGCTAAGCCGGGAATTCCCGGGCTTACGGAAAATGGCATGGGTGCAATTCCTCTTCAGCCAGTCTTTTGTATGACCTTGCGGGCCAACTGGGAAATGGCGGCTTGCGGCAAATCCTTGATATTGAACCAGTGCAGAGAAGCATGGCGAATGGCGCGCGAGGTTTCGACGGCGTAAACACGGGCTTGGATCGAGCGGAAGGTGATTCCGTGGCGGAATTCCGCCATGGTTTCACCGAAGGTAAAGGACGCGCGGGTGAGGCCGCGTATTTTCTCGCGCAAAGCTTCCAGCGCTTCTGCGGGTGAGTCCCCAAAGGCGGCAGGAAAATTCCAGAGGTCGTCGAGCAACCCATCGACGAGACCGCGCGCCATGGCCACGCGCGTTCCACGGCGCAGAAGGGCCACGGCAAGGTAGTGGGATTCTGCCGCGCGGCGAGGGCGGGGAAGCGGGAAGTCTTCCGGAGTGCCGGTCCGATACCCGCGGCACCATTTCTTGAGTGGACAAGTGGCGCAGAGGGGACCCCGCGGCAGGCAGACGATTTGGCCAAGTTCCATTAGGGCTTGGTTGAAGTTCCCCGGTTCGCTGCGGGAAAGGAGCGCGCCGATCTCCGCTTCCACGGCCACGCGAAACTGCGGCAGATGGAGGTTCCCGCGGAGACTGTACAACCGCGCCACCACGCGAGCCACATTTCCATCCAGCACGGCATAGGGTTGATTGAACGCGATGCTGAGCACGGCTTTGGCGGTGTAATCGCCAATGCCGGGAAGAGTGCGGAGGCCGGCGTAGTCTTCCGGAAACCTCCCGCCGAACTGTTGCGCCAGGGCTTGCGCGGCCTGATGCAGGTGGCGCGCGCGGCGGTAGTAACCCAAACCCGACCAGAGTTCCAACACCCGCTCCAGAGGGGCTTCGGCCAGGTGCGAGACGGTCGGGAAGGCTTCGAGAAAGCGCTGGTAGAAAGGGGTAACCGTGGCGATCTGCGTCTGTTGGAGCATGACTTCCGAGACCCAGACGGCGTAGGGGTCGCCCGTCCCTCGCCAGGGAAGCGCGCGCGCGTGGGCGCGAAACCACGCCAATAACGCGCGGCGAATGGCGGCATGATCAATGCGCGATTTCTCAGCCCCCGCGCTCGGTTGTTTTTTCCCCGGGGCATGTCTTTGGGTTGGAGTTTTTGCCGTCACGCGGATCAGTGGGTGTAGCGCGGACCTGTTCTGTAGGTCCGCGGCTCTTTATAAGGCTACGGAAAGCCGCGGACCTACAGAACAGGTCCGCGCTAGACCCTTGCACTGTCATTCGGCGAGCAGGCGCGCAGCTTCCACCTTCAGTTCTTCCGGAGACCGCTCCACGATTTTGCCATCGCGCCAGATTACCATTGGCACGCCTTGGCGCGCATGCTCGATAATCGCATTTTCTACGGCAGCTTTGAACGCCATCTCGGCCCGTACTTCCAATGGCAACTGGAGAACGGTTGCGGGTGGTTTTGTCATGACCCTCCGTAGCGAGCCGTCAGCCCCTCGTAAATCTGACGGTTCATTATACAGGTCACGCCGATCACTCGACGGAGAAATCAACGCTGCGCGGGGTGGAGACGTTCCCCATTGAATCGCGCCCCTTGATTTCAAAGCGGTAATCGCCCGGCTCGAGTTGGTTGACGGGCAATTTGAAGCCCGCAGGCACCAGAGGGTTTCCGGGTTTCGCGTAATCATTGATCAGAATCGTGTTCGAGGAGAAGACCTCCTTGTTGGTCTTCCGGTTGACCACGCTGAACAGTATCCCCGTACGGGGGGGATTGGGTTCTTTCAGCGCCGGATCGTAAACCTCCACATAGAACACCGGATTATCGGTTTTGGCAAAACGGTTGCTGGCAGAGGGGACCAACTCCAAATTCTTAAAAACCATGGGCGTGCGCTCCTCAAGAAGGGCCGCGTCCATGTTCGCGGTGAGCTGCGAAACGGGGGCGTATCTTTCGCCCAGAGCCGGGCCTCCGAGGGTGAAACTGGTACCGGAGAAGGGTTCCACTACCAAAGGAGCTTCATATTTCCCGAATTTTTGTCCTCCTGCGCTCAACACCAGCTTCAGCGTGTACGATCCTGGCGCAATGTTGAAGCTATTCTGGTAATCGAAGGAACCTTTGGCGAAATCTTTGATCTCTTTCTTTTGGTAATCCAACTTCACCGTGTCGCTGAATCGCGCGGCGACGGAGCCGTTGGCGCGGTAGGCGATTCCCAGTACATTCACATCTGAATGGAAGGCCCCCTTTTGTTTATCAAAGTCGATGGAGGAAGCCGGTATGGACAAGGCCAGGTTCACGCGGGCAACGCCCGGCTCCACGTAGAAATAAGGAGCGCTGAGAGAAACTGGAATATCGCCGGCCTGCGCGCTGGCCACGCGGTCCTCCAGCGCTTTGCCTTCGGGTTTTCCTTTCAGCAGATCAGGGCTTTTGACGTCAAAGTAACCGGTGCGATACCGCAAAACCACGCCGGGGCGGTCCACCTTAACAGAGATTTTGTGGTAGGTGCCGTCATGCGCCTGGTTGGGAGTGGTATATCCGAGATTGTAATACTGATTCATTTCATCGGAGATCTTGCTCAGGCCCTGGAGGAAATCGTTGGTATTGAAGATTTCAAAGCCGCCGGTGCCTTTGGCCAGCGCATAAAGGACCTGCTGGTTTGTCGACACACTCTCCGGAAAGCTGGGGATGATTTGGCGATTGGGGCAATTGGGGTTCTGCATTCCACCCAAGGTATTTACATTCATACAATTCATGTTTTGGTTATTCATATTATTTGTGTTACTGCTACCCCCACCTCGTGAGCCACCTGTGGTACCCGTCGAGCCCGTACCCCCGTGGCTTCCGCCAGTGGTTCCGCCCCCTGTGCCGGTCCCTGTGCCGGTCCCCGTCCCGGTACCGCCTCCGGTGCCACCCCTGGAGCCTCCGCCTCCCGATCCGCCCGCCCCTCCTCCGCCCCCACTCGGTGCACCGCCACCTCCACTCGGCGCACCGCCCCCTCCATGCTGAGGATCGAGCGCGGCAGGCGCAGCCAAGGCTGCCCACAGACCCGGCAAATGAGCGAAAGGAGATTCCGGGCTGCGCAGTTCCGAGCTGGGCGGGAATCCGGTGGGCGGTCCCGGGGCCGCAGGATTGGAAATGCCCATGCCGGGGCCGGCGGAAACCGCCAGGCCGCGCACATCCACGGGATAAACTGCGATGTTCGCCTTGTTCAGGGCATCGACCGTGGCAGTGAGCTCCGCCTCACGATCAGGGGTCAAGGGAAACCCCGAGGAAAACAGGATTAACGTTTTGCGCCCGGGAACAGCGCGGAGTGTCTTGGCGACTTCGCGAATGGAGAGCAGGACACTGGTCGCGGCGAAATCCGTTTCTGTTCGGGCCAGAGATGGCATTCCCATGGACGCAACTTGCGTACCGCCCGCGTTGGGGTGAACGGCTGAATACTTGACCGAGCTGATGGCCTTTTTCAACAGATCTCCATCGGCGGTAAAGTTTTGGCCAATGTTCAAGGTTCCGGTGAAGTCCACAACCGCCATCATCCGATTGGGCGACGCGGTGCCTTCCACAAATTTCCCGGCCGCTTGTCGCGCCTGGATTTGCAGGGCCGGGCTCATGGTGGAATCGTCAAAGAAAAGGACCATATAGCGCTGACGTCCGGGGGCGTTGGGTTCGATGTCAGATTCGCGGGAGAAGGAGGAAATGGCTTGCTCGGCGTTGTCTTCAAAGACGTGAAAATCCTTCTTCTCCAGATCTTTGAGGTAATTCCCCTTTTTGTCGGTGGCGATCACGTCGACCAACACCAAGTTGGTTTCCGCCGTGATCACACCCGGCACCGATTGGACCTCCGATGGGGAAGGATTCTGCGCACCGGCCGGGGCAGCAGGGGCCGTGACCGATTGGACACCCAGCCCTGCCAAAGTAAATAAAAAGCCCATCATAAGAAGCCATCGATTGCGCGACATAGGTCCACCTCCTAATAAGGGATTTCCACCGTGCGGTTCAGGCCGGAGATTTGGCCGCTTTCCGAATCCCGGACGATCGCCCGCACCAGATAAGTTCCGGGCTTCACATCAAATTTCGTCCTTACGGTAATACCCGTTTGCAAGTATTTTTCCAGAGTGCTGTCTTGCATGCGCAGATCCAGTGACTTTTGCTGGCCCGTCACCAGGTGCCCATCCCGGTCAAAAACTGCGGTCACGAAAACCAAGGTGTCGAGGTTTCGATTCTCCTCCTTGCGAAAGTGCAAGGGGTGAAGGTCGATGCGCGTCAGGACGGCAATCTGCGCATCGGTCTCGGTCTTCATAAAGAATTGAGTGTGGACGTCAATGGGAAGCTCATGCGTTTCATCCTGGGAATAGACCGCCTCTTGAATGTCTTCTTTTTCCTGTGCCGTCGGGTCGGCCGGTTTCTTGGGAGCGTAATAACCGCGGCGCGCCTGCACGGAAAAGCCTTTGGCTGAGGCCAACTTGACTTGCAGGGGGTGGAAAGAGCCGTCGAGTTTCAGATTTTGCGGGGAGAAAGCCAGTACGTAATAAACTTCTGGAAGGCCGGCGGTCTTGTGAAATGCGGCTTCGAGGTCGTTGTTGCTGTCGAAGAAAATGCCCCCCGTATCGAGGGCGAGGGCGCGCATTCCGTCGGTTTGCACCCGGGCGTTCTCCATGAGGATCATGTGCTTCTGGCCGATAGTCTGCCCGCTTTGTGAAACGGCGATGGTACTCTGGCTGGCATCGAGCGTGGGGTCGGTGTAGAGACCGCGGGCGTCGATGGCATTGATGATGACGCCGGCACGTAAAGCACGATCGGTAATCTCGCTGAGCTCGAAGTGCAGAGTCTCTGTCAGAAACCCCCCGGAGACAATGACCATGCTGCGTTGGCCGGGGAGAGATGTCAAAACACGGACGACGGATTCAATCCCCCGCAAGGCTGCCCTGGATTGCGTTTCCGACATGTTTAGCGAACGCTGCGCCTCGTTCGGCACCACGCTCTGTTCATACTGGAGCATGCACTGCTCGTGGGTCATTGGGTACGGGCAAGGATTGCAAGTCGCGAGTTCATCGGCAGCCACCTGAAGGGCGGTGGTGTCATTTTGTTCGACGATCTGATACGCCTCGTAGGGAGGGATCGCTCCGCACGATGTGTCCTGCTCAATAATGGGCCGCGGACGAAGGTCGAAAAGCGCTTGGTGAAGCTGTGCCAGGTTGTCGGTGAAATCGACTTGCTCTTGCCCGGAGGAGGTGAACAGCGCCACGCGATCCCCAGCCTGGATCGACTTGGTGAGGAAATGGTCCGCCGCGTCGCGCGCGCGGGCCAAGTTCTCAAAAGGTGTGTTCACGTCGTCGAAGTAGAGCGCCAAAAAGCGGCGAGCCGTGGAGGCCGGGGTGGCCGTTTCATCCTGTTCCTCCACCTCGACGTTGGTTTTCTCGACGGGTTTCGGAGGTCCGGCGGCCTTCAGGGTCGGCTTTTCAATGGAAAAGTGCAGAATGGTTTGCGGTTTGCCATGATCGAAAAGGTGAAAATCCTCCTGGCGGAGGTTGTCAACCGTTGTACCCTTCGAGTCGCGCACCACCACGCGAACCGTCACCAGGTTGCGTTCCGATTGCAGCTTGAAGGCGGGTTCAACGTCACGCGAGGAAATCTCTTGCGGGGTCGCCGTTTGCGCCGCCAATACTCCGGGCGCCAAGGCAACTAAGATGGTCAGCAACACGGCCGGCAGCCGTGAAGCTATTCGGAATTTCGGTAGGCGTGCGGGGGTAAGCGAAAGCAACATACACGCTGGCCCGGTGATTTCGAACGTAGGGACCCTCCCAGGTTCAAGCCCGACAGGCCGTTCGATGCAGGTCGATGCTTGCGGGATGAGGACCCTATTCTCCGGCGTGAGGGAGGCAATGTCAAGCGCGAGAAGGCCGCGTCCTGGTTCAAATGTAGCGCCGCCATCTTGGCGGCTCCCGTGCCGGCTGGAAGCCTCCGCTACGCCTCTGATTAAGGCACTGCCAAAGTCGCAATGAATCTCACCCTTTACCCTTTATCCTTTACCCTTTACACTTGAGGCCGAACAAGGATTACTAAACACTCGAGGATCCAACGTGTCCTACCAAGACCTGCGTGATTTTCTTGCCCGCCTGGAACGCGAGGGCGAACTGAAACGCATCGCCGCGGAAGTTGATGTTGACCTGGAAATCACCGAGATCACCGATCGGGTCAGCAAAGCCGGAGGTCCGGCGTTGCTATTTGAAAAGCCGCGCTCGGCCCGCGACGGCGTGAACTACTCGATGCCGCTGCTGATCAACATGCTAGGCACGCGGCGTCGCCTGGAGATGGCGCTCGACGTCGCCTCACTCGACGACGTAACCCGCCGCATGGAAGATCTGCTCGACATGAAGCCGCCGGAAGGTTTCTTCGACAAGGTGAAGCTGCTTCCCAAGCTCTCCGAACTCGGCTCGTTTTTCCCCAAGAACGTGCGGTCGGGGCCCGTGAAGGAAGTCATCGAACGCGAGGATCTCTTGTTAGCGCGATTGCCCATCATGAAGTGCTGGCCACAGGACGGCGGGCGCTTCATCACGTTTCCGATGGTGGTGACGCGCAGCCCCAAAAACGGACGGCGCAATGTGGGCTGCTACCGCATGCAAGTGTACGACGAGCGAACTACGGGAATGCACTGGCAGGTCCACAAGGGCGGCGCCGAGCATTTCCGCTGGCTCGAGCGCCAGGGGAAGGGCCGCCGCATGGACGTGGCCGTGGCGCTGGGGGCCGATCCCGCGACCATGCTTTCCGGCGTGCTGCCCCTGCCGGAGGATTTGGATGAGTTTCTCTTCGCCGGTTTCCTGCGCCAGCAGCCCGTGGAGTTGGTGAAATGTGAGACCGTGGATCTGGAGGTCCCTGCCCAGGCCGAGATTGTTCTGGAAGGTTACGTCGACTTGGACGACATCCGACCCGAGGGGCCGTTCGGCGATCACACCGGCTATTATTCGCTGGAGGATAAGTTCCCCGCGTTTCACATTACCTGCATCACCCGGCGGCGCGATCCCATTTACGTTTCCACCGTGGTCGGCCGGCCGCCCATGGAAGACTACTGGATGGGATATGCCGTCGAGCGCCTGTTCCTGCCCCTGATGCGCAAACAGATGCCGGAAGTCGTGGACATGCACATGCCCGCCGAAGGCGTGTTTCACAACCTGATGATGGTCGCGATTCGTAAGAGCTATCCAGGCCACGCCCGGAAAGTAATGAGCGCCATCTGGGGCATGCCCGGCGCCATGTTTACCAAGTGCATCGTGGTAGTGGACCACGATGTGAATGTGCACGATTCCGGCGAAGTCGCCTGGAAAGCCTTGAACCATATCGACCCCGAGCGAGATATCCAGTTCACGCTGGGCCCTGTGGACCAACTCGAACATGCCTCGCGCCTACCCAACTTCGGCTCGAAAATGGGGATCGACGCTACGCGCAAATGGCCCACCGAAGGCTTTGCCCGGCCCTGGCCCGATGAGATTGTCATGGACCCGGAAGTGGGAAAGAAGGTCGACGGTCTGTGGGCAGCTTTGGGGCTGAAACCGTTCAGAAAATAGCGGAACACTGTGGCCGGGATGAGAGAGAAAGTCAAAAGTCAAAAGGCAAAGTGCAAAAGGCAAAAGTGAAAAGCCATGCGTCCTTGAGCCTTGCACGGAGGCCAGAGCTTCCGTTCGATGGCAAACGTTTCGGATAGGGTTTTTGGGATGAGGATGACACTAGACTTGCATGCTGATGCTGTAAGGGAAATTCGCGCATACGCCAAGCGGCGCGGGCTCAGCCTGGGGAGGGCAGCGTCCGAGCTTGTCCGCCGTGGGGCTCGCTATCAAGCCGGGACTCGGAAAGTGAATGGACTCGCCGTCTTCGATGTGCCTGACGATTTCCCCTTGATCACGAGCAGACGGGTGCGGGAACTTTCCAACGAGGAATGAATCGCGACCCACCTGCCTTAAGGAAATCGCGGCTGGAAAGTTGGGCAGGAATATCCTGTTCCTGAATGGCCTTTGAAAACTGCCGGTCTTCCCGCAAAAATGGAAATCTACATTTATGAAGCTTGAAATTGAGAACGTCAGCAAGACCTACCGTGGAAAAGTAGAAGCCCTACGGAGCTTTAGTTTGGAACTTGGGCCCGGCGTGCTGGGGCTGCTGGGTCCCAACGGCGCGGGGAAATCCACGCTCATGCGCATTCTGGCCACCATCACCCGGCCGAGCGCGGGACGTGTGCTCTGGAACGGGACGGACGTCAAGAATGACCCAGACACGTTGCGCACCGTACTCGGTTATCTCCCGCAAGACTTTGGGATCTACCCGAATTTGAGTGCGATTGAGTTTCTCGATTACCTCGCTGCCGTAAAGGGCCTGGACGCGGCGAGCGCGCGAAAGCGCATCCATCAGTTGCTGGAGCTTGTGAATCTTGCCGATGCCGCTCGCCGTCCGTTGGGAGGATTTTCCGGCGGCATGCGCCAGCGCGTCGGCATTGCTCAGGCATTGTTGAACGACCCGCAGCTTTTGATCGTAGACGAGCCGACCGCCGGCCTCGACCCGGAGGAGCGTGTGCGGTTCCGCAATCTGCTCTCCGAGCTTGCCGGGGAACGAATCGTCATACTTTCCACGCACATTGTCTCCGATGTCGAGGCCGTGGCCACGGACATCGCCTTGATCGCCCAGGGAGAGCTTGTGGTGCATGGTGCCCCTGAAGCTCTTCTTGCGGGCGTCAGTGGGAAGGTTTGGGAAGTTGTGATTCCGAGCGGGGAACTTCCCACCCTCCGGCAAGATTATCTGGTTAGCAGCACGGCCCACCGAAACGATGGCGTACACGCGCGGGTCGTGGCCGATGCGGCTCCACGGCCAGACGCGCGGGCGCTCGAGCCGTCTCTGGAAGACGCGTACCTCGCCACCCTTGCCACTCACCGCAACCGTGTTTCCGCCGAGGCGGTGGTATGAGCGCGATCCGTATTGTCTATGCCATTGCCCGTGCTGACTTCCTCGAGCGCGTGCGCCGCTACAGCTATCTCGTTACTTTGCTCTTCGCGGTCTACCTGGGTTATGCCGCGGGCACGGGGAAAATCTCATTGCGCCTGGGCGATTATCGCGGCCTCTATACCTCCGCGTGGATCGGCGCGATGGTCTCGCTGGTGGCGACGACGTTTCTTTCGCTCGTGGGCTTCTACATCGTCAAAAACGCTGTGGACCGCGATCGCCAAACGCGGGTCGGGGAGATTCTCGCCGGAACACCACTCACCAGAATTACCTATCTGTTGGGAAAATTCCTCAGCAATTTCGCAGTGCTTGTCTCCATGGTTGCCGTGCTGGCGCTGGCGGCTGTGGCCATGCAGTTCCTGGCCGCCGAGGACCGGGCCTTTCACGTCGGCGCTCTGCTTTTGCCATTCCTGTTCCTCACCATGCCCGCGGTCGCGATAACAGCCGCGATGGCACTCTTGTTCGAGGCGTTCCGCTTTCTGCGCGGGGGGGTTGGCAACGTCCTGTGGTTTTTTCTTTGGACCTTTGGCATTGCCCTTCCAGGACTGACGGGGCATTCCCAGCTCGATCCCTCCGGCCTTTGGACCGTGTTTCAAAGCATGGTCCCGGCCGCACGAGCAGGAATTCCGGGTTATGTGGAAAGCTTTTCCCTCACCGTGGCCGATAAGTCGGTCCGGGTGGCTACGGGTTTCCACTGGAATGGCGTGGAATGGACCTTTGGGGTGCTTGGCTGGCGTCTGGCATGGACAGCCGTCGCGTTCGCTGTGGTCTTATGTAGTGCGTGGTTTTTCGACAGATTTGATCCGGCACGATCACGGCGGAAGTCGAGGGTCAAGCCGCGGCAGGAGGGAGCGAGCGCTCAGGCAGGGGAAGCGCCCGAAATCAAGACGGCGCGACGGCACACCGCCACGCCCACCCATCTCTCTCCTCTTCCCGCAGGCCCGCGGCATTCCGGCTCCGGGCGTTTATTAACGGCCGAACTGCGACTCGCCCTGAAGGGCTACCGCTGGTGGTGGTACGCAGTGGCCGGAGGATTGCTGATTGCCCAGTTCGCCGCGCCCTTGGAGATCTCGCGCGGGCCCCTGTTGGCGTTCGCGTGGATTTGGCCCATTCTCGTATGGTCCGCGCTCGGCACGCGTGAGGCTCGTTTCGGCACTGAACAACTCCTGTTTTCTTGTCCGCGGATTTTGCCGCGGCAGCTTCCGGCAGCATGGGTAGTCGGTATCCTAGTTGCGGCGCTCACCGGACTAGGAGCTGCCGCACGGTTGGCGCTGGCAGGGCAGCACGCGGGCCTATTGGCCTGGGCCGCGGGCGCAATGTTCGTCCCTTCGCTGGCGTTGGCGCTGGGCGTCTGGAGCGGTACCAGCAAGTTCTTTGAAGGCCTATACACGGCATTGTGGTACGTCGGCCCGATGAACCGGGTCCCGGGTCTCGATTTCACCGGTAGCGCCAGCGGTCCGCAGGCCGCT
Source organism: Terriglobia bacterium (assembly GCA_050010335.1). Classification (GTDB taxonomy): domain Bacteria; phylum Acidobacteriota; class Terriglobia; order UBA7540; family UBA7540; genus Bog-366. The sequence goes on from JBEKLF010000202.1 coordinate 15,153, forward strand.
CGCGATGCTGTTCTGTATTTGGGCATTGCGGCGATCCTACTGGGAGCTGCGTTCTTCCGGCGGGCCCGCCAACTCCGCGGAACATAAGCACCCGCGGGCTACCAACAATTCCACTAAGATGTTTGGTGTTTGTGGCCGTTGCCTTCGAGCCCCTGGATAAATCGGTCCATGCGGTCGAAGAGTTGAGTCGTCTTCGTTTCCAGGGATGCCAGGCGCGCTTCGTGGCCTTGCATCAGCTCGGTAAGTCGGATTTCGGCCTTCGCCACGCGGCCTATAAGGTCGGTGAGGGTTGCAATCTGCTCGCTGCTCTTGGCGATCTGCTCATCGTGCTTTGCCGCCGTCTTGGCCGCCGTCGCTCTCATCTCGGCGATCTGTTCGTCGTGCTTCTGCACTGACGCCCAAAACTGTGCCTGCTGCTCAACGATGAACTGCATGGTCCGCTCGATATCCATAGCGATCAGTATAACCGGATGTCCCGCTCCCCACAACAAGAGCTAAACCGGACCAGGGTGAATTTGTTCAATCCTCCAAGTGCAATAAGCCTTAGATATTTGTAACTTCTTCTGGACAACCGAGTCGCGATGCGGTATCTTTACCCGATGGAGCAGGCGGAGAGTCGGGGTTGT
>JBEKLF010000203.1:0-15730 GCA_050010335.1 Terriglobia bacterium
CTTCCATCGTTCACCCTCCGGGTGTGGGTCTAGATTTTCTCGCAAAATCTCTATAACACACATCCCGTGAGGGTGAACGCCTTTTCTGCGGTCTCCCGCTCGTACCAATCGCGATTCTTGGGGCAAGACCCAGTTGTTCCGAGTTGAACGGAATGAAGTCATAATAGTCGCCACCCACTTCCCGGGCCGACTGGTAGAAGAAACCGAAGTCCAGGTGGGGATAATCCGGGGCCTGCGACGGAAGTAGGCGCGACTGTACTTCGCAGGCGATTTCGAATTCTTTCTGGGCGCCTCGCCGTTCGGCTTCATATTCATATGCATCTTTAAGCGCCCGCTCTATAGCACTTACCATTGCCACGATGAGCGTCAGTACGATGAGCCTTCCAGCCACGTTCCAGTAGGGAATCAACGGATAGTGGTAGAAAACCGCGTCTCCCCAGTCTTCGATGGCCCATACGACGCCGCTCGCGAGGCAGCTTACATATCCCCAGCGGATTCCCAGAAACCAAGCAGCGTAGAGTGTTGGAATCAAATAGAGAGCGAAGAGCGATAGGTCGTGATCAATGACATGGTCGAGCCCCGCAATCAGGACGAACAAGCCCAGGAACCCCAGTGCCTGGACGACTCGTGGCTGGCGCTGCCAGTGCCGAAGGACGTTCAACGCCGCCGTCCCTCTCTTCACCACGGGGGGTTGCCTGGTGGGAGTGTTTCTTCGCACTGAGGTTGAGATCACCCCCATGATCCTCATTGTAGCATGGAAGATCGCTCAGGGTCTGGTCTCGCGGCATTGTCAGCATGAAATATCCCGCGAAGCCGGATCGTGTCCGAACAGGGCTACTAACCACTTGCGGGAGGGAAACATCATCTGGGCCTTTCTTGAGCCAGACCACCAATAGCCTGCACGAGGTCGGGCAATCCGTTTATACTCTTTTCGAACCAGCGGTCAGGCTTGACCTCCGCCGGAATCTCCCTTGGGATTGATCCCGAGAGGACGACTATCGGGATGGTAGGGAAGCGCCGGCGCGCTACGTATATCAACTCCCATCCTGACATCCGGGGCATCTGCAAGTCGGTGACAATGACCTTGGGGAGCGTGTCCCGGAGTTTTACCAGTGCGTCGATTCCGTCCTCGGCCTGGGATGTTTTGAAACCCTCTTTCTCCAAGTACCTGGCAAGAAGGTTTCTGATGGAAGGATCGTCGTCCACGAGCAAAACCGTTCCACTAGCCTTGGGCATAAGGTCCTCCCTGATAAACGCTGGACACCTGTCCTGCGACAGTTAATGCGTACCTCCTCAGGATCGTCGTCTTACGATCCGGCGGCTGAGTTGACTCCTCGTTTAACATCTGGAACATGACAACCTCCTTGCCCTCATGCTCATCTCGCCCGAAGCCCCAGCCAATAACGGTGGCCTTTTGGGAAGCCTCGTCACCTTGGGGCGGAGATGCATCATGAGCGCATCCCTTATTTCGACGGAGAGGACGGGCTTTGTCAGGCAGTCCCGCGCATCCACGATGCATGGCTTCGTACCAGCCGGTCATATCTTCGCAGCGCACAAACAACCAGGGCGGACAATTCTGGGCTGATCTCCAACGCATCTGCCAAATCACCGTGCCTTTCGAATGGGGATTTCTCGCTGCGACCTCAGGTACAAGATTGCCAAATACGGGATAAGGGATCCCAACTCATAGATCAGGCCGCTGCCACCCGGCGCATTTGCGTATCGACTACCCACGCCAAGTCACGTGGCTCCGGCCTTTCCAGATAATCGGTCGCGCCAAGATCCATGGCTTCGAGGTAGTAGTGCATGTCTAAAACCCGCGCAACAACTACAACCGGAACCTCGGGGTGGAGTCGAATGGACCGCTCCAGCACCTGTCGGCCCTGAAACGCAAGTGTGGCTTGGCTGACGATCACCATGGAGACGGACTCGGATTCAAGGGAAATTGAGGCCTTCGCCCGGGGATTTACACATCAGGGTCTCATACCCCCTATCGCGGAGATATGTTCCGTAGACTTCAAGATCTTGAGGCTCATCGAGAATCATCAGGACCGTGGGGGTTTTCACCTCGGGCTCTCCTTTCTTGACAGTTGATAAGTTGTCGTTGTCGTCGCCTCAAGCTCGCGGACGAGTTGCCCACCTTGAAGCGCAGTGTGGACGAGAAATAGTGCTCCAGTTGCATAAAAAACCAGATAAATGGCCAACAGTGCCGTATTGATGCGAGACTCGAGTTCGCGCCCCAAAAGCCTGGGGGCAAAGAGCAGAGCTGCAAATCCCAATGTGAGCATGATGAACAGCTCCCGTGTAGTTTCGGCCAAGGACTGGTGCTCCTCCAGTGCAACCTTAATGGCAGGTGCGGAGCCAACGACTTTCATCGCGGCCTCCCCCGTCGTGACGGCCACGAAAGTCATGGCTGTTCCAGGCACCATGAGGGTCAAAGCTGAACCTAGAAACGGCCGTCTTTTGGCGGCCGGAAGTCCAATGCTCACAATGACCAAGAACGGGGCGGCCAAGAGCAGGATGATCGGGAAGTGCACGATGAGAGGGTGCAGTCCGTTCCAGACTGGGGAAAAATAAAGCATACTGAAAATCCCTTCTACTCTTCCTGCAATGAAAACCCTATCTAGCGTTCGGAGCCGTGGCTTCCACCATGAAACAAATGCAGGAGCGCTTCCAATCGCCCGGTCATGCAGGTTTGCTTGCGCGACAATGAGTTACGTCGGGTACCACTCCCAGATTTCCCCCGCGGCGTCCAAAACCTCGAACAATCAACGGTGGGTTGTCAAAATACTTTGACGGCATAGATATCCTCCGACTTCCCAACGCGCTGATTTTAAGGTGGGAGCGCCGAAGGCAGGTCTGGAAATAAGCGTGCCAATTCAATTTACGCACACATCTCGTCGTGGTGGATCGGTGTAACGACATGCCGTGGTCGTGGTGCCCGGGATCTCCTGGAGGCAATAATGACTTACGTGCTCGAAGAAAATCTCGTTTGCGTCCTCCTCATTGCGCTGCTCGGAGCTTTACTGTTCAGTGCGGCCAGCGTCGTCTTGCTTGCGCGTGCAATCCTGCGGGCAGGACTGGAAAGGGTTGCTTTGTGGGTCGAGGCCGGCCGGCAGAAGCCGGCTGTACTCTGTTACCAACAATCCGAGCAGCCTCTGACCCACGCCGTGCACGCGACTATGGGGATCCAGAGAATACGATTGATGAGACGGGAGGAGTGATCGTGAGGCTTTGCAGGATTGCTTGCGTGACAAAGAGCAACGGGGGATCCCCTACCGGATTCTCGCCTCGGCGTCCAAAACCTCGAACAACCAAGGGTGGGTTGTCCAAAAACCTTGACGCCATGCCTGTCCTCTGTCCTCGCAACACACTGACTTCATAGGGGGAGCGTCGAAGGAAAGGCTGGAACTAAACATGCCTACTCGATGTGGCATAGAGGTCATGGCAGGGATGGCTGACAGGTCCCCACGCATTCCCCAACTGTTCCTCGCGGCGCGGTCGGCCATCCCTCTGCCCTTGGCACTGGGAAACATTTTCGAAGGAGGCTCCAGTCATGTCCAAAAGGATCGGGTATCGGATTCTACCCACCCTGGTTTGCACGCTCGCCTTCGCGTCCATCGCCGTGGCGCACGAAGTGAGCATCCGGTATCGGGCAAAGGTCGGAAACGGTTCCGCCTTGCAGCCTGGCACGTATCAAGTTGAGGTCGTCAAGAATCAGGACTCCGCTGAAGTTCTCTTCTACAAGGAAGGGGATCTGTGGCTGCGCGCCCCGGTGACCCTGTCAGAGGAAACGAAGAAACCTGAACAAACAGAAGTCCATTACGAGGAACTTGATAACGGAAAGGTGATAACCCAGATTCGCCTTCGAGGGTCAAAGGAAAGCCTGGTTTTCAACCAGCCCCCCTCTGCCAAGGCTGAATGACGAGGTTCGGCATTGCCTTTCTTTATAGCGCGAGGCGGCTCTCCGCACCTTACGAGCATCAGGTGCGCTGGGTCGCCCCGCAGCCATTCTTGCAACTCGGTTCGTATGGATGTCCAAAGGTCGACGACACCTCGGGAATTTAGGGTCCTCGTAGGCTCCCCCATGAATAGCATCATCTCTGATGATTCGAGTACCACAAGGACCTTAGAGAAGGAGATTACTATGCTCCATGAGGGCTTATCTTCTGTTGAGGCGAGCAGGAAACGCTTTGGCCTAATCCCACTCGATAAACATGTCATCGCATTAACCGTGGCTGGTTATTCGAGTGAAGAGAGCGCAAAGAGGATCGGAATTAGCGAACCGGCCTTCAGGCTGCACCTCACGAGTGTTTGTGAAAAGCTGCACGTCTCGAACCAATTCGAACTGGTACTCTCCGCCATCTATTATCAACTGATCGACTCCCATGAAGTACCTCCGCCCAGTGACTGAAAAAGCCCCGCTTGAAGATCAATGCCTCCCTAGGGGTGAATCCCTTGCGGTCCTCGCAACCCAGTGGCTGGGACTCCATCGCTTTGTATCCGCCATTTCGGGCCTCAGAGGAGGGTTGGTTCTGACCGGAGTGGCGTATCTCAAGCCCATTGCCCACGCCGCAGCGGGCAGGACGCCCACGCAACCTCCCCGCTCTCGGCTTGCTGACGTAACGCCGTCATTAGACTAACGCGTTGGATCAAGGCCTTCACCCTGAACTACTGTGTGGTGACCACGGGATTCCTGCCACGTTGGCCCCGACGAAATATACTAACTTTGCTCCGCGCGCCGGCCTGGCATACTCCCCGGATGACCAGAGCGGCTGGTTGGGCAGGATATTGGGCGGCCCCGGCACCACCAGCGTGCGAGCCGGATACGGCCTGTGCTATACCGCCCTCGAGGGGCTATCCGCCGGCATCATGAGTGCCAACCCGCCGTATGGCTACGACTATACCAGTCTGGCGCCCCCTCTATTTTCTAATCCCTTCGTTACGGCGGCAAGTGGGCAGAACATAGGACAGCGCTTTCCTGAGCCCATCCCGGCATTTGGGGCCTCAGCAGCGAATCCCAATTCCAGCGTGGACTGGTCGCAGTATTTGCCGATCGCCGGCGTACCCTCGTTTTTCCACCAGAATGTGCCTCCATACAGCGCCAGCTACACACTGTCCTTGGAACGGCAGATCGAGCCCAACACTCTTCTCAGCCTGACCTATGTCGGTTCGCAGACGCATCATCTCTTGGTGCTCACTTCCGCCAACCCGGGGGACCCCGCCCGATGTTCAAGCGTGAGCCAGACGGACCAGATTATGCCCGGCACCGCCACCTGCGGACCGTTCGGCGAAGGGGGGACGTACGTCACGTCGACAGGACAAGTGATCCAAGGAACCCGAGGCCCCTTTAGTTCCCAATTCGACGCCATCACGTATCAGAAGACGCTCGGGAACTCCAATTACAACGCACTCGATATCAATCTGCGTCACAACCGTGGGCCCTTGGAATTACTTGCGGGCTATACCTATGGCAAATCTCTCGACTTGTCATCCAGCCTGGCAGAGCCGGTGAACCCCGTCGATCCCAACCTCAGCAAGGCCGTATCGGCATTCGATATGCGCCACAGTTTTGTGGCGAGTTACAAATACGAACTCCCCATCGGCCATCTCCTTAATCGCCGGAACCGGCTGACGGAGGGATGGAGCCTCACGGGAATCACGCGATTCAGCACCGGCTTCCCCGTGACTCTTTACAACAACAACGACACCTCGCTGCTGGGGACGATACCCAACGGTATCAACAATAATGGCGTAGACACCCCAAACGTTACCCTCGGCAACATGGAAGTCAACACCAACCCTCGAAACGGCCGACCCGCCTTTAACACGTCGCTATTCAGCCTTCCAGTCCTGGGCCAAATGGGCTCGGCGGCGCGGCGCCTTTTCTACGGCCCCGGCATCGCCAATTCCGACCTTGCCCTATTGAAGAGCCTCCGCCTCACCGAATCAAAATCACTGCAATTCCGCGTGGAGGCCTTTAATGTGGCCAACCATGCCCAGTTTTATGGCGCCGCAGCCGTCAGCGGGAATATCAGCAGCCCTTCCTTCGGGAGGGTTGTGAGTGCCGGCGATCCCCGCCTGCTTCAACTCGCTGTCAAATTCTATTTTTGAGTAAGTCTCGGCGAGCGACGGCGCACTCGGAAAGCAAGCTTTGAATGGTCCGGTGGACGGATCGCTGTCGCGAAACGGAGTTCTGGCATCCTGCCGCGTGGCACTGAGATTCACGTGCGGCTGCTCTTGTCTTACGGTCAAATCCGGTTCAGAACCCTCGCTTCAGCGTCTTCTTATCCGCTCCCTGCTGCTCCAGCCGGAACTTGATCGCCTCAATGGGGTCGGGAGCATCCATGAGAAAATGCGCCTGCTCGCACGCCTCGACCAGCGTCGTCAATACCTCCAGTCGATCTCCCTCCGAGGTCCGCTCGTCCGCTCCGCAAACACGCTCGATTTCGCGAAGCGCCGTCGCATGGTCGGCTTCAGTCTTGATGGGTTTGATCAGCATATTGCACCGTCCTCAAATCGATCTTGTCTTACTCCTTATGGCGACCCAGCCATTTAATAAACACAATACCGCGACGGTAGTCGATGGCAGTGACCAGGCGATAGTCGTTCGCCATGATATTAAAGACCACCCGATCAGCCCCGACGATATGCAGGGCGTGAAACCTGCCTCTTCCACGCTGAAGAAAACGGCGTAAAATGAAGACTGCGGTCGGGGTTACTCCGCTTTCAGCCACAGTTAGGAGTCTCAGGTCACGCGGGGGTGTTTTATGTCGAAAGTCACGGAACTGCTCATCAATGGCGTGAAGTATTCCGTCGATGTCGACGCCGGTGCGAGTCTGCTAAGTGTCTTGCGCGACGACCTCGACCTGGTGGGAAGCAAGTACGGTTGCGGTGAGGGCCAGTGCGGCGCCTGCACGGTGTTGCTGGGGGGAGCGCCGCGGCGTTCCTGCATTACACCCGTGGGCGATGCCGCGAGCAAGCCGATTACCACCATCGAGGGGCTGGAGAAGGATGGCCACCTTCACCCCGTTCAGCAGGCGTTCCTTGACGAAGACGTCATGCAGTGCGGCTATTGCACTTCCGGCATGATCATGACCTCCGTGGGCTTGCTGAAGGTTCATCCCAATCCGACGGAAGAGGAGATCGCCCACTACCTCGAGGGCCACATCTGCCGGTGCGGGACTTATCCGCGCATCGTTGCCGCCGTTCGCCGGGCGGCAAAATCCTTGCAGGAGGTGCGCTCGTGAATACGCCCAACGATTTTTCGACGCAATTCGAACCCGAGCGATACGAATTGAGGGCGGGACCCACCTATCACTTTGGTCTGCCGCGGCGGGATTTTTTCAAGTTTTTGGGTGGCGGCATCGTGATTTTCTGCCTCCGCGATAGTCTTCTTGCCGGGCAGGAAGCCGGGCGCGTCCACCGCCGGCCCGATGAATCCCTCCCCCAGGACATCGCCGCATGGCTGCACGTCAACGAAAACGGCGAAGTCACCGTTTGCACCGGCAAGGTGGAAGTGGGACAGAACATTCGCACTTCGCTTACCCAGGCCGTGGCCGAGGAACTGAGCGTTGCGCCCGGTTCGATCCATCTGCTCATGGGGGACACCGACCGCGTGCCCTTTGACATGGGGACGTTCGGTAGCCGGACGACTCCTACCATGACCCCGCAGCTCCGCCGCGCGGCTTCGACAGCTCGCGAAGCCCTCATCGGCCTCGCCGCAGAAGCTTGGAAGGTGGACCCTGTAAAGTTAATCGCGGCCAACGGCGCCGTCACGGACCCGGAATCGCAGCGGACTGCGAGCTACGCGGAACTGACCAAGGGGCGCGAGCTCGCCAAGGCCATACCCGCCGAAGACTCTCTGACACCCCCAGCCCAATGGAAAGTCATGGGCAAGCCGCTCGCCAAGGTCACCGGCCGCGACATCGTTATGGGCAGGCATCGCTACCCTTCTGACATCAAGTTGCCGGGTATGCTTTACGGTAAGGTTCTGCGCCCTCCCGCTTTCGACGCCACGCTAACTTCTCTTGACGCCCACGAAGCGGAGGCGATTCCGGGCGTTACCGTGGTGCACGATGGCAATTTTGTGGGCATCGCCGCTCCAAACCCGCGCGTTGCGGCAAGCGCGCTCGCGGCGCTCCACGCTGCCTGGCAATCCCCGCCGCAACCGTCCAGCGATGAGCTCTTTGAATACTTGAAGAAGAACGTGGAGCAAGGTGAGGATCACAACCGCCACGTCACCGGCTCCATGGAAAAGGGCCTGGCGGACGCGAGCCAGCGGTTGCAACAAACATACACCGTCGCGTACATCGCGCACGCGCCACTCGAGCCCCGGGCGGCTGTGGCCGAATGGAGGGATGGCAAGGTGACCGTGTGGACCGGAACTCAGCGGCCCTTTGGCGTGCGCGGCGAACTGGCCGAAGCTTTCCGCCTGACTGAAGACAAGGTACGTGTCGTGATGCCCGATATGGGCTCGGGCTACGGCGGCAAGCACACCGGCGAGGCAGCCGTGGAGTCGGCGCGCCTTGCCCAAGCCGCGCGCCAGCCCGTGAAGCTGGTGTGGACGCGCGAGGAGGAATTCACCTGGGCCTATTTTCGCCCGGCCGGAGTCATCGAAATTTCCGCCGGCGTCGCGAGCGACGGCGCGATCACCGCGTGGGAGTTCCACAATTACAACTCCGGCTCGGCGGCCATCGGCACGCTCTACAACATTCCCAATCAGCTTATCGAGTTTCATCCCGTCAAATCGCCCTTGCGCCAAGGCTCGTATCGATCGCTCGCCGCGGCGGCCAATCATTTCGCGCGGGAGTCATTCATGGACGAACTCGCGCACCTGGCGAAGATGGACCCGCTCGATTTTCGGCTCAAGAACCTCACAGATGCGCGCTTCCGGGACGCGCTCGAAGCCGCTGCACAGAAATTTGGTTGGGGGAAGGCCAAACCTCAACCGGGGCATGGCTTCGGTATCGCGGGAGGATTCGATAAGAGCGGTTACGTGGCCACCTGCGCGGAGGTGGCGGTCGATCCAGCCTCGCGGCAAGTGCGCGTGTTGCGCGTCGTCACGGCGTTTGATTGCGGTGCAGTGGTCAATCCCGATCAGCTCCGCAACCAGATCGAAGGCGCGAATAATATGGGAATCGGAGGCGCGCTGTTTGAAGCCATTCAGTTCGCGAACGGGCGCATCCTGAACCCGCACTTCGCGCAATATCGCGTGCCGCGCTTCAGCGACGCTCCGGCAATCGAAGTCGTCCTGATCGATCGGAAGGACGTGCCTTCGGCGGGGGCCGGGGAAACCCCCATTGTGGGCATTGCGCCGGCCACCGGCAACGCCATCTTCGCAGCCACCGGCAAACGCCTGCGCGCCCTGCCCATGGCCCCGAAAGGCGTTTAGCTTGATCTGGCTAGCGCGTCAAGAATTGAAGTACCTAAGCGTGAGGGAGGGGAAATCGATGAAGGCAAATACATTCGTGGCCTGTATCCTCGCGGCTTTGCTCGGTGTGAGCATCTTCGCCACGGATGAGCCGTCCTCGACTTCGAGTCCTGCGTCCTGGAGCGGGAAGGCCGCCGCCTCCTATCTCGATGGGCGAATTACTTGGTGGATGGGCTGGGATGTCGCTGCCCGCGATCATGATACTTTCTGCGTCTCCTGTCACACGGTCGTGCCTTACGCCATGGCCCGGCCCGCTCTTCGGGTGACGATGGGAGAGCAAGCCCCCTCGACGCCGGAACAGCAACTCCTCGCGAGCGTCACCAAGCGCGTCCGGATGTGGAAGGAAGTTGAACCCTTTTATCCCGACGCGAAGCGAGGCGCTGGCAAAACGGAGGAATCGCGCGGAACTGAGTCCATTCTCAATGCGGTGATCCTGGTGGGTTATGACGCCCCCACGGGCAAGTTGAGCCCTGACGCGCGTCTGGCGCTGGACAACATGTGGGGAGAGCAACTGAAGACAGGAGAAGCCCGGGGAGCGTGGTCCTGGCTGCAATTTCACAACTCGCCGTGGGAGGGGGATTCGCAGTATTACGGGGCCGCACTGGCAGCGCTCGCCGTGGGGAGTGCGCCCGCCGACTATCAGGCGGCCCCGGAGATTCAGGACAATATGAAACTGCTGCGCGAGTATCTTGTCCAGCAGCGCGAGTCGCAGATATTGATTAATCGGCTCAATCTGCTGTGGGCATCGAGCAAGGTGCCCGGACTCCTCACTCCTGCCGAGCAGAAGTCCATCATCGACGAGGCGCTGAGCAAACAGCAGGCGGACGGAGGTTTCAGTCTGTCCTCGTTCGTGGGAGGGTGGAAGCGGCATGATGGCACGCCACTCGAAACCAAGAGCGACGGCTATGCCACCGGAGCCGTCACGTTCATTTTGCAGCAGGCCGGCATGAAGCGCGATCAGCCCCAGGTGAACCGGGGTCTCGCATGGCTCGCGCTGAATCAGGACAAAAGCGAAGGCCGATGGCTGGCTTACTCGCTGAACAAGCAAGAAGACCTGTCTTCCTACACCGGCCATTTCATGAGTGACGCGGCCACCGCGTTCGCGGTGCTGGCCCTTCAGTCCGCGCACTGAAACCCGAGTCACACCGTCGGGATGAAGGTGCGTTGAGCGGGCATATCTGCTGAGCATCGCTCGTGAAAGAAGCGAATTCGGAGTCTGCGGAGGTGAGGCGTATATGGACCTTAACAGCGCCATACAGTTCGGGCAGCTTGTGGATTGCGTGTACGCCGTGAACCCTGCCGACCTGACAGATCAAGCCGGTAAAAACATAAACGCGGGGCTCATCGGGGGTGGGGTCGCCTACAAGGTCATCGCTTCGATTTACGCCAACGATCTCGCTACTGACATGAATCCCTCGCGTGGTAATAGCGGCGTATCGATCGGCCTCGTCCTACAGGCGGTTGCATCTGGAGACACGGTCATCGCAATCCGCGGGACCGAGGGTATTCAGGAGTGGGTTCAAGACGCCAAGTTTCTTTCCGTGCCGTGCCCTTTCCTTCCAGGGGCGGGGAATACAGAAGATGGTTTTACGGCCATGTATAACTCCATGATCATTAAGACGGTCGCAGGCTCGGTCCCCGTCGTGAAAGCCCTACCTACTCTGCAATGGACCAAACCTGTCACTACCTTGACGATTTGCGGACACAGCTTGGGAGGCGCGCTCGCTACGCTTCTCGCTTTGGATGTCGCTGCGAACACCTCGTCGCCCTTTGACAACCAGGCGGTTTACACTTACGCCAGCCCGAAGGCGGGAGATCCACAGTTCGTTAGCACGTATAACCACGTCGTTCCGAACACCACCCGGATCGCTAATCGCATGGACCTTGTGCCCAAGCTGCCACTGCCGCCGCTTTACGAGCACGTATTGGGACTCTCCGAGTTGAACCCGGTCATACTCGGCATCCCGCCCAAGGTTCTGGTGAAATTTGATATTGTCTGCGAGCACATCCTTCATACCTATTTGCATCTGCTGTCGATGATGGCAGGTGGAACGGTTCTACCGCTGGACCCACAGTGCGTCCCCTAGGTCCCCTCTATTGTCAACGCGCTAAACAAAGTTGTCGAGATGATTGAATCGACAATCTCGGGCAGATTCTAGTTCTTATCGCGTACACCATACTCGTCGCAGATCTTGTCCACAGGTTGAACGTGCGGTAGGATGAACGCGGCTTCCCGGAGGACATTCATGAGACAAAAACTGGCACGGATCGTTGTGGCGCTAGCTTTGGCTGCGGTTTTCGGTATGGCCAGCAAGATCGTGGTGGGGCAGTCGCCCGCGCAGGAGTCTGACGCGGACGAGAAGGATGTCTTCAAGAACCTGGCTTTCCGTAACCTGGGCGCGGCGGGCGGCGGCGGTCGCGTGGCCGCGGTGGTGGGAATTCCCGGCAACCCCAACGTTTATTACGTGGGCGCGGCGGGCGGCGGCGTCTTCAAAACCGAAAACGGCGGAATCACCTGGAAGCCGATCTTCGAACACGAGAGCACGTCCTCTATCGGCGCCATAGCTTTGGCTCCCTCTGACCCCAGCATCGTTTGGGTGGGTACGGGCGAATCGAAAGTGCGCAACGACGTGATCGACGGCCGCGGCGTCTATGTCTCGGGTGACGCCGGACACTCTTGGAGATTCGCCGGCTTGGGCAATGTGGGCCAGATTTCGCAGATCATTGTGGATCCCGGCAACCCCGATGTGGTTTATGTGGGGGCCACGGGACACGCTTGGGGTCCCAATCCCGACCGCGGCGTTTTCAAAACCACGGACGGCGGAAAGACTTGGAAAAAGGTATTGTTCGTCAATGACTCTACCGGCGTGGCGGATCTCACGATTCAGCCGGGCAATCCCCAGGTGTTGTTCGCGGCGATGTGGGAGTTTCGGCGCTACCCTTGACGCTGGTGGATGGCGGTCCCAACAGCGGCATCTATCGCTCTACCGACGGCGGCGACACGTGGAAGAAGTTGAGCAAGGGCCTGCCGGAAGGACCGCTGGGCCGCATTGCTGTGGCCGTGGCGCCCACCAACCCGAATCACCTTTACGCGCTGGTGGGGGCCAAGCGCGGCATGCTGTGGCAATCCGCCGATCTGGGCGATACGTGGACGGAAGTCAGTGACAATCACTCTTACGATATTCGTCCGTATTATTTTTCCCGGCTGATGGTCTCACCGGAGAACGAAAACAAAATCTACTTCATGTCCTTGAACCTGGTGGAATCGGATGATGGCGGCAAGACTTCGCATACCGCCGACCGCGGGGTTCACTCTGACCATCACGCGCTTTGGATCGACCCCAAGGACCCGCAGCGGATGATACAAGGCAACGACGGTGGCGTTAATGTGACGACGGACGGCGCCAAGAGCTGGCGGTTCCTCAATAACCTCCCCATCGAGCAGTTCTATATGGTATCGACGAGCGGCGAGACTCCCTACTCCGTGTGCGGCGGCCTTCAGGATAACAGTGCCTGGTGCGGTGTTTCCAGCAACCTGGGCGGACGCGCGGTGGGCGGCGCCGATTGGTACACGGTAACGGGTGGCGACGGCGAATACGCGGTCTTCGCCCCCAGCGATCCCAACATCATCTACGTCGATTCGCAGAACGGCAGCATCTCCCGTCTGGACAAGAAAACGCATCTCTCCCGCTCGATCCGGCCTTACCTGGAAGGCGTCGAGGAAATGAAGCCGGCCGACCTGAAATATCGCTTTAACTGGACTTCCCCTATCGCAGTCTCCGAGACGGATGCCAATGAGGTCTACCTCGGCGGCAACGTGGTCTTCAAGTCCCCGGACGGGGGCAAGAATTGGACGCCGATCAGCGGCGACCTTACGCGCAACGACAAATCGAAGCAGGAGGTGGCGGGTGGTCCTGTCCAACACGATATCAGCGGCGCCGAAAGCTACGACACCATTCTGGCCATCACGATCGCGCCCACTGATCCCAAAGTGATCTGGGTGGGTACCGACGACGGTCTGGTGCAGGTGACGCGCGACGGCGGCAAGAACTGGGCGAACGTTTCCGTTACCGGCGCGCCCGAGTGGGCTCGCGTTTATCAGGTCGGCGTCTCGCCTTTTGACGCCGGGACGGCTTACGTCACCTACGACGCCCACGAGTTGGATAATTCTCATCCGTACGTTTACAAGACCGCCGATTACGGCAAGACGTGGACGCCCATTGCCGTCGGCCTGCCCGCTGATTCTTGCGCGCACGTCGTCCGCGAGGACCCCAACCAGCGCGGGTTTCTCGTGGTGGGAACCGACACCGGCCTTTTCTACTCGCAGGACGCGGGAGAGCACTGGCAGCCGCTCAAGGCCAACTTCCCCACGGTGCCCATTTATGATCTGAAGTTTGTGAAGGCGAGCGACGATCTGGTGGTGGCCACGCACGGCCGCGGCATCTTTGTCTTCGACAACATTCGCCCGGTCGAGCAGATGAGTGCCAAGATCCAAGACAGCGAGTTTCAACTGGTGGGCACTGCGCCGGGCACGCTGTTTCACCACTGGCGCGGAGCAGGATTCGGTGCGGCGGCGGATTACTCCGCCCCCAATGGCCCCGAGGGAGTGGTGATCGATTACTTCCTGAAGAAGGAGATTGAGCAGCGGCGGGGCGGCGGCCCTGGAGGGCCGGGTGGCGCCGGGGGAGGCCGAATGGGCGGAGGTGGCGGGGCGGGCGGTGCTGGCGCTGCGGGCTCCGCAATGGCGGGAGGCCAAGGGGGCCAAGGGGGACAAGGAGAAGGCGAGGGGCCAGGCGGCCAGCGCGAAGGGCCGGTCAAAATCGTGATCACCGATGAGCACGGGAATCCGGTGGCGACCGAGCATGGGCCTTCCAAGGCCGGTGTCAACCGTTTTGTCTGGTCTTTGCGCTACGACGGACCCGAGAAGCTAACCTTTGAGCGGCAAGAGGAACCCAGCGAATTTGCGGAGTTATTTGGCCGGGGTAGGGGACCGCTGGTGCTGGCAGGAAAGTACCACGTTGTCATCACCGTGGCTGACCACAAGGGGGAAGCTGACTTGAACGTGCGTCCGGACCCCAACCTCAAGATTGATCCGGAGAACTTCCGCGCCTCGCTGCGGTTCGCGCTCGAAGGGCGCAATGCGGTGAGTGCACTGAACACCATGCTGAACCGTGTTGACGGAATGCAGAAGTCGCTCGCCGCTTTCCAGGGTATGGTCCGCTCGAGCGACGACGAAGACTTGAAGAAGAAGTTTCAGCCGCTCATGGGCAAAGCGTCCCAGCTTGGCAGGAAGCTCAGAACTTTGAAGGATTCCGTCTATAACTCGGAACTCCAATCCGGAGCCGAAGACGACATCCACTACTTGCAGGCTTTCAACAGCAAGCTCTCCGGCCTCTCGGGAGGCGGCGCTTTCGCCTATGGCGAGCCCCCCACGCAGTTGGCTTTGGAACATAAGGCGGAGCTGACCAAGGAGTTAGCGCAGCACCTGGACGACTTCAACAAACTCATCCAGACCGACGTGGCGGCCTATAACAAGGACGCCTTCGCCGCGGGCGCGCCCACGCTCTATGCGGGCGATGCCGTCTCGGTGAAGAAGCTACCGGAGGGACTCTAACGTAAGAGGGTAACCACGCTCAGCGCCTTTCTGACAGTGGGGCTTTCTCCTGCCCGAAACCCCTGCATGTCGCGCAGAGTTATCGGGCTAGCCAGCCTTTGGCCCGAGCCCGGCGACGCTCCGTAAAGGTGAGGCTCAGTTTCCGACCTACGCTTTCACGGAACAGGGCGTGGCCATGCTTTCCAGTGTGCTCAGGAGCAAGCGCGCGTGCTGGTCAACGCCTGAAAGGCACGTCAGTTGAGCCAATTGATCCTTTCACGGATTCAGAGGCTTTCCCTTGTACATTTCCAATGGACCGCCCCCGGACGAAATCCTGAAAGATCACCGCGCCAACCACATCACAGGTTAGGGGTCAGGGTGAAACCTAGCAAGCTGGTGGATTTTCCTTTCTGGCCGGTCTCTGCTTGAGGTCGAACTCCACCCCCTGAACGTGACCCGCATCATCGACCCCTATGAGGATCGCGCCATCGTTGTGTTCGCGAGGGCCGTGACTCGCGGGTCGCAGCCGCCTGCCAAGTCCATCCGAGCGGGAAGCCGCCGGCGGCCAGCGACGTTTTGGCGGGCTTGCGTCCATGGTTAACGTTTGGTAAGGTGAACGCATGACGCAATTACTTGAGGATGCGCTGCGGAAGGTCGGCAAGCTCCCTGAAGACGAGCAGGACGCGATCGCCTCCCAGATTCTT
>JBEKLF010000204.1:0-15680 GCA_050010335.1 Terriglobia bacterium
ATAGCGTCTCCGTAGGCCCGCGGTTTAGTACAACCGATTTTTAGCTGAGCGGGCGCAGGCAACATTGAAGTGGAGTCCAACATTCCCCCGTCGCGCCCGCTCAGCTAAAAATCCTCTGCATTCCACGTTATTTTAGGTCCGCTAGCCGCGTGTGCGTTTTCAGTCTTTTACCTCTTAGCACCACGTTAATTTAGGTCCGCCTCTACGTTGTTTTGGGTCCGCCACAACGTTATTTTAGGTCCGCGATTGGCTGTTAAATCCTTGTAGGTCAGTATGGTTACCAACCGGCTTGTAGATGCCTTGTAAAGCTAACCTTGTAACCAGAGACAAGTAGCAGGAGCGCCAAATCTGTGGAAATCCCAATTCAAAAGCCACAGCGGGAAAGAGATGAGAAACGCTCCCACTGCATCACGAAACGTTCGGCTTGCGACCTAGGGATTATGAGTCTGATTTTCCGGGGTTCTGCACCACCGTGCACTACCCTGCCAGAATGCGACGAACCCTCGTCAATGCTGGCGATGATCCTGGTTGGCCTTTCTGCATGGCCGTGCACTCCCATGCAGCATTAGCAGGTTCAAACTGACACCGCTATTGACACTGGATGCTGGCGGGCGTTCGAAGGCGAAGTTTGCGCCACCGGGCATGGTCAAGGCGAGAGAGAATCGCTGCGCTTGGCACGGTGACGCGTACCAGGGTATTCCCTACACTTACTAGGATAGGGTTTCTTGGCGCGAGACACGCTGTACAGACGGTTTTCGGCGAGGTTGACGGATGCTCGGGCTTGCCAGGTGCCCGCTGGAGCCGCAGTCGTGGCTGGAAAGAACCGGGCGGTTTAATTTGTCGGACCCGGAAGAAGTGGTTACAATCAAAGTAGATGCTGCCCCGGCTTGCCATCGGCGATTTCGTTATAGGCCGGCCTGGACCAGTTTTATGCGGGTCAGCATAAAACAAAAGTCACAGGCCTGCGGGAGATGCATAATGAAGCAAAGAATGTTGGTCGAGAGTGTCGGTCCAAATATTCTCAATCCCGGCGAAGGCCCAGAGGGAGCAGGGTTCATATCTGTGTGCATTCCCTCGTATAAGTTGCCCAAAAGATTGTTTGGGATACCAGTGGCCAGGATACCGAAAGAACTCATAGAGCCAATGCTCCAATCGGGAGCGTATATCTATGCGGATGTAGATTTCGATCCGCCTGATGGTGATCCCGGTATTGCGGCCAATTTTGGCTGGTATAGCGGAAATGCGCCCGATCCAGTGAGTATCGCTAACTTGGAGCTTGTAAAACCGTCGTGACCGCCGTGGGGCACCGATTGCGAGGTTGGTACGCAAGGAGTACCGCGATCCAGCGAGGAAGACCGCGGCCGACTGCTTCGGGAGATCGGCCGACCCGGTCGAGCGCGATCCTGTCTGCCGGTCAGCCCACTTTTCATGCAAAAACTCTCCGTAAGGTCAAGGCTCCCGCGTGTGCTGGGGCAGATGTGGGCCACTGGCGGGGCTTTCTACGAAGCGGGTCGGTGTGGATCAGCCAAGCCCGCTAGATTCTGCTCTCGCCTTCATTCGGGCAACGAGTCGCCCGATGGTTCGCACAGAAACCCCCAAGAGAGTGGCACACTCCGCCTGGTTCTTCCCTCGGCGAGCAGCTTCCCCAATCGGGTAAACGCGGCCTGGTCCAGCACTGGCGGGCGGCCGCCTTCCTTCCCCCATTTCCTGAGTTGCGCCCTGCTGTGGGCCTTGGCCCTTGCGATTCCCCCCATACGGGCCATCTCAGCGACTGTCTGGAATCGAATCCACTGGGCCAGTCGATGGGAAGGTGACTTTTCAGTTCGAATCCGCTTGCGGGGCTATCAACCAACTGAAAATCACCGGTGGGAGGTGAGTTTATCAACGGGAATCGGCATTACTAAACACTACGCCGTTGGAACGAAGCCGCTTGCGCGGCAGACGCTACGCGTGTCATAATTTACGGTGATGTACCGGAATCTTATCGCTTTTTCGCTTTCTCTGATCCCGCCGGTAAAACCAGTCTCATCTATTACTTGCAGAGACAAGTCAATTGAAATCCCATAGCTGATCCGCGTCTGCCGCAAACGCAAGCGGCTCCCTTCAAACGACTCTATCGAAAGTGACCCGGCGAATCACCTTCTCCGCCCGTCTCCAACATCTTCGCGCCGGGTCACTCCCGATAGAGACCTAACGTGAGGAGTTATCGGGGAACATTTCGCCATTGGATCAATTAGAACCTATCGGGTGGGCTTCATCCGTTCCCAAACAAGCTCTTGCGTGATTGGTTCGCCTCCCTTTAGCAAAGGGGGGACCCGCAGAATCAAACGGTCGCGATCGACCTTCGTGATGAAGCGTACGAAGTCCGTGTTCACAAAGTTTTGCACCGACGCGGCTTCAACATGGTGAATCACTTTGCCACCGGAGAAAGTGTAACTCCCCGCATATGCGAGGCTTGTGGCAAATGCTTCCGCCCGTTCCTCGGCTGGAGACGAGATCCAGTCGGGAACAGAAAGTGGCTTGTGCCCATCATTGGTAATGATCACCATCATTCGGCCGTCAGCCGTGTATGTGAGGAAGCCTGTGGGATTCCGGCCATATGAGTCTCGCACTTCACCCTTCTCGGTCATATCCTTGGAAGATATAAGCTTCCAAGTGCCGACCAGAGTGTCTTTCGATTGCGCTATCGCGGTCGACTGGAGCGCCGAAACGATCAAGGCCGCCGTGAGAATCAATTTCGTCACATTTGCCTCCTGACGTGGCTTACACCATAACAACTGTTCAGCCTGTGAGCAAGTGAGCGGTAAAGCTGAGCGGTAACCCTTCCACTACGACAAACCGGACGCGACACCCATCAGTTCGTCGGCACGATGCCGATGAAGTCGTTTACCGCCCCTTGGATTCTCTGCGTGCAGCCCGAGTAACGTTCCGTTGTCTGCACCGATACGTGGCCCGATAAAAATTGGATCTGCTCCAGCTCACCGCCGACCGTGTGGAAGAGCCTCGCGCACGTCCTCCGGAGGTCGTGAGGGGCCAGTTTGGCAATTCTCGTCTTTCCCGCCAATTCCCTCATCACATGCCAAACGGCCTTCTCCGTCAGTACTTCTCCCCCAAATCCTACCTACCCTGTTGACTCGCCTGAAGATTTTCCCACTGCTGATACCGGCGGCGGTGAACAAAGCATCTAGCCCTTGTCGGGCCTTCCCCGTCATCACCGGATTTTGGAACACTCCTAATAATCCGCCTCGGCAGGCGCGGGCGGACCGTGCGCGGTCGCAGGATGAGGGTCAAGGCGCTATGGTTGACTGAAGGCGAATATCGCGCGAAGAGGTGCCGACGAGAATCTGCCGCTTTCCTCTGGCCATTATCCAACGGTGCGCATCCGGCGACCAGTAGGATAGCTGTCTAGAATTGACGTGGATCGTTATGCGGGCGCTTTGGCAAGGCGCGAGTTCGATGCGCCGGAAGCCAACCAGAGACTTTGGAACCATCGGGACGGGCGATCCCTCGACGGGCCCCAAGTACACTTGTGGGACTTCGGCGCCTTCCCTCGGTCCCGTATTGCGCACCGTGAAGGTCACATTGAAGCCGTTCGCGACGCGCTTTACAAAGACCCCGGAGTATTCGAACCGGGTATACGATAACCCGTGTCCGAATGGGAATAGCGGCTCGATGTGTTCCTGGTCGTACCAGCGGTAACCCACGGCGATGCCTTCAGAATAAGTCACCCGGGGTGCAGCCGGGACCGTTCCAGTCCGAGCGGGTGGCTGCTGAGACGACGCGAGACGTTCCGGATGCCCGGCCGCGCGGGTTGGAGCGTCCTCGAGTCTTGCCGGGAATGTGACCGGCAGTCTGCCGCTGGGGTTCGCATACCCCAGCACAACGTCTGCCGTGGCCCAACCTCCTTCCTGGCCGGGGTACCACGTTTCGAGGATCGCCTTCACTTTGTCCTTCCAGGGCATTTCCACCGGGCCACCGGTATTCAGAATGAGAACGGTCCTCGAGTTCGCGGCCGCGACCTTCTCGATCAGCTCGTCCTGATCCTCAGGCAGGGAAAGCGAGCCTCCCATGCCGTTCCACGCGAATACGGCGGCTGTCCGCGCGGCCTTGGCGACGGCGACGGCGGCTTCAATGCTCTCCCGGCGAAACTGGGGCGTGATCCAGGCGAAACGGATACTCAGCGGTCCCTGGCCGATCGAGTTTGCGGTGAGAACGAGCTGGTGGGGGCCGGCGGTCAAGCGGACCGTTCCCCGGCCGTTGTCGCGCCCGTCTGTCGTCGGGAGCAAACTCGACCACTTCTTCGTCATCATGCCACTCCCGCCGAATCCGGGACCACCCGTCCTCGCGACCATACGTCCGTCGATGACCACCGCCCCACCGCCTTCGGAACCGCCCGTCAAAACTGGCTGCACCATGAGCGTATAATCCCCAGCGAAGGGCACGGTGAGAACCCCCGTCCACGAGTAGTCGGCTCCCGTCGGGAGCGCCGAGGCGCCTTGGAAATCAACCCCCTCGTCAACCTGGGCCGGTCCGGATTCTCCGGCACCCGACTGGCGGAGCAGCCCTGGCCGCCCGTCGTGAGAGAGTGCGGAGCCCGGGATCGTAACGCCGGTCACATCGACGCCAATTGAGTAGGTGATCTTCGCTCGCGGGGAGATGCGTCGAAAAGCATCGAGCGGTGATACGAGACGTTCCTCAAAGCCATAGGCGCGCGCGCCCAGGAATCCAGCAGCGAGCTGACCGGCTGTAGGGCCGATCAAGGCGAGTGACGTCAAATCTTCGGCGGTCAACGGTAGCACACCCGCATCGTCCTTAAGCAGCACAGCGCTCTGCGTGGCGATAATTCGAGCAATTTTCGCATGCGCCTCCACATCGATCGCTCGCGGCTGCTTGGGTGACTTCCCTTTCAGAAGATGGAAGCGGTCCATTTGCACCAGGATGCGCGTCAGCGCCCGGTCGATGGCCGAAATCGGAATCGCGCCGGTCTGCACGGCGGCTCTCAGCGCATCGGCGAACTGTGGCCCGCCCGGGCGTCCGGCGATCTCGCGGCCGGGCATTTCCAGATCCAGGCCTTGGGTGATCGCCAGCGGGCTGTGCACTGCCCCCCAGTCCGAGGTCACAAAGCCGCCAAAGCCCCAAGCCTCCCGCAAGATGCCATTTTGCAAGTCGCCGTTCTCGCAGGCCCAGGGCCCGTTGATCCGGTTGTACGCGCACATCACCGAGGCCACGCCAGCTTCCACCGCGGCGTGGAAAGCCGGCAAGTAGATCTCGTGTAGCGTCCGCTCGTCGATCCAGACATTGTCGGAGCCGTTGTAACCTGCCAGGTGCTTCACCTGCGCCAAGATGCCCTGACTCTGGATGCCGGCGATCTCGGATGAGGCCAACTGGGCCGTGAGATACGGATCTTCGCTCAGGGATGTGTGGTTGCGGCGGAACAGAGGGTCGCGGACGATGTTAATCTGTGGGGCCAAAAGGACGTCCTGTTGCAGGACCTTGGCTTCGCGGCCCATGATCAGGCCATAGAGGCGCGCCGCTTCGACGCTAAACGTTGCCGCCAGCGCCACGGGAGCGGGTAAGCTGGTGGATTCCTGATTGACGTTTATGCCGCCAGCGCCATCGACTAAGCGAAGCGGCGGAATGCCGAGACGGGGCAGACCGGGCCAGTAACCTGCCTCCCCCAGTTCCTCGGGGTCGCGAATACCGTGGACCAGCGACAGCTTCTCTTCCAGAGTCATGCGGCGAAGGAGGGACTGAACCTTCGGGTTCGGAGGCTGTTCGGCGGCGAGAAGAGTGGCTACGACAACTACTAGCACAGCCGATGATGCGAGAGAAGCCAACGCACTACGCAACAGAAAGCGCACGGCCTTCAACTCTCCCCGGCACCCACCCTACCATTGTGAGTCGTTGGCGCCCCGGTCAAGATGGAACGACGTGGAAGCTGCCTTGTCGCTACATACTACTTTCAGCTCGGCCGCAATAGGCGCGATCTTCGCCAGCGTGAACTTGCAGGCCGTCACGCCTGCAGGAGGCCTGATCATCAGCATCGGCACGCGCCCGAGGTCTTGCTTAGGATCGTACGCCGACGCCTGCGGGTCGGTCGCCTTATTGACGACGAGTTCCCACCGGGGACCATCCGTTAAGACGTAGAGCGTGTAAAGTCCCTTCGGAACGTTGAGTCCCTTGAACGCCAGATCGGCCGGAGTATGAAAGCTACCAACGATGCGGCTGTTGGCCGCGGGCGCAGTGTAATCGACGGTGATCGTCTTGCTGTCGAGTGTTACGGAGGCCATTTGTTGCCCATAGGCAACCGCACTCAAGCTGAGAAGCACGCCCGCGCACGCGGGAAGGTACTTCTTCATTATCTCCATCGTTTTGTCTCCCATTCAGAATTCCCGCACCGAGGTGTTCTGTGGAACCGACTCATGAACCTAACGTAAACGAACACCAAAAAGTGACTGACCTCCTCACCCGGCTCGCGGCGCTCGCCACCCTCTCCCCCAAGGGGGGCGAGGGCTGAAGTTCATGATGGTGGGCCTCCATCTGTTGAACCCTCGCCCCCTTGGGGGAGAGGGTGCCCGAGAGAGATGGCGGGTGAGGGGGTTGTTCGGTCCCGCCGGGAGTTGAGAAAGGTTTTTCCAACGTCCACGATAGCTTCGCTTTCGTGAGACGGTCCCCTACATCGCGGCGAAAACCCGGCCGCCCAAGGGCGCTTCAGGCTAGATATCCCGAAGATACTCGTCCAGAATGCTTTGCACCGCCTTGTACGGATCGCTGCCATTGGCTTCAGGTACGGCTTCGATCGAAAACAGCCCCTTGTATCCGACCTCCTTCGAAATCTGAATCACCTTGGCCTCGTTCCACCGTTTCGGGTTGTATTGCAAATGACTGCTGCCGGACGACAATGGATACAGCGCGCGCAATCCCGCCCACCGCGCCTGGTTGTCCGGGAATCCGCCGGGGTCGGGATTGGCCCAAATCCCGGCGGCCTTGATCAATTCATATTCGTCATGCCAATCTGCCGGCGCTGCGCCTGCGGCCGCGCGGCCGCCTTCTCCGGGGGGATCGTCGCGGTTCTCAATGGTCACCCAGACATTCCTGGATTGGGCGTAGGCGTTGATCTTCTTCAAGGTGTCGATGGCGGTCTGCCGCACCGCGGGCGCAAGCGAACCCTGGTTCACCATCACCCGCGGACAGCCGAGGGTCACCGCGTGGTCGATCCATCGTTTCGTCAAGTCAATCGTCTCCACCCGCAGCACCGGTTCCGGAGACGAAATGTTCAGCTCATCGAGCTCCAAGACGAGTTGCGTCATCTGCGATTTGGCTTCCTTCAGCCGGTTTCGAAACTCCGCCAGGTAGCCGGGCTCGGTCGAACGAAAGTAAGCGTGCTGGATTTCCACATGATGGACACCGTAGCGTTCGGCAATTATGGCGGGAAAATCCAAGATGTTGATCGTCCGACTCGGATCGTCCTCGTGCGCGCCCCACTTGACGATAGAATCGAAACTGTAACTCATCACCGCGATGCGATCCAATTTGGCTTGATCGGCAGGCCGCCCCCAAGCTGTGGCCGCACCGACTGCTGCCGCTGAACTGAGAAGAAACTCTCGACGGCTGACCATAGGCTGTCTCCTATCGTGCGCCTTCACGATTTTCCGGTGTTCGACCCGTAGCGACACACGTACTCGGCATTCATCGCATACTGGTCGATGTACTTGTCGTACATCCCGACCACGACGGCGTCGGTGGGCTTGATGTTCGCGAAAACCTCTTTGAACGCCGCCTCCACGAATTCCTGGGTTTCGCAAAGCCGGCCAGCAGCCAGTATCTTATACACCCAGCACGGCTTCTTGGTCTGCCTGATCACTTTGTACATTCCCGGGGGATCGCCGCGAGCGAAGACTATCTCGCCCCCGTAGTGCTGTGAGCTACCTTCCCTCGAGTGTCCAAACTCGGCGGGCATCATTTCGGGGTTGGACGCGAAGGCCTTATCCCATTCTGCCTTGGTGCGGCCAAACTTGTAGAGGCAGGTCTGGTAGAAATCCACGTCCCAGTCCTGAGACTCGATTTCCATGAACACTTCTGGGCGGTGGCTGTTGACGGCGACCAGCACGCCGGTATCGCGCACGATTTTGCACCACTCCCGAACCTTGTTGAGCTGGCCCTTTCGCCACATGGCGTCGGTGCCCGACTCGCCCCAGCCAGGGTGGTGAATGGCTATCGGTCCGAGCGCTGCCGTGGCCTTGATGGACGGTGTGGGATCAAGCCAACTCCCGTCCTTGCCCAGCTCCACCTCGACAGTGCAGGAAAAAAGCATCTTGCCGCCGTGTTCCGCATTGTACTTGGCCACGCGATCTTCGGCTTGTTCCATGCAGTTGATGCCTAACTCTTCACAGTGCTTCCAGATCTGCACCAGCCGTTCAGGAGTGTGCCAGGCAGCCATCTCCGCATCGATCATTTGTGACAGGTGTGAAATGCCGTCGGCGGGGTTCGTTCCCATAATCAGGCGGGAAACCATATCCTTGCCGAAGCGAACCATCGGCATGGGGGGTGGGTGGCTGGCCAGCTGATGAGGCTGGGCGTGTGCCGCCAAACCTGACGCTGCGGTGAGCACCCCGATTTTTTGCAGGAAACCGCGCCGGGAGTTCTCGCTTGATAGGATGGCTTTAGATTCTGAATTCATGTGTGTCTGACTCCCTTCCGAAAACTCCTTCTTGGCCAACGCGCCTCCCACACTGAGCCAGCGGTTGACGGTAGCGCCCGTTCGCTGTCTTATGAGTAATCCGGCACCGGGTCAGCTAAATCGCCAGCATCTTAAACTCAACGAAAGCGAGGGTCAATAGCCTGGGTCCGCGCTTGTCCCAAGTCCGCGCAGCCGTCTCGGAGTATTGGATGGGCGGAGTCGATTCAGTTCAGATGCGAAGCACGCTCAGGCAGAGTTAGCAACGAGATGAGGTTTCGCGGGCGGTTGGCGCTAAATGACACGTTAGGCACACAAATCTTCATTGGCCTCACTTCAAACCAACAAAAACATGCCAGCGATCGTGCCGCGGACGCTGATCCGGCGAATCAGTGGCACCGCCCCATCACACGATCCAACCGGAAACTACGGGATCAGGTTGACCTTCATGTGGGGCGACCAAGGGCAATTGATTGGTGTTCCCGCCCGGTTAACCCACCTTCCCCTGTTGAGAGTCATGAGTAATACCCCCCACAACTGAACGCAGCGCGTGTGTGCTGGCTGGGTGTTGGCGTGTTGAAATTGGAGGTGCGGGATGAGCGGTGCGCAAGACTACACTAAGAACGTACGTTACTGGCAGAGGACGCGTGTGGAGCGGGATGTCCCCCATACCGCAAGCGCGCGGTCCAGAGATCGTCGCCGGAGGTGCACCGGGGACCGATGGCTCTCAACTCCCGAATCGTCGGCGAGTCGTTAGTTGGTTTCTGTCTTCCGCGCTGACTCCTCCCTTGTCAAAATTAACCGGCCAACCCTAGCCGCACCTCTAAGAAATTGAAAAGCGGCGGGTTGGCCGGTTAATTTCGACATAACGGGTCCAATCTGTGCACGCACCCGTAAATAATACATTCGGTTGAGGTTAGATCGAGGCGGGCATCATGATTGGCCGGTTATGTCGCCTAGGGTTTACTAATATCTGTCGACAGCCCAACCCACCACTTAATCCCGGATTTGGAACGCCCTTCCCATGCCGGAATCCACTCTGCCAGAATACTCTGCACCAGTTGACAGCGAGCTGACTCAGGCTGAATCCTTTGCTGGGATACCAACTGCCCGCCAGCAGCGATTGGGAACGGATCAAGCCCGGCGGCACGGTTTCGCCGGGATTACTCACGCCTCGACCCTCGTCAGCGGGAAAGGCGAGCGGCAGGTCCATGCCGATATCGGCGACAAAGTAGGTAAGGGAGGGCGCGGTTTCGGAATCACCGGCTTGGAAAGCCAGCATTTGAGGTGCGGAAGTCTTAGGAGAGGCAGGACGTGGCTCATATACTGCCCGAGGTGCTCCACAGCCAGACCCCACCAGACGACGCGCGTCAAGCCTTTTAAGAATGTAACTTTCGGGTGGGACGATTCCCTTCAGTGGCTCTCGGGTGTATGTTATCGGGCGACCGAGAATTGAAAACGGTGATTCCAATGCATTCACGGTTGACGCATGCTGAGGAGGGAAAATATGGACATAAACCCCCGACAATCTCTGGCTGCCGAGGGCCGTCTAACGTCACTCGACTTCTTCCGCGGGGTGACGATGTTCATGCTCATCGGGGAAGCTACCGGCCTCTATGAACTGCTCAGGGACCCGGCATTAAATGGCACGCTGCTCAGCGCCATAGGCTGGCAGTTGGATCATCACCCTTGGAATGGCCTTCGCTGTTGGGATCTGGTCCAGCCTTTTTTTATGTTTATCGTCGGTGTGGCCATGCCTTTCTCCATCGGCAAGCGTTGGCAACGGGGGGACAGTTGGCGCCAGACCCTTCATCACGCCCTCATCCGATCGGCGCTGCTCCTGTTGTTTGGCTGGGGCCTCTATTGCATCGGCCCCGGACGGCTGACGTTTGAGCTTTGGAATGTCCTGGCCCAGCTCTCCTTCACCTACCTGGTTGCTTTCTTGATGATGCGCAAATCGACTAGTGTGCAGATGGGTTTCACCTTCGTGCTGCTCATCGTTACCGAAATGCTTTATCGGCTGTGGCCGGTGGCAGGCTTCAACCAGCCCTTCGTGCCGGATCATGGATTCGGGGCCTGGGTGGACCTGGCGATCATGCATAAACTTTCCGATGGGCACTGGGTGGCGTTCAACGCGGTGCCCACTACGGCGCACACCATGTGGGGAGTGCTTGCCGGGCAAGTTCTGAAGAGCAGCCGAGCCCCCCTTCAGAAGATTCGGATTTTGGCCATCGCCGGCGCCATCGGCGTCGTGAGCGGCTATGCCCTGAATCCCCTGACCCCCATCATTAAACGCATTTGTACCAGCTCGTTTGTGATCGTGAGCGGTGGTTGGTGCCTGCTGGCATTGGCATTTTCCTATTGGCTGATTGATGTGAAAGGATATAAGAAGTGGAGTACTTTCTTCAACATCGTGGGAACGAATTCACTCTTCATTTACCTTTTCACTGAAACGGGCGGGGCAGAGTGGTTCGGCAAGATCGCCAGACCCTTCACCATGGGACTGTTCGCTTGGGGTGGTCAACTCACAGCGGAAATTGTTACCAGCCTCGTCGTCTGGGGAATGCTCTGGTACCTCTGTTTGTGGTTATACAGGAACCGAATCTTTGTAAAGATCTGAGTGTCTGCTGACGAGCTTCACCCCACGGAACAATAAGAGTCAAACATGTCCTGGATGCCCCGGCGGTTCAATGACAAATGTGAATATCCTGCGGGGCAGGATCAAGACAGCCAACCCACAGCTTAAAGAGGTGCAGGGAATGAAAAACGCCCTGCTCGTCACGTACCCTGCCATCCGACTCATCATGGTCTAGCGGATAAGGAGACCGCTAGCCATGAAAAAAAGGGACCCAAAGAAAAAGTCCGCCCGCCCCAAACGAATCCTTCGCCTTCCCGATTTAGACCACTCCAAGATCGCTGTCCTGAGCACTCTCAGCTCGCCCGATTCGCAGCGTTCATACCGATTTGCAATCGACGATTTCATCGCTTGGTACTGTTCTGAGCCCCGACTGGCCTTCAATAAGACCGTCGTCCTCCGTTACAAGCTCCAATTGGAAGCCCGTCATTTGGCTTCGTCCACGATTAACCTGCGACTGGCCGCCGTGCGGAGACTGGCATATGAGGCCGCCGATACCGGTCTGCTAAGCCCCGAGTTGGCGGCGGGCATTCGCCGCGTGAAAGGCGCAAAGAAACTCGGTGTCCGGCTGGGCAATTGGCTCAGTTCTGATCAGGCCAAGGCGTTGCTGGGCTCCGCCGACGTCCAAACGGTCCGTGGCAAACGCAGCCGAGGCATTCTTGCGGTTTGCCTCGGGTGCGGCCTTCGCCGATCAGAATTGGCACATCTTATGGTCGAGCACTTGCAAAGGCGGGAGGATCACTGGGCCATTGTCGACCTAATCGGAAAGGGAGGGCATATTCGGACAGTGCCCGTGCCGAACTGGGTCAAATCTGCCCTGGACGTATGGATGGAGGCTGCCAGTGTTTCCAGTGGGCGAGTCTTTCGCTGGGTGAATAAGAGCGGAAAAGTCTGGGGTACTGGAGTCACCGAAAAGGTCGTCTGGAGTGTGGTAAGGGAGTGCGCGGCCAAAGGAGGAATAGTCAAGCTGGCGCCTCATGATCTTCGCCGCACGTGTGCCCGGCTCTGTCACGTTGCGGGCGGCGAACTGGAGCAGATCCAGTTTTTGCTTGGCCATGTGAGCGTACAGACCACGGAACAGTATTGTGTGCAGTGGAGCGTTATGTAGAGTCGCTTCGGAAAGCGCTTGCCGGTCAGGGTATTCCTCTTGGATCACAGCACATAAGGTTTCATGATGCACTCCTCGGTGGCCATGAAGGCCACCGCATTTCAGAGGAGGTTCGTCATGGAACAAATCCATTGTTCAACTTCGGGAAACATGCCACTGGGGCGACTTGTCGCCGGCGCGCGGGACGAGATCGCCCGGTTGGGCTATAGCAAGAGATCACGGAATCGCTATTGTGCCATCTGGGAGCACCTCATCACTTTTGCCCGCTTGAAGGAACTGGGGGATGAGTTTTCTGCGGATTTGGCAGCGCGCTTTCTAGAGGAGTATCACCTCAGGGACGAGCAGAGGGATGAGCCGGGCGAGGGCTGGCGTCGGCATATGGTGTTCGGCGTCAAGGTGCTTGCCGATTTCGCTAAGCATGGGCGCATTGAACGAGCGTTCACGGAGGTGCAGGCAATCCATCTTCTTCCCACCATGCAGAATACGCTTCGTGATTACCAACAATATTGTAAGGATCGACTCCACCTCCGACCGTGGACCCTTCATCGTCGAACGACAGAACTCACGATCTTTTTGGATTTTCTCCATTCCAGGAAAGGACGGACCCTGGACCAAATTCAAGCGCTGGATCTGTCCGAGTTTGTGTCCTGTCGGGATCACTTGAAGCCGCAGACGGTCGCGCGCGTCGTATCGGATGTCCGTTCCTTTCTCCGGTTTCTTACCATGCGTGGGACTTTGCAGAAAGATCTCAGTGTGGAGCTGCCGAAAATTCGAGTCCCCAGGGATGCCACTATCCCGTCGGTTTGGGATCACGAACTCATCGTCAGACTTCTCGGCGCGGTGGATCGCAGTTCTGCAAAAGGCAAACGAGATTACGCCATTCTCCTGCTGGCCTGCCGGTTGGGATTGCGTGCTGGGGATATTCGCACGCTGAAACTGGACCACCTTCGTTGGGCGGAATCGACAATCGAAATCACGCAAGCGAAGACGGATACGCCATTGAGGCTGCCTCTGACCAACGAGGTCGGTGAAGCCTTAATCGACTACTTGAAGTCGGGTCGTCCCCAAACGACACACCGAGAGGTGTTCCTCAAAGTAGTCCCGCCGTTTGATCCTTTCACGCAAAACAATCTGCACCACATTGTCACGTATTGGCGCCTGCTGGCGGGGATCACCTTTCGGAGTTCCCAAAAGCGGGGCCTCCATTCGCTTCGCCATACGCTAGCGACGCGCCTTCTAGAGAAAGGCACGCCGCTAACCACCATTGCGGAGATCTTGGGTCATACCAGTTTGGAATCAACCCGTATTTACGCGAAGGTAGACGTGGAACCCTTGCGGGGTGTGGCGTTGGATCCTGAGGAGGTGAATCATGCCGGCTGATTCATCCCACCCGTTCCATAGCGTTCTATCTGCTCTCATGGAGAAATTTCTTCGGGAAAAGCACGCCTGTGGGTACGCCTATCATGAGCCAACTCGAATCTTGCGGCTTCTCGACCATTTTTTGGTGCAGGAGGGATTGGCAACGTATGAGTTACCTGGCTCCATCGCCCGGAAATGGTTAGCAAAAAGGGCCCACGAAAGTGCGCGAACTCAACAGCAACGGATCACCCTCGTTCGGCATTTCTCCAGGTTTCTGTTGCGGCTTGGCTATTCCGCCTATGTGCCCGATTCCACCTTAGCTGCTCGGCGCCCCTCGACTTTTGTGCCCAGAATGCTGAGCGATGAAGAGCTTCGAAAGTTCTTTCAGGCCGTCGACGCGCTCGAGCCCACGGCGCGATCGCCCTTGCGGCATCTCATTATGCCGGAAGTTTTCCGGCTCCTGTATGGATGCGGATTTCGGGTCAGAGAACTGCTGAAACTCCGGGTTCGAGACGTCGATCTTGATCAAGGCATCATCACGGTTCGTCAGGGAAAGGGCCGCAAAGATCGGCTGGTTCCTCCCGCCTTGCCTCTGGTGAACCGCTTGCGAAAGTACGCTGCCTGCCTTGAAAATCGCCCGCCCGACGCGAGTTTCTTCCCAGGACCGAGTGG
Source organism: Terriglobia bacterium (assembly GCA_050010335.1). Classification (GTDB taxonomy): domain Bacteria; phylum Acidobacteriota; class Terriglobia; order UBA7540; family UBA7540; genus Bog-366. The sequence goes on from JBEKLF010000204.1 coordinate 14,452, forward strand.
AAGACCCTTCAGCTTACGCACCGTTTACACGCTGTTTCGTCGACTATTGCTGCAGTGTGGAATTCCTCATGCCGGACGAGGCAAGGGACCCAGGATTCACGATTATCGGCATCTTTTCGCCGTCCATGCCCTACGACGCTGGTATCGAGAGGGTGAGGACCTGGATGCCAAACTTCCTCTGCTGGCCACCTACCTCGGGCATCAGCATCTCTCTGGAACTCAGCATTACCTTCATCTCACCGCCGAACTTTTTCCCGAGATTACGGCGCGGGCGGAAGCAGCGTTTGGCGACGCCATTCCGCGGAGGATCGAACAATGAAACCCACCGATTTCTCCGTTCACGTGACGAACTTCTTGACGCATTATCTGGCCGCGCAGAGGAACGTCAGCCCGAACACCATCAAGGCATATCGCGACGTGTTCACTCTGCTTCTACGATTCTGCCGTGATGTGTTGGGAATCGCTCCGGAAAGACTGCGTCTGGAACACCTGGATGTTTCCCTGGTGGAAGCATTTCTGGATTACTTGGAGCGAGAAAGAAAGTCCTCGCCCCGCACACGCAATCATCGGCTGGCGGCCTTGCACGCCTTCTTCCGATATGTTCAGTCTGAAGAACCGGTGTGGATGCTTCAATGTCAGAAGATCCTCGCCATGCCCCTGCGGCGATGCGCCCGCCCCACAGTCGGCTACCTTTCGAAAGAAGAGTTGGCTGAGATCTTGGCGCAACCAGATCTCCGAACGCCCGATGGTCGAAGAGATGCGGTTTTGCTGAGCGTCCTCTACGACACGGGAGCGCGCGTTCAGGAGGTGATCGATCTTTCCGTCGGAGACGTACGTTTGGATCCACCCGCGCAGTTGCGCCTTTTGGGGAAGGGACGGAAGATGCGCACCGTACCTTTGATGGGAAACACGGTCCAGCTTCTGCGCGATTACTTACAGGAAAACCACCTCGATCGTCCCGAACAGTTCGAGAATCCTCTTTTTCAGAACGCGCGCCAGCAACGACTGTCGCGTTCGGGAATCCGCTACATCCTTCAAAAATATCTCGCCAGAGCACGCAGCAGTCATCCGAGTCTAAACCGCACCATAAGTCCACATACGCTCCGCCACTATCTACCCTCTCTGACTATGTCTTGTGATCGCTCGCCAGCCTAATGTTTACGGCCCGATGCATGTAACGGCATCGACATAGTATTGACTCCTCAACCCTGTACAAGGGGAGAAAGGAG
>JBEKLF010000205.1:0-15627 GCA_050010335.1 Terriglobia bacterium
GGTGGACAACTGGCCGTCGGAAAGGCCGTCAAGAGCCGTGCGGGCGGATCGGATAGACCTGTTGACAGACCGAGCGCTGGTCGGCCGCCCAGCCTGGTTTCTTACTGTCTGAATCGCAGATCGTGATAGAATGCCCCCCATTATCGTAGTAGTTTTCGCTTTCGGGAGATGCCGATGTGGCGTCGACCGGTCGTGACCATCCTCATGCTCATCATAGCGTTGATTCTGACGGTGCGCATAAATGCCCAGCAGAAGCGCTTTACCCAGGAGCAGGTCAGCAATATGGTGCGTGACGGATTCGGAGACGAGTCGGGCGCGAAGCTGATCGAGCAGCGTGGGATTGATTTCGCCCCGTCTGAGGATTTTTACCAAACCCTCAAGGCCGCAGGCGCGAGCGAAGCATTTCTTAAGGCGCTGCGCGCCGCCAAGCCGCCCGAGCCCGCAAGCGCCAAGAAGCCGATAAACCAGGTGCAGGTTTTCGCCCTGCTGGTGGGCCAAGTGCCAAGCCATCGAGTCACCATGCTAATCCAGGAACGCGGAATCGATTTTGAGCCCACGGAAGAATACCTTCAGGAAGTCCGCTTGGCTGGTGGCGAGGACGAACTAATTAGCGCCCTCAAGGGCGCCAAAGTGACGAAGTCCGCGACTGTTGATCCAGCGGCGGAGGCCCGGCAAGCCGAGGTGCGGCAACGCTTAGCGCGTATAGTGGAACTCGAACAGGAAGGGCAATATTTCGCGGCTGAACAGCAACTGCGCGTGGTCGTGCTGCTTGACCCCCAGAATGCCGCCCTTTATAACGGCCTTGCCTATGTCCTTATCAATGAGAAGAAGTTCGACGATGCTGCGTCCGCAGCACGTGAAGCCTTACGCCTGAATCCGAATAATGACGACGCGCACGTCAGCCTCGGCCTTGCGCTTGGGGGAAAGGGGGACTGGGATGGAGACATTGCCGAACAGCGCGAGGCGTTGCGCTTAAACCCCAATAATGACTGGGCACATGTGGATATTGGTTATGCGCTTGGGCAGAAGGGCGACTGGGATGGGGAAGTCGCAGAATACCGGGAGGCGTTGCGATTAAACCATAAGAATGAACAGGCCCACCTCGATCTCGGCTCTGCGCTTTCCGGGAAGGCCGACTGGGATGGCGCGGCCACAGAGTATGGCGAGGCGCTGCGCTTGAACCCCTTTAATGACAGGGCGCACGCCAGCCTCGGCACTGCTCTCGGTGGAAAGGGCGATTGGGATGGCGAGATAGCAGAAGAACGCGAAGCGTTGCGTTTGAACCCCAATAATGATATGGCGCACGCTGGCCTTGGAATTGCGCTTGCTTACAAAAAAGACATCGACGGCGCCATTGCACAATACCGCGAGGCTCTTCGTCTGAATCCGAACAACGAAGACGCGCATTGCAACCTCGGTTTCGCGCTCGGAAGCAAGGGCGACTGGGATATAGAAATCACTGAAGAACGCGAAGCGCTGCGCTTAAACCCTAATAATGCCTCTGCGCACTACTACCTCTGCTACGCCCTCGGAAGCAAGGGCGACTTGGATGGGGCCATCGTGGAATGCCGCGAAGCCTACATGCTCGATCCCAAGAACGCGACCTATAAGCGGAATTACGAATACCTACTTCACCGGATGAATAAATGACAAACTGTGCGAGGCAAAGGCCGGGATTTCCGGTGTTCGCAATGCAGACGATGCAAAACGCGGCGCATGAGCTAGCTGCCATTGAATCCTTGCGCTTGTCTTTCGGCGCTAGCGTGCGTTACTCTAAGCCCGCGTTTGGATTTTGTTTGGGCTCCGCTCCCGTAGAGGTGTGTTATGCAAATCTTCCAGGCCAATCTTTCCGAACCTGTTGACCCAGACACTCTTCTGAAGGCTTGGGAAATCGACGCTAACCTTAACCGGTCCCCCAAGGTTGATTTCGATTTTCAAGCCAACCAGCATGTGATTATGCGTGTGCACTCTACTTCCACCAGCCCGTGGGACGAGGCCAACTTTAAGAAGGTTTTTGCCCTCGCGCTTCATCGGCTGGGAGTGGCACCCCAATGTGAAATCACATGGGTGTAAGCGATTCCATCCTGCGGGGGGGGCGTACATCGCCCTTCTCGCCATCTCTGCCGCCCCAAAGACGTTAACTGACTCGCACTCTTAGCGCGGACTTGCTTTCAAGCTCCGCTGCCCGTGGCTGCCCGACTTTGATACACTCAGCCGCATTGGCGGAGGTTGGCATGGGACTCAAAGATTGGTTGGCCAAAAGGGCGGGCGTCGGGGCGTATGGGGATGTGATGGGACGCGAAGCCGTGAAGAATGGACTCGCGCTGGGACGATTCCTCTATTTGGGTCACGGAACCCGCGCAACAAGCTGTAATGTTTATGTCTTCAAGGACGACGACCACATGAGGGCGGAAGGCTTCACGCTGTACTGCGCGGACCCATGGCACATGCCTCCGGTGGAAGATTCCTCAGAACTATCGAAACAGACCCGCGCTGCTGGGATTACCCTTGCCCTCCGCTGCAGTTCTAATGCGGCTTACAAATTCATGAAGAAAGCAAACGCCGATACGTTTTCCCGGTCAATGGGACACAGCATCCGCATAGAAATGCGTGAACAGAATTTGGATGTAACTCCCGATATGCTCCTCCGTTACAATCGCCTACCTAGACCTGTCGGAATCACCCGAATTGTGGAGATAGAGGAGCCCGGAACGAATGACCTCCTTTCTGTGTTCCTTCAAGAAATAAGTAAACAGAACGGGACGGTTGGCTTTCGGCGAACGGGGGCCTTGGGATTTGACGCAATTGCTGTTCCCCTGGCAGTAGAGACCGTGAAAATGGTCAGCGCTGCGACACAGAAATTTGGGTGGTAATGAGACCGGTATGAAACTTCAGTATTGGGTCAGCTCGAATGGTCAACTGTGGGTTGATTGGAAAGATTATCTAGCCAATTAAGAATCCGGTCTTCGACTGCGGGTGTAAGCGCGGGTGCAGATCGCTGGCCGTCGAGAGTAAGTCTCCGGATGCCATCCGCTTGCTGAATCGATACGACGATGTCGAGCGACGACTGATCTTCAAAAAAGTTCCAGATGCTGATCCCCAGGACTTCTGCTGGATGGCTATCCATCCACCGCCCGACAACTGCCTCTATCTTCGCGTATACCTCGGTACTGCAACTCATGCAACCATCGTAGCGTGCCAACCCAGCGCGAGGATACCCGCGCTCACTTGAGTGGGCCAAACGTTGCCATCCAGCCTTGTGCCCTGCTCACCTCATCTCCGGGGAACTCTGTGGTGCAGTCCGCCATGGTATATTTACAGGAATGAGCGAAAAGAAGTATGTCTACATCGTGGGGGCCGGATTAACAAAGGCGCTCGAGGGCCGTTTGCGTGTTCCGCTAATGGTGGACTTCATCCCGGTGATGACGGAGTACATTCAAAACCCTGTGGTCAGGACCGCGCTAGTTAAGCTTGTGCTACATGAAGACGTTTGGGGGTGGCCACTCGCTACGGAACTTCGAGATTTCCCTGAGTATGTTCGTAAGCGGCCGATTGACCCATTGTACCTGCAGCATGTTGCGAGACTCATCAAGAGGCTACCAGCGAGAAACATAGAGGAAGTGCTCGCGCAGTTTGACCAAGGACCCGACTGGAGCCTCGGGAGGCTTTTTGCCTTCGCTATCAATCAGATTTTTTCTCTTCTCGATAGCAGCTTGGAGTATTGCCATCTGCAAACCTTCCTGCGCTCTCAATTTACCTCAGGCGGTCAGCACACCTTCATCAGCTTCAACTATGACCTAGCACTTGACAAGTGTATTCAGGCGGTGTCCAAAGATTTCGCTTCGTTCAAATGGCGTCCTTCGGACGGTTACGGTCTCGCAGCCGCAACCTGGAACCGAGGGACAGATGTTCCATCCGATGTAGACACAACGTCAGGCGCCTCGCGGGTAATCCTGTTGAAGCCTCATGGGTCATTGAACTGGCTCGTTCCGTTCACGGCGAATTACCAATTCAAGAGCCAGACGCCAAGGGTGATCGTGGATGGAGCCGATAATCAAGTTGCGTACCACCGTGAATTTGAGGTGCTATTCTTAAATGTAGATCAGGAGGGGGTGTTTATTATCCCTCCTGGGGGCGGTCAGAGCTACGATAGAGCGACGGAGATGCCGTTTCTCCAAGATATTCTAAGACGAGAAGAAGAGTGCCTTCAGGAAGCCGATGAGGTTTTTGTCCTCGGCTGGAGCTTGCCTAGAACTGATGGAGACCAAGCATGTCTAATTCGCACCTCGGTCGCCAGGCGGCGCACGTCTCTCGAACAATTCACAATAGTAAACTACTTGGCACCCACGCAGTATTTTGATCGTGTTGTGGAGCTGTTCGGGGTGCCAAAAGGGCACGTGAACGCCTTCAACGATGGATTTCGCGACTTTGTCCGGCGCGCTTCGAACGGGTGAATGCCATTACGAGATGTAGGGGTAGGGCTTGCCCTACCCGGCCTTCCGCAGGGTGAATGCGGAGCCAGGGGGCGGCAAGCCGTCCCCCTACGGCGAAAGGCCTTGCGGACATGGGGGTCTAGCGAACCCCTCGCAAAACGACGTACGTGCCGCGAACTGAGGTATGATATAGGAAGAGGGTGCTGATGAATGCCATCGTGCAAGAAAAGATCTCGGATCTGGTCGCGCTGTGCAACAACCGTGGCGTGCGCCGCCTAGCTCTGTTTGGCTCGGCAGCAAGCGGACGGTTCGACCCCGCGTCCAGCGACCTTGATTTCCTTGTCGAGTTCCAGCCGGTGCGTCCTGCTCAACATGCGGACAACTATTTTGGACTGCAAGAAGACCTGGAGCGGCTATTTGGTGTGCCGATTGAATTGATTGAACCCGGCCCGATTCGCAATCCCTATTTTCGGCAGGCTATCGAAGAGACCCAAGTACAGCTTTATGTTGCCGTTTGAAGTACGCAAGTACCTGTTCGATGTCGCTCAGGCGTGTGACCTGCTCACGCAGTTCACCCGTGGGAAAGCCTTTACTGACTACACCGCGGACGCTCTCCTGCGGTCGGCGGTGGAGCGACAGTTCGAAATCATTGGGGAAGCCCTTAATCAGGCCCTTCGTCTGTACCCTGACCTTACTAACCATGTTAGCGACTGCCGTCGGGTCGTCGCCTTTCGCAACCGCCTGATCCATGGGTACGCTTTCGTGTCCGATGAAAGTGCCAGCTTGACTGGGCGCGAGCCGGTAGAACCTCAGGCGCCGTTCGAGCGGGTGAAGGCAATTACGCGATGTAGGGGTAGGGCTTGCCCTACCCGGCGTTCCGCATGGTGAATGCGGAACCACGGGGCGGCAGGCCGTCTTCCTACGGCGAATGGCCTTGGGGACATCGTGGGCAGGTAGCGCCCGGATTCATCGGAGCGGCTTTTCCAGCGGTGCGGGGTTCTTGCGGCGTCCCCCGTTGCCGGTCATACTTTAACGCGCACATTATCGCGCAAGAACTCGGGCGCAAAGTCGGCTCCATTCGGCCAGACGAGCGTGTGAAACTCGGGATGAATCTGGAACTGACGGAATACTTCGGGATTGCGCAACGGTTCAAAGATGGGGCCGCGAAGAGCCGGCGCCAGATCGATCTCGCCGCTCGTTCCGTCGCGAAAGCGGAGCCACACGACGTGGCCGGCCACGTAGCGTGCCTCGACAACATGATAGTTCATGATCCTCACTCCAGTGGGGCTATGCGCCTGAGAGGTTGCCCTTGCCTCGCAAGCTGCCAGTTCTCGATCAATTCTCCCTTGTGAAGGTTGGCCCATTCCAGCACGAGCCGCAAGGCTCTTGCCGGGAATTGGCCGTGGATCTTGCCTGATTCCACCTCGACCGTGATTTCGTGCTCGCCGTAAACCGCGTGAAAGTGTGCGGCCCCATGCTCGCTGTAGAATATACCGATTACGATTCCGAAAAACCGAGAGATTTCAGGCATAGATTGTCAACGGCCTAACTTGGGCTCAGGCCCAGCGGCTTTGGCTGGCGGCCAACACACTCATGCTCAAGCATCCCCACGATTGCGGTGGCGTACCCTTACATTATAGCGCCACTTGTGGACTTTCATGCGTATGGCCTCTGCCTTTCTTCCCAACGTGACAAGGGAAGAGCGGGTTGCCAAGGTCAAGGCTTTCGCGACCGCGGGCTTTCCTTTCGATGACGAATGCATGGGCAATTCCCAAGACGAATTGGCCGTGCCTACCTCCAGGTCACACAACCTAAGGCGCCGTTCGAACGGGTGTATGGAATTACGAGATGTAGGGGTAGGGCGTGCCTTACCCGGCGTTCCGCAGGGTGAATGCGGAGCCAGGGGCCGACATGCCGTCCCCCTACACCTTGCGCAACTCGATCACGCTGTAGTCGTAGGGGGGCCTTGTATCTGCCCTCCGTTTTGGTGCCAACTAGCCAGCGTAGCGGGGACCTGTTTTGTTGAGGTCCGCCGCTCTTCCCCTCTCGGTATGGAAAACCCGCGGATCTACAAAACAGGCCCGCGTTACACTGGCTTTCCGGTTGCGACATTTTGTAGCCTCTAACACTGGTAGATTTCTCTTGACTTTTCGAGTATAGGTTGATACAATAACCATGTGTTACTGTGAGGTGAAGTCACGTGCGCGCGCAAGTCTCCCAGCTTCCCGAAGCCAAGCCCATCCAACTTACGAAGGCAGCAAGGCAGAATTCCGGCGTGCATCCAAGGGACGAAAATCCGAGGCTCGGGTTTGGGGGTTCGGGGTGGGCAGTAGGCTGTGGGCTGTGGGCAGTAGGCGGAGAGCTGACCGTGAACGTGGTTGACCACCACCTGTGGGCTGTCGGCTGTCAGCTTCAAAAGGATGGAAGATTCCAACCGGCGGGGGATTTAGGATTGCCGATTGCCGATTTTCGAAGTTCCCCACCCATCGGGGCGGCCACCGAAGGTGCTATTCCAGATCCGAGACGAACCATGGAACCAAAAAGATGTCGAAAATGAAGGAACCTCCGGGGATGTGTATGAAAACAAAAGAAAGACGACAAAATGTATAGTGACAAATTCGGCTCCTCACACCAAAATGCAGCAATATCATGCTAATCGACACCAATCTGTTGGGTTTCTTGGGCGAACATGCACAGGTTACGCGATAAAGAAGGACGGTTGATGGCAGACAGTAGACGGTAGACGGAGGAGAGCGGTAGGTGTCAGGTGCCGGGTGTCAGGATCGACGATGGACGGTCTGCGGTTGCTGAAGGCCGAATGACGACCGCTGACTGGCCACTATCCACTGTCCACTAACCACTGCCCCTTGGCGGCTCTCCACGATGTACTAGAAACTAAAGGTGGTTAGCGTTTAGCGCGAAAATGTCTCAATGTTTATCTCATTCAAATGCAAAGAGTTAGCTTAAGAGACGGGAGGCCGGGAGAAGAAAGGGGCACGGCTCTCCACGATGTGCTAGAAGAAAAAGGAGTTAGCAATGAACGGCAAAACTCTCGCAAAAATCTATATTACTGAAAATAAACAAGTTATTCGATATACGGTGGCCGGGGGTCATGAAAAAAAAGGGGGTAAAAGATGGGGGTAAACTGCCTTAAGTTATTGAAAACACATATAGTAAAAATGCCCGTTTTTCGCCTCTCCACGATGTTGATGAAAGCAAACGAGTTAAATCTATCTCTCCACGATGTTGATGAAAAGAAAGGGAGTTAGTAAAAACAGTGGCGAGTGGCTAGTGGCGAGTGACGAGAATCGGAGACCGAAGTCGTTAAGACCAGCGACGAGTGATTGGTGACTGGTGAGTGAGGAGTGACGAGAAACGGAGTCAGGAGTTCTGGGTCTGGAGCCCGAAGTCACTGAGGGCAGTGACGAGCGGGGAGTGACAAGCACCGCCAAAACCCAAGGGCGCAAAAGATGGGAGAGTCGACGGCCTAGCCCCCGCGTGACACACTATCCCGCATCGGTTATCGGCGGTGCCTGGCGAGATAATGAACCAACTTGTTGACTTCGAAAATCAACCGACCACTTTTGCACCAATGCCGCGTTCAGTTCATCGGCCATCCGCACGTCGACCGCGCGTGCCAGGTCCGTCCCTGTTCCGGGACACAGGGTCCCGAATGCGCCTGAGGGAAATGGGTCGATTGGAATCAGTTTGCGGTGCTCGGCTTGAATTCATCGCGGATGGATGTGGCAAATGCGTCCACTTCGGCAATAGGCCACATGGCGACGTCGGCATCCTTCAAGATTCGATAGGAATGGCCCGCGGTTTTATCTCCACGGGCCGGCAGCCCTTCGATGATGGCGGTAAGCTCGGCGGGTTGTTTCAATCGAACATACCCCATGGTCAGGGAAAGAACCTTGGCGAGTTCATGATCGCGGTGGAGGGAGAGAGCGTGAATCAGCTTCAGATGCCCGTTCGGCCTTCCCGCAGCCATGGGCGGCCGGTAGCCGAAGTCGAAATGAAACGGGTCACCGGGGTGCGTCAGAGGTTCGGCGGGGATGCGCTTCTCGAATTGTTTGTGGTCGAACACCCGGACGCGGCGGAGCGCCTCCACCAGACGTTGCTTGACGCGCATGCGGGTGTCCGCCGCGGGAAACTCGGCTTGGCGTTTACCCACCAACCTTTCGAACAGTTGCCGCAATTCCGCCGCGGGTTCGGCGGCCAGCACCGGTCGCGCCGGGGCGAGTTGAATGGCATGGGAAAGGGATTGCAGCATCTCCTCGATGAACCCTTGGAGGTTATCTTCGTGCTGCTGGATTTGCTGTTCGAAATAATCCTGCAATTGACGCAGGAATTCCAGGTCGGCTTGCGGATGGAAGCGCTTGACGCGACGGAGGTCGCGTGTGAAAAGGCAGTCGAGGAATTGCTCTTCGGCACAGTGCAGCAGCAGACCGATGTTGAGAAACTCTTCCCGCTCAGCGCCGGGGACGTAGCGCACCAGGTAATACGAGCAGGCCTTCAAGTTGGCTTCATCCGCCATGGATTTCACCGGATTTTGTATTTGCGATTTTGGATTGAGGAACCCGAGCGGGCCGACGCGGCGCCCAATCCAATATCCAAAACCTACAATCCAAAACTCAAGCTCCTCACACCCAATTGGGAAATGGATCGAGCGAGGAATTCTTGGCATCAATTATGGCCTGGCGCAATGTCCGCCTCCGCGCGTAGAGGACTTCGATCAACCGCGCCAGTTGATCGGGGTGCGGTTCGCACCAATTCGTCGGGATTCCTTGGGTGCACTCCTCCAGTTCACCGATTGTGAGGTTTTCGATGCGGAAGAGATAAGGCTCAAACGATTCCATCCCCTTGACCTTTTCGTAGACCAGTCGGCGGGGGTAGATGCCGCGAATGGGGCTGTCGGGAAAGGTCCAATCGCCATCGTTGAAGCAAAAGCCCTGGTCGATCATGGCCGCCGAGTAGGAAGATCCCTCATCGTCGGCAGGGCGATGGAAGATCACCTGGCGGCCGTCACAGTTGCAAGTCCACTTGTCGAAGACGAAGGCTCCCAGGAAGACGGAGGTCATGTCCTTAACGCGCCGCAGAAGGCGATCGGGAAGGAAATCCACCACCAGGGTTTGGCTGGGGATGCCCGGGAAGCGCGAGCCGAATTGGGTGCCGGGACGGATCGGTTCGCGGCGCTCCCCGACGTCAAACGCCAGTTGAGGATGGGTGCCCAGCAAAGAGCCGGAAACTTCAACAAAAGCGGGAGAGGCGACAGGAAGGTCCACCAATTGCGCCAAGCGCGAGGCCAGCATTTCGTTGGCGAGCACCCGCGCGTGCTGAGGGTTATTTTGAAACTTTACGACGTAGCTGGAATCGTTTTCGCACCGCACCAGCCAAGGCTGGGAGGCGCCGCGCATCCGGCGAACAAACTCCAACGCGCGAACCCGTGGCGGCACTACTCCACACGCGGGGCCCGGCGTTGGCAAATCGTGCCGGGGCCTCTCTACCTTGCTGGACAAGCGATTGGGTTCGGCGGGAGACGTGTCCCCGGACGGAGGAAAGTTTGGCACGCACACAACCCCTTTATGGGCCAAGCCCTCTTCCTCCACTGACCCTGCTCGGGCCGTACCCAATGATCTGGGGCTATACACTCCCGCCTACGAACGAGGGACCTTTCCGCGGCTGGACAACCGCGGCGGAGCTTGCAAAGGGCCCGCAAATTGGAACGGCACTGCGGCCAGTGGCGGAATGCAATGCCCGAGGCCTTGCGCAGAAAGTTTCGCCTAACGCCGCCGCGCCGGCTTCTTCGCGGTCTTCTTTGCCTTCTTGGCCTTCGGCGCAACCTTCTTGGGTTTCGCCGCTTGCATTGCCGCTTTCTTCACCGGCTTCTTCGCCGGAGGCTTGGCTTTTTTGGCCGCCTTCTTCTTTGCCGGGGCCTTCTTGGGGGGGGCGGGTTTGGAAACTTCGCCGGCAGCAGGCGCGGGCTCCGGAGCCGGGGTTACCGTCTCCTCAACTTCGAATGATACCTCTTCCTCAATCTCATCGCCCTCTTCCCCTAAACCCTCTTCCGTTTCTTCTTTGTAATCGGAGGAGAGTTCTTCCCCGAAATCCTCCAGTTCGTCCCCGTGTTCATTTTCATCATCGAAAGCCATGCAACCCTCCTCCTATCGAGTTGTATTCAGCTAGGTCATTAAACTGCATTCAGCGGTGGCTCCCTACCGAGCCACAAAAACTTGTGGCTGGGGCAGATGTATACCAGCCGAATCATCCTGTCAAGAGCAATCGAGTATTCAAAGAAGTTTTATTGGGGAGACTGGGGAGAGGCGAGGGCGGCCGCCGGCGCCGTGTGGTTTCCGGACGGCGCGGGCTTCTTTTGCGCCGTGGCGCTCCCGGCGGAAGGGTGTTTGGATTTGGCGCCCGGTCGCGGGTGGGAAGTTCGCGGGGCGGTATGAGCCTGCGCCTCGACGTAAAGGTGCAGGGTTCTGCCTGGAACCAATTTCGAGGTCTTCAGCCCGTTCCACCGGCGAATCTGGTAAGCCGTCACGTCATAGCGATCGGCGATCAGGTCCACGGTGTCTCCCGGTCGCACGCGATAGTGTATGAGTTGGTGGGGGACAGCTTCCCGAACCCGGGCCAGGGATGCTTCACTACTCGCCGCCACGGGAATCACGAGGTGTGCGCCCTGCTCCAGAGAAGCGTCAGCAGTAAGCTGATTTGCTTGCGCCAGTGCGCCCGGCGAAACACGAAATTGCCGCGCGACACTCACCAGCGTTTCGCCTTCCAGCACTTTGTGCGCGCGCCACCAGATGCACTTGTCTGGGGGAATCGAGGCGATGGTCTGCGCGTACAGGTCCTTGGTTCCAGCGGGCAAATTCATAATGAAGCCGGAGCCGTTGCCAGGTGTCGTCCAGCGCTGCAAGCTGGGATTGAGCTTGATTAGGTCATCGACGGGGTGGTCAATAAGTTGTGCAACTAGACGCAAATCCGTGGGCGTTTCGACCTTGACCTTATCGACGGACAGGGGGGGATCAGGTTGCGTGTCGAATCCGTAAGCCTTCGGGTCTTTGGCGATCAGGGCCGTGGCCAGGAAGATGGGCACATAGTTCTCGGTCTCCGCCGGTAAGGCATGGAGTCTGCGCAGCTCCCAGTAATCGGCATATCCGGTCTTCTCGATGGCGCGCTGCACGGTCAAGGGGCCACTGTCGTAAGCCGCCATCACCAGGAACCAGTCGCCAAAGGTCTGGTAAAGATCTTTCAGGTGGCGGGCGGCAGCAAACGTGGATTTAAATGGGTCTTTGCGGTCATCCACCCAACGGTCCCTTTTCAAGCCGTAGAGAGATCCCGTGCCCAGGGAGAACTGCCAAATGCCCACACATTGCTTGTTGGAAACGGCCAGGGGATTGAAGGCGCTTTCACCCGCTGCCAGATAGATGAGGTCCTGCGGCACACCCTGCTGGCGTAAGGCCTCACCGATGATTTCCCCGTACGTTCCTGCCCGGCGCAGGACATTTTCCATGTAACCGCGGGCGTGGTTCTGCAAGTATGCGATGACTCCATCCACGGAATCGTTGGAAACCAGCGGCAAATCCGAATGGACCGATTTCAATTCCTGCTGCACGCGCTGCTTGGTACGGGGATCGACGGGGAAGGTCAAACCGGAAAACGATTCCAGGGGGGTGGGCTCGTTGTTATGCAGGCTCAGGGCGTCACCGTGCTCCAGGGACGCGGCCTCCACCGAATAGACATTCTCCACGATTTTGTCGAACTCGGAACTCAACCGGTCGTCGCCTTGGATATCCAGGCCCGATTGCAGCAGGGTGGCCAGCGCCTGGTCAAACTCCTGCTTGGATTTCTCCAGGTTTCCCGCACGGTAATCGCTCATGCCGCTCACATAAAGAGCGTCCACTTGCTTCACCAATTGATCGGTGGCATCCGGGACAGTAGCGGTGACTGCGGGGGGAACAATAGGAGCGCTAGTCTTGACAGGCTGTGCTTGCGGGGGGGGTGGTGTGGACGGGGGCGGCAGAGTGGGAGCCTGCACGGCCGTCAGGTGCATTTCTGTCTTGGCGCAGCCATTCAGCATCAACACCGCGCCGGCAAGACAGATCAGCCATCGATTGGTCAAAACCCACCCCTCCTTGGAGCCCGATGATTTCTGGCGCTTGCCCACTCCCTGCGCCAAGAGAGAACACAACATGGATTCTACTTACCCAAAGATTGCCGGGTCAACCCGAAAGTGGGCGTACCCTCGGCAAGAAGCAGGGCGGATCCGCCCGGCAGGTCTGCATGATTCCGCGCCCGCCACAGCCGGTTCCGTCGCTTCTTCATTGCCTCCGCGCGGAATGGCGCGTAGATTGGTCGGCTGTCAATTAATCAAAAGAGGTTAGCTTTCATACCAGGAGGCATTATGGAGGAGTTAAAAACGACGCGACGCGAGTTTACCAAGATTCTTGTGGGCAGCGCCGGTATTCCATTATCCGGCTTTGCCCTTGCTGCGGATGCGAAGCCGGCCGGGCAGCGAATCATTGTATCGCTCGATGGCGAGTGGGACATTGAGGATGGGGTCGAACCCGAATCTATTCCGGCGAGCTTTAGCCACACGGTTCCCGTGCCGGGACTGGTTCACTCGGCCGAGCCTGCGTTCCCCGAGGTTGATCAGTATGAGTTTCGTGAACACGTTCTCGACATGATTGACCGTGGCTTGTATCCAAAGTCCGAAGACACCGGGGTATTGGGCAGGACGCCCCAGAAGCGCAAATACTTCTGGTATCGGAAAAACTATCGCGTGCCGGCCAAAAAGCAAGTGGCCATTCTCAAGATTAATAAAGCCCAGTTCGGAACTGCAGTATGGCTGAACGGAAAGAAAGTGGGCGAACACCTGGGCTGCTTCACCTGCGGCCATTTTGACTTGACGGACACCCTGAACTGGGAAGGCGAGAATCATCTTCTGGTGCGGATTGGAGCTCATCCCGGAGCTTTGCCGGAGTGGGTGCCCGCCGGCACGGACACTGAGAAACCCGTATGGACTCCGGGAATTTATGATCGCGTTTCCCTCCACCTCGCGGACAACCCCGTGATTGAGAGCGTGCAGGCGGCGCCACGGATTCGGACGTCTTCCGTGGTTGTACAGACCGAGTTGCACAACTACGGCCCCGCGACCGCCGTGGATATCGTTCAAAGGATTAAAACCTGGAAGGGAGAAAAGCCGGCAGGAGAACCCTCGACCACGCGCGTGCAGTTGGCCCAGGGCGAGAAGAAAACAGTTACCCAGACCATCTCCATCCCCGGGGCCGTGTTGTGGAGCCCGGAAAACCCCTTCCTCTATGTCGTGGAAACCAGCACGGGAGGCGACAATGTTTCCATGCGCTTTGGCATGCGAGAGTTTCGCTTTGATACGGCGACGCGGCGGGCCCTTTTGAACGGCAAACCCTACTTCATGCGGGGCGCCAGCCTTACTCTCCACCGCTTTTTCGGAGACCCGCTCAGCAAACAGCACCCCTGGGAAGAAGCGTGGGTGCGAAAGTTCCTCGGCGAAATCCCCAAGAGCATGCACTGGAACAGCTTTCGAATTTGCATTGGCCCGACGCCGGAAATGTGGCCGGATATTGCTGACGAGGTCGGTTTGCTCCTGCAATATGAATACTTCATTTGGACCGGGGAATTCACCTGGCGTCACGAGTTGTGGAAGACGGAAGAATTGGTGGAGGAATTTAAAGAATTCGTCCGCGACAACTGGAACCATCCCAGCATCGCCATTTGGAATGCCGCTAACGAGACGACCTCCGACGTGCTTCGCGAAAAGGTGATACCCGCCGTGCGCGGCTTGGATCTTTCCAGCCGTCCCTGGACCAACGGCTATAGTTTGCCGCAAGGTCCCGACGATCCATACGACGATCATCCATATCTCTTGATTGGGTATTTGTGGCCAGGCCCGGGAAAGCCATTTGAAATGGCCGACTTGGAAAGGATGAGCGGCGCTTCGATGGTGCCGACGGGCCATGCCGCCATTATCAACGAATACGATTGGCTATGGCTCCGCCGCAACGGAACTCCCACCATCCTCAGCAAACCCGTCTACGAGCACTTTGTGGGGACCAACGCCCCACCGGATTTGTGTTTTGAAACCTGCGCCTACCTGACGGCCGCATTCACGGAGTATTGGAGAGCGTACCGGCATTATGCTGCCGTCATGTACCTTGCTTACCTGGATGCCGATCTTCCGGTTTCGTTCACCTGTGACAATTTCCGCGACGTGGAAAATCTGGTGCTTGAGCCGCGCTTCGAGGATTACATGAAAGAGGCCTGCAAGCCGCTGGGGGTCTACATCAATTTCTTCCAACCTCAATTGGAAGCGGGTTCGAAACAACGCTTGCGGGTGATGTGCGTGAATGACGAATATGAGGCGGCCAAGGGGAAGCTGGTCCTCTCGCTCTCGCCGGCAAACGGAGGCGCAGAAGTGGCTCGAAGCGAAACGCCACTGGAGATTCCACCCCTCGGCCAGATGACTTACGACCTGGATCTCGAAGCCCCGCGAACGAACGGTGACTATGTGCTTTCCGCAAAGGCTTATTGGCCTGCGAAGAAATGGAGCCCCAGCGTAAGCCGGCGAAAGGTCGCAATAGGTCCAGCGTCGAAGTGATGGGACGATCCGACTCGACCGGTGGACCTCGAAGAGGTCCAATGTCATTAGCCGTGGGTGAAACCCATGGAAACCCCGCGCCCCCGACAATCTACCAACCCCGAAGGGGTTGAATTTGGGTTGGCTCGGAGCTGGGTTCGACCCCCTCGGGGTCGGGGGGGTTGTGGCGGAGGGTTGCTGTCCGTGGGTTTCACCCACGGCCTCGAGTTTCTACATTTCCTGCTCAGCACCACCCCGTCGCCAAGGGCGTCGCCCCTCCTCATCTAAGGAGGGGAGCCTTTACGAACTCCCCTCCGGGATCAGAAGGGGAGGCGCGGTCGCGCCGGGGTGGTTTCCGGCACGCGAGTCATAGCGTAACTGAATTTAGAAACTCCAGCAGGGGGCGAAGCGCCATCGAATCCCAGGCGGGCTCGCTAATGGGGACCGCCTTGGTCTCCCGCCGCTCCCTGGCGAGGTCAACTCGCCGCTCCGATCCTCCGTGACCGCCGAGGCGGCCTCCGCGACCCCGGGCTCCCCGCTGCGGGAACCTCCCCTTCGGACAGGGTGTCTTTATCA
>JBEKLF010000206.1:0-15499 GCA_050010335.1 Terriglobia bacterium
CCGATTTCGCAAGCTGTTAGTGAGTTTTGAAAAGACCAAGGAAGGCTACGTCGCGCTGTTGGCCTTGGCCGCGGCCATGATTTGTTGGCGGCAAACAATTGTTATTTACGGATAAGCTCTTATTATTCCAGTTTCTGAAGGTCGCTTCGGAGATGCGCTATTCAGTTTCATACAAGCGCTTACCAAGGTTTCTGACGTTTCTTTTTTGTCTCGTGAGCGGGTTCGTTCAACTTTTCTAGAAGACTTTAAGGCCTTCTTGCGGGCCAAAGTTCCCGCCGACAGACTAGAATTTGATTGGTACGAACGGGACCAAGACCCAACGGGAAACTACCCGGTAGATGCTCGCATTAATCACATGCGTCGCCCACTTTTCGTATATGCACTTCCGAATGATGACAAGGTTAACGTCGCCACGATATCCCTCTTGACGTTTGAAAAGTGGAGAATTCCATTCCAGTCTCTGGGAATCTTCGAAGACCAAGCATCGACAGCAAGGAGAGTAGTGGCAAGATTTACAGATGTTTGCGAAAGAATGTACTCAAGCTTGGAAGGTAATAAGGAACGCATCGCTGCATATCTGGAACGCACCTTGGCAGAATGAGATGAATCGCCGCAGCAAATCTCCCTTTGACCCATCAACACAACTTTAAGACACTACCGGCTGGCGCTGAGGGTTGTTTTCTAGGATCTGCCCCAGCCAACCCGCGTTTCGTGAGAATACCCCTTTTGGGGCGTTGAATAGCCCTTTACTCTTCGGGCGCGGGTTTGCGGAAGGTCAGCGCGTAGAAGCGGCCGTTACCCAACGATTCCAGGCGGACCTCCTGCATTTCCGGTGGCAGTAAATCGGTGGGGGCCGTCACCGCCTGCTTGCGGTTCTTAAAGTATCCGCGGGTAATCGGGATGTGCTCATAGGCGCTCTTCACGTGCTCCTCGGTTTCGTCGGCGATCAGGAGGCGGCTGCCCGGCTTGGCGACCCGAACCATCTCGCGGATGGCTTTTGCCCGGTCGTTGAAAAAGTTGATCCCGCCTACGTGGAAGACGACGTCGAAACTCGCATCGGCGAAGGGCAGGCTTTCGGCATTCCCCAGGAACAGGTCGGCGTCCATTTGCCAGCGGCGCAGGTTGGCCTGGCAATTGGCCAGCATCTCGGGCGAGAGATCGAGGCCGGACCGCTTGATGTCGCGCGGCAGGTATTGGAAGTTGAGGCCGGTCCCCACCGAGGTCTCAAGCACCGCATCTCCCGGCTTGATTTCGAGCAACCCGAGGTAGCTCATCACGTAGGCATTCCGGTCCCAGCCCCTCAGAGCGCACACCACGCGCTGGGTGTCGTCGTAAAAGCCGCCGATGGTTTCATACAGGTGGTTGTATTTGCGGTTGAGGCCGGTGAGGTCCTCCGGCTTGAGAAAGACGGGAATTCCGTGATGAATCGGGAACCGCTCGCCGGAGGGACTGAGCAAGGCTTCCCGACCCTGTTCGCGGACGACCTGCAAAGGCTCGCCGGTATAGGGGCTTTGCACTCGCGCCACGGATTCCGGCTTGTCGGCCCAGGTCTCGCGATGCTTGTCGGCATGGATCACTGCCCAGACGCTTAGGGCGAAGGCTCCGCCGAGGCAGATCCAAGCAAAGGTTGTTCCGGTGGGTAGGGTTTGCGGCAGAAGCGAGCCACTAAATTGCCCCAAGAGTCCGTATCCGGCTGCAAGCGCGTAGACCGCGGCGAAGACGCTTGCGCCCCCGACGATCTTGGTGGCGCGGAACTCGTGATTCCACATCCAGAGGACCACCGCCGCAAACCAACCAATCAGAAAAACCATCCCGGCGATTCCCAAAACTGCGCCGATATGCAGCAGCGGCGTGTTGGCCCTCTGGCTATGAGAGAGATCGTTCAGGCTGAAAACGTTGGCCGCTAGCCGCACCAGAACCAGCGTCTCGAGCGCCGCTGCCGCCAGCGGAAAGGGGAAAGTGGAAAGGAATCCAGGCAGGCGGGGGCTGGTGAGACGGTGGAAGGTGAAGGGCGCCACGCTGAGCAGGGCGGCGAGGAGCATCCAGCCCAGATATTCCAGCGTCTGCTGCGGACCGGTCAGGGGGAAGTTGCGCCAGCTTGCGAGCAGATGGGGAACAAAGGCGAAGGCACCCATCCAGAGAAATCCGCGCCAGGGCTTTTGCGTGCCCACGAACCAAACTCCCAGGATGACGCTCGTCCACGTTCCGACAAGAGGGAAGAAAAAGCCGAAAATAAAGAGGCTGGCGACGGCCCACGCCAAAATCTGCGAACTGCGGCGATTATGGACCATGGTAGACATTTTGAAGTTCTCCTTGGGGTCTGCGCTCCGTGTTCGCACCAGTGGGTTGCGGACCCCCTTGCGAGGTTCAGGCGTCGGCGGCGTCGGGGTTGTTGTTGGCCGGCGGCGGGTCTGGGGCGGCTGTCGCCTCGGCGGAAGAAAGCGTGGCCAGCGCGGATTTTCCCCATTCGAGCGCGGTGCGGGTCAGGGCAATACCTAAGCTCAGCGTGAGCATCCAGTACGGCAGATGGGGATTATTTTGCGGGCCTCGTGTCCCTGCGAAGGATTCGATTTTCAACAGGGTGGTGAGCATGCGCCGGTTCTTCTCCTGAAGCTCCCGGATGTGCCCGATCGAGACGCCGGGCGCCGCCTCCCGTCCAAAGAACAGCTTGAGCAGGAATTCGTTGCGCGGCGGATCGTTCTGAAAGGGAACGGCAAGCCACTCCCGGAGGCACGCGCGCCCGGCGTCGGTCAGGGAATACTCCTGTCGCCGCCTTTTGGCCGCAGAAGCTGACCCGCTGCGGACGATCAGACCTTCGGCCGCCAGCCGCTTGAGGGTAGGGTAGATTTGCCCGTAACTCTCACCCCAGAAGTATCCAACGCTGCCCTCGACGGCCTTCCGAATGCCATAGCCGGACTTGTTGGGCTCGATGGAAAGCACGCCAAGGATGACATAGGCTGTGCGATTGAGCTTCATATATCTATAAGATATATCTTTCAGATATGATTGTCAAGGATTATTGGGGAGCGTCGCCCATTGGCGGGTTATCCACAATGGGCGCTTCTAAGTCCTAGATTTGACACAAATATATTTTCAGGCGGCGTGCCATGATGGCCCGTGGACAGAGGGAAGGCGTCCGGTCCCAGACGCCCCTTTGGGAAATCGCAGACGCGTTAAAACCTTGGTCCACCTCAGCCGGTGGTTGGGTCGCGATCAAAGCTATAAGGCAGTCAGCTTTTCACGGGAGCGGCAGCCATGCGTGCTTGCATCTCGCGCGTTAGGTGCGGCACGATTCCCACGATGCGCTCAATGAGCATCAACTGGCCCCGGTGGTGCATTTCATGTTCTTTGACCGAGAGAATCATTTCGAAACGGCTCTTTGATGAAGGGGTCATCCCGGCACGCATCGCAACGCGCTCGCCGAGGAAACTCTCCGTAAGCCCCTCGAGCCAATCAGCCCATTTCTTGCCAGAGCTGTGAAGCATCTCCAGCGTCTGATCCTTGCTCCGCGGCGCCTTTTCTTCCGCCGTCATACGTTGCATCAGCGAGGGAAAATCAAATCCCTCGAGCGAAGACCGGCGCTCCTGGGCATGAACCTGGTATTGAAAACTGTACGCCAGGGAAATATGCGCCAACAACTCATCGACAGTGCGTGTGTTGGGGGCTGGTCGAAAACTGTATTTCTCTTCCGGGAGCTCTTGAGCAATCATAATCGTGTTTTTCCGGACGGTGCGAAAACTTTCGGCTAACTCCTTGGCTCCATAATAGTCCATACGATTTCTCCTCTCACCCAACAAGTAGTCTAATTCAGATGACGATATTGTTCCGAAGCCTATCACGCCGCCCCGCTGATCGGCGCCAGGCAGCGCCTGAAAGTTGGTCTGCGCCCCCACCGGCTCGTGCGACACGCTAGGCGGTTTGCCGGGCCAAGTTGGTCTTCGACAAGGGCAATTCCCGAAGGCGCTTACCCGTCGCAGAAAAGATCGCGTTGCCTAGTGCCGGAACGAAGGGAGGCACGCCAGGCTCGCCAACGCCAGCGGGAGGCTCATTGCTGTCCACCAGGTCAACGCTGATTTCGAGCGGGGCTTCGCTCATGCGGGAAACAGCGTAATTGTTGAAGTTGGTTTGAACGACCCTGCCGTTTTGGACAGTGATCTCACCGCTTCGCGCGATGCTGGTCCCAAACACGGCAGCGCCCTCGAATTGAAGACGGACAAGTTCAGGATTCACAATCGTGCCGGCATCTACGGCGGTGAACACGTGCGGGATGCGAACCTCTCCCTTGTCGTTCACTTCCACTTCGACAACCGTCGAAACGTAAGTGAGGAAACTGCGGTGGCTGGCGATTCCGATTCCGGTGCCATGACCGAACTTGCGCTTTCCCCACCCCGCTTTCTCCGCCGCCATTTCCGTCACGCGGCGCAGGCGGGCCGTATCGAAAGGATAGCCGGGTTCAGGATCCTTAAGGTTGACGATGCGAGGCGGGCCAATGACGTCGAGCAAATACTCCACCGGATCCCGGCCCGCGGCGTGGGCAAGCTCGTCCGTAAAAGTCTGGACCGCGAAGGCATTGTAGATGTTGCCCACGGATCGCAGCCACCCGATGCGGATGTGCGCCAGCGCCTCGCCGTTTTCGACGCGCAGATTCGGGATGTCGTAGGGTACATCCGACGCGCCCATAGAAATCTCGTCGCCCGTGGTGGCGTTGGGGTTGTTCATCGAACCAATGGGTGGAAAAACGGAACGGTGCAGCCACGCCGTCGGCCGGCCTCTTGCATCCACGGCAGCCTTCAAATACATTGCCGAAACGGAGTGCAGGTAGTCGAATTGAATGTCGTCTTCGCGCGTCCAGACAACCTTGACCGGCTTGCCGAGTTTCTTCGAAAGGACCGCGGCTTCACCAACGTAGTCCGGCTTCGACTTGCGTCCGAAGCCTCCGCCCAAGAGCGTTACATGACAAGTTACATCGTCCTTGGAAATTCCCAGGAGCGACGATACGGTATCCACCACGCCCTGCGGGCTTTGCGTCGGGGCCCAGATGGTGACTTTGCCATCCTTGAAATCCGCCGTCGCGACCAGGGGCTCCATGGCGGCGTGCGCCAGATGCGGTAGATAATAGCCTGCCTCAAGAACCTTTGCGCCGCTGGCGAAGGCGGCATCCACGTCTCCCTCGTTGCGGACGACTTTCCCAGGCTGGCGCGAAGTTTTCTCCAATTCCTTCCGGTAGGTGTCCGAGTTATAGCTCGCGTTAGGTCCGTCCTCCCACGAGATGTTGAGCTTTTTGCGGCCTTGAAATGCCGCCCAGGTGTTGTTGGCGATCACCGCGACTCCGCCCAGCGGCTGGAAACCCCAGGGCGGTTTGAAGGGATCGATCGCGACGGTCTGTTGCACGCCCTTCACCTGGAGGGCCTGCTGATCGTCGTAGGATTTCACTGTGCCGCCCAGCACCGGAGGGTGTTCCACCGAAGCGTAGACCATGCCGTCGATGCGAGCGTCCATTCCATACATGGCATTGCCGGTGCAGAGGTCCCGCAGATCGTAGCTGGATGTCCCTTTCCCGATGTACCGCCATACGCTACGCGGCTTGAACTGGAGGTCTTCCTTCTTAGGTATGGGCAACTTCGCGGCATCGGCGGCAAGTTCACCATAGCCCAAGCGTCGACCCGACGGGCGATGAACGATCGTGTGCAGATCGGCCGCGCATTCACCGATCGGGACACCCCATCGCTGAGCCGCGGCCTGCGTGAGCATAGTACGGGCAGAGGCGCCGGACTGGCGCATAACATCAAAGAAGCTGCGAATGGAATGCGACCCGTCCGTATCCTGGTCGCCGTATAGCTTCTCATTCCCGAGGGCTTGCTCGATCTTCACCCGTTTCCAGTCGGCGTCCAGCTCATCGGCGAGAACCATAGGAAGAGAGGTGCGGATTCCCGTGCCCATTTCCGAGCGGGAAGAAATGATGAACACCGTGCCGTCCGGATTGATTCCCGCCCAGACGTCCGTATGCAGCGTGGCGCGGTCGGCAGAGGTTCCGTCCAGAAGGCCGGCGGCCCACACGTCCGCGGGAACGAATCGGGCGCAAAGAACGAGGGCGCCACTGGAGAGAATCCCTTGCAAGAAACTGCGGCGGCTTACTTCCTGGACCGTGCTCATGCCATTCCCTCCGCGGCAGCCTTGATCGCATATCGAATGCGCTTGAAGCACCCGCACCGGCAGATGTTGCCAGACATTTCATCGTCGATATCCTGATCGGTGATGTTGCGTTTCTTGTTGAGCAATGCCGCGGCCTGCATAATTTGGCCGGACTGGCAGTAACCGCACTGGGGAACATTCAATTCCATCCACGCTTTCTGCACGGGATGGAGGCCATTCGCCGAAAGGCCTTCGATGGTGGTGATGGATTTTCCGGCAATGCTGGAAATCGGCGTGACGCACGAACGGGCGGCCTCGCCATTAATGTGGACCGTACAAGCTCCGCACAGCGCCATGCCGCAGCCGAACTTTGTTCCCGTCAGGCCGAGGGTATCGCGCAAAACCCAGAGCAACGGCATGTCCGGATCGACATCCACGGTCCGCTCCGTCCCATTTACTTTCAGCGTGATCATGATCTCCTCCGGCGCGGGACTCGAGTCCGGCGCCTCTTTTCGCTCAGAGCATGCTGCCGAAACTCTTCAAAAAAGGTCAAGAACCCGAATCCCCGTTTTGCCCCTTGGAATAGGGATAGGTTATATCAGGCCGCCGCAGTTTGCAATGTCCCAGTCAGAACATGTCAACGCCAGACTTGGGTGTGACACACAAGAGTGAAAAAGCGAACGTGGCGTGGGCAGCCTGCCCCGATGTATCGGGGTCTCTCCTGCTGGCGCGGGAGAGCGTCCCGCTTCCGCAAAAATACGCGGGCAGGATGCCCACGCGCCGGAAATTGTGAAAATAAATCTGCTCCAATTTCCTACCGGTAGGAAATTCGCAGGAATCTACCTCGAAAGTGGCCATCAAGTTGCTAGCCTACAGTATGGAGGGCAACTTCCGGACGAAATCACGCAGTGGGAATCGGTGTCAGTTGTCAGTGGTCCGGTACTGTGAGCACGGGCATCTTGCCCGCTCAGGCGCGGATCCCGGTCCGCCATGGCGAGGTCAACTCGCCGCTCCGATCCTCCGTGACCGCCGACGCGGCCTCCGCGACCCCGGGCTCCCCGCTGCGGGAACCTCCCCTTCGGACAGGGTGTCTTTATCATTAGGCTAAGAGTATAGCTATTATACTCTTGACAAAGATATTGCCCACCTGTATACTAAGGGTTGAGGATTCCTGCCCGCCGGCCGCTCAACGCGCTACGACTCCCGGCAGGAGCTTGGCGGGAGCCGGGGGATGCCGATGTCCGAGGTGGCAAAGGCCTCCATCCGCCCTTCCGGCGATCGCCTTGGAGGCCAGAATGTGTATGAAAACACAGTAGGTTATGGAGAAATGCGGAATTCACTGAAAACTTCAAGTCATTGAAAACCAAGTCCTTAATTGCCATGGTCCTTGCCGGCACGAAAAAAAGGGGGATAAAAAATGCAGGCTTATCCCAGAATGTATCTGATAACAAAGGGGATACTATTTTGACTTGGCGCAAATTCACCCCTAGGCCAGAATGTATATGAAAAATAAGCCACTTGGCGTCGCGAGGCCAGAATGTTATTGAAAGGAAACGCTGTTAGGGGTCCAGGGAACGGGAACTTCGAGCTCAGGTGGCTAGAGTGCAAGCCTCGCAAAGTTGAACTCCGAGGGAAGGGGCGGCGCGGGTAATTCCGAGCCCAAGTTCGACCCGCCCTGCACGGAGGGTCGGCCAGACGAAAAGAACGCGCTCGAGGACAGGGTAAGTCGCCTCCTCGGTCCGCCGCAGGAGAAACCGGTAATGCCCCAGCTTGGTTTGCCCCAAAGAAAATGTAGAAACTCCAGGCACGGGTATCCTGCCCGTGAAGGAGACTTGGGCAGGAAGCCCAAGCCACAAAGAGCGACCCTGCAACGTCCCCCAGTCTTCCACGATGTACTAGAAATTAAAGGGGTTAGCTCCTGACGATGGGAGTCTCGAAAAAATGCATGTCATTGAGATTAAGCAAGTTAGTCAGTTCTCGACGGCGAAGCAGCGAAAAAACGGGGGGGAGAAAATGAAGGGATGTTCCACGATGTTGTTGAAAACAAATGGAGAAAATATGTCCGAAATCGGGCTTTCCACGATGTTGATGAAAACAAATGACCTATAGGGTGCTTTCCACGATGTTGATGAAAACAAATGACCTATAGGGTGCTTTCCACGATGTTGATGATAACAAATGTGGTTATTGAAGAACACCGATAACTCAAGTGATGAGCAGAGGCAGAATCGGAGGGGCGAACGGATGGTAAATGGCGCGGGAAGGACGCCAAGCGTCGGAGGGTGGGGGACGCCCACGCTACGCCCAAGCGATCTCCGCTTTCACTTTTGTGTAGCGCACTGCGCGGACTTCCCGCAGCCAGGACCCAAATCCGGCAACGATTGACAATGCCGCGCGGAACAGGGAAGATGTTTTGTTTTCAGGGCTGTTTTGAATCTTCTCTCGACACTCAACGTTCGACCGGGATCTTCTATGACTCGTGAGGAGCAGAGGCTGGAGGAGTCGCACCTGCGCACGCTCCACTGGAAGCGCTGGGGACCGTACTTGAGCGAACGCCAATGGGGAACCGTTCGCGAGGACTACAGCCGGTACGGCACCGCCTGGGACTACTTCCCTCACGACCACGCCCGCTCGCGTGCTTACCGCTGGGGCGAGGATGGGATTGCCGGCATCTGTGACCGGCATCAATACCTCTGCTTTGCCCTGGCCTTGTGGAATGGCTGCGACCCCATCCTGAAAGAACGCCTCTTCGGGCTCACCGGAGAAGAGGGCAATCACGGCGAGGACGCGAAGGAATGCTACTTTTACCTCGAATCAACACCCACGCATTCGTACATGAAATATCTTTACCGGTATCCGCAACAGGAATTCCCCTACGCCTGGCTGGTGGAAGAGAACAAGCGAAGGAGCAGAAAGGATTTTGAGTTTGAGCTGGTAGACACCGGCATTTTCAGCGGGAATCGCTATTTTGACGTGTTTGTGGAATATGCGAAGGCCACTCCCGACGATATCCTGATCCGCATTTCCGCCCACAACCGCGGCCCCGAGGCCGCCACTCTGCATCTGCTTCCCACGCTCTGGTTCCGCAACACATGGTCGTGGGGCAGGGACGACTGGCGCCCGACACTGGCAAGAGCCGAAGACCTTTCCGTGGCGGTGGTGATTCGCGCCGAGCACCGTCACTACGGCTCGCGTTGGCTGATCTGCCAGGAACATCCCGAATTGCTCTTTACGGAAAACGAAACCAATTTCCAGCGGCTCTTTGGCGTCGGCAACCGCACGCCGCACGTCAAGGACGGGATCAACGACTATATCGTCCACGGCATGCGGAATGCCGTCAATCCACTTCCCGAAGGCACGAAGGTTGCAGCATCCTATCGAGTGGAGATTCCGCCGGGGCAAAGCGGCGTCTTCCGTCTGCGGTTTACAGGCGAACAGCCCAGCGACGATGTGCTCAGCGACGGTTTCGACTCGGTGATGGAAGAGCGCATTGCCGAAGCGAATGAGTTCTATTCCAAGGTCATTCCTCCCACCCTTTCTGCCGATGCCCAAGACGTATTCCGCCAGGCGATGGGAGGGCTGTTCTGGTCAAAGCAGTTCTATCATTATGACGTGCGAACCTGGTTGGAAGGCGACCCGGCCGGCCCACCCCCTCCTCCGGAACGGACGATGGAACGCAACCATTCCTGGACTCATCTCTACAACTCGGACGTCATCTCCATGCCCGATAAGTGGGAATACCCCTGGTACGCCGCCTGGGACACGGCCTTCCACTGCGTGGCCACGGCCCTGGTGGACCCGGACTACGCGAAGGAGCAACTCATCCTTCTCTTACGCGAGTGGTATCAACACCCGAATGGCCAGCTTCCGGCTTACGAGTGGGCATTCAGCGACGTCAATCCTCCCGTGCATGCCTGGGCGGCGTGGCGCGTCTACAAAATCGAAGCGCGGCGGCGGGGCAGCGCGGATCGGGAGTTTCTCGAGAAGGTCTTCCACAAGCTTCTGCTCAATTTCACCTGGTGGGTCAATCGCAAGGACCCCGATGGCAGAAACGTTTTCGAGGGCGGGTTCCTGGGACTCGACAACATCGGGGTGTTTGACCGCTCGAAGCCTCTTCCCACCGGCGGCCACATCGAACAATCCGACGGCACCAGTTGGATGGGTATGTATTGCCTCGACATGCTCGCCATCGCCATGGAGCTGGCCCGTGAAGATCCCGCTTATGAAGACGTGGCCAGCAAGTTTTTCGAGCATTTCGTTTATATCACCCAGGCGATGAACAACCGGGGCGGCCACGGAATTTCCTTGTGGGACGAGCAGGACGGATTCTATTACGACGTTCTGCATCTCCCCAATAATCAGCACGATTTCATGAAGGTGCGGTCAATGGTGGGACTTATTCCGCTCTATGCGGTGGAAGTCCTGGAGCCGGAGGCCCTGGATCGATTGCCCGGTTTCAAGCGGCGCATGCAATGGTTTCTCGACAATGTTCCGAATGTACCCCATCACATCGAAATGACGCAAAAGTCCGAAGCCGGAATTCGCCGGCAACTCTCCATTGTCAGCCGCAGAAAACTGGTGAGGATGCTTCGCTACATGCTGGATGAACAGGAGTTCCTGGCGCCGCACGGGATTCGCAGCGTATCAAAGTTTCATGCGCGGAACCCTTATGTACTGACCATCAATAATCAGGAATATCGAGTTAGCTACGACCCTGCCGAGTCCACGGCAGGTCTGTTCGGCGGCAATTCCAACTGGCGAGGCCCGGTGTGGTTCCCCCTTAATTTCCTGCTCATCGAATCCTTGCAGAGATTTCATTACTACTACGGCGATTGTTTGAAGGTTGAATGCCCCACTGGCTCTGGCCGCATGATGACCTTGTGGGAAGTCGCGGAGGAAATCTCGCGGCGATTGACCTCCATCTTTCTGCGCGGCAGCGACGGACGGCGCCCCGTCTTCGGCGGGAACGAGCTTTTCCAGTCTGACCCTCACTGGCGCGACCTGATCCCGTTCTATGAATACTTTCATGGCGACAACGGCGCGGGCCTGGGCGCCAGCCACCAAACCGGGTGGACGGCGCTGGTGGCGAAATTGCTGCAACAGTCGGGGGGATGAAGGTACGGCCGCACGAAGCCGATTGCGGACGAGAGTCCGTTGCATATAATGGTGGTTGGACATACGCACCGGAAGATACAATGGGCAAAGTGGCACTCACACGAACCAATCTTATGCTGGAAGTCGCCGAGGTCCGGCGGCAGCGCAGGACCCTCCAGTCACGAAATAATTCGGAAGCGGTGCGCCGACTCATTGACGAGCGCCTGGCCGTGGAAGCCGGTCTTCAAGCCCTCCGGAACCTGCGAAGGCTCGGAGGTTTGAATGACGTGTTCAGGCGGGCTAAATAAAAGAGCCGATAAGTCTCTTCTCGCCTCTACCAATAAGGCTCTCAAACTCTTCAACCCGACTGAGGCCATGTAAGGCGACTCTCGGGTTTCCCCTAGGAACGTACAGCATGGATATTTCTCTCCGTATGATGACCCCGGACGACATCCCCGCCGGGTTGCGGCTGAAGGAGATTGCCGGCTGGAATCAGACTCGCGGTGATTGGGAAAGGTTTCTTTTCGCGAGCCCTCAAGGGTGCTTCGTGGCAGAGGCCGACGGCGAGGTGGCGGGCACGGCCGCTACCATTTCCTATGAAGGCCGGTTCGCGTGGATCGGGATGGTCCTTGTGGACCCCGCACGGCGCGGCCAAGGGATCGGCAGAAAGCTGCTCGAGAAAGCCATCGCGTATCTTGACGGTTGCGGCATTCCCAGCATGAAACTCGATGCGACCCCGCAAGGCAAGCTTCTGTACGAGAAACTTGGGTTCGTTACCGAGTACGAACTTGAGCGCTGGCAGTTGCAACGCACTCGAGCGCCCGACGCCCCGGTCGTGGCCGGTTCGTTGACACAAGAAATGCTCGATAAAGATCGCGAAGTTTTTGGCGCTGACCGAAGCACCTTGTTGCGGTCAATCGCCCTTGAGCATCCTGCGCTCGTGTTGCAAACCCGAACCCAGGGGAAACTTACGGGGTATAGCTTGGGACGCCATGGTGCGTTGGCTGACCATCTGGGACCTTGGGTGGCGCAGGATAAAGCTTCCGCGCGCAGTTTGTTGGATGAATTCCTCCTTCGTTCACGCGGCCAAAGGGCTTTTGTAGATGGAATGAAGAGCAGCCCCTGGGCGGTGACATTGCTGCGCGAACGCGGCTTCCAATTCTCGCGACCCTTGACGCGAATGTATCGCGGGCGCAATGATTTCCCTGGCCGTCCGGAACTTCAGGGTGCGATTCTGGGACCGGAGTTCGGCTGACGAGGATGCGTAGCGCGGTCCTGTTCTTTAGGTCCGCGGCTTTTCCTCGCCCGCTGGGGACAAGCCGCGGACCTAAAGAACAGGTCCGCGCTACTCCTGCGGAATTGCAAATCTACTCATGAACCAAACCTCATCAACGCGAGTTTTCTTCGGCTGGTGGATGGTCCTGGCGGCCTTCTTGAATTTGTTTTTCGCCGTGGGCCTGGTCTTTTACGGGCTTCCTGTTTTCTATACTTCCCTGGTTGATTCACTACATTTCACTCGCAGCCAGGTGGCGCAAGGGTTGTTTCTTGGTTTCGTCGTCGTGGCGCCCGCTTTCGGTTTTATGGGCGCGCTCCTCGACCGCATTGGCGCCCGGCAAGTGGTGCGCGTCGGCATTCTGTTGGTGGCTTTGTCATTGATCCTGATGGGCGGGATGACGCGCCTGTGGCAGTACTACGTCCTGTGCATCGTGGAGGTGGTGGGTTATGTTCTGGCCGGCCCTATATCCAACCAGGTCCTGGTTTCCAATTGGTTCCGGGCGAAGCGCGGACGCGCCATGGGCTACGCGTATTTGGGCCTGGGACTGGGCGGGGTAGCTGCGCCGGTTTTGGCGGCACACCTGATCGGCGGGCTGGGGTGGCGGCGCGCGTTCGTCATCATCGGCGCCTTGATCGCCGTGGTTCTCTTTCCCATTGCGCAGTGGCTGATGCGTTCGGCTCCGGGAGAAATAGGGCTGGCTGCGGACGGGGTTGAACCCGCGCAGGCATCAATAGGAGCAGGCCAGGCATCCTCAGTCTCCCTGGGTGCGGCGGTCCGAACCGCCAATTTCTGGCTCATCCTCGCAGGCAGCACACTCACCATCGGCGCCATTGGAACGGTGATCCAGCAATTCGTCTTATTCCTTCGTGACACCGGGTACACCACGGTTCGGGCTTCCAACGTCTCCAGCGGATTGCTCTTCGCGGGATTGGTGGGAAGGGTGGCGGTGGGCTATCTCGTGGACCGCTACAACAAGAAAAACGTCATGGCACTATTCTATCTGCTCCTGGCGCTGGCGATCCCCCTGCTCTTTTTGGCGAAGCACCCTGCCGCGCTCTGGACGTTTGCGGCGATTTTTGGATTTGCCATGGGAGCGGATTATCTACTGATTCCGTTAGTCACGGCCGAGTGCTTCGGCTTGGCATCACTGGGAAAGCTTTTGAGCCTCATCATCATGGCCGATTCCCTGGGGCAGTTCTTTGGACCCGTGCTGGCGGGGAGAATCTTCGAAGCAACCCATAGCTATGACCTCGCCTGGAGCATCATAACCGCAGCCGGCATCCTGGGCGCCGCCGCAATTTATGCGGTGCGGAGAACAGTGATTAGTGGATAGTGGCGAGTGGCTGGCGCGGGTCACAACCGCGGCTTCGCCAGCGCCTGATAGACCGCGGGTTGGCTCAAAGCCTCCACATCGGGCTCCCCAGGCCCAATCCTTCGCTGGGTCATGCCGATAAAAATGAGATCGTTCGTGGGGTCAGCCCAGAACCAGGTGTCCGCCGCTCCCAGCCAGAAGAATGTACCTTTCCCCACCACGGCGTCGGCCTCGAGCGGGTCCGTGAAGACCGCGCAATCGTAGCCCCACCCCAAGCCCGGGCGGATCGTCACCGGACCGACTGAGAACTCGCCCGTCATGAGGCTGGGGGCGAGATGATTTGCCGTCATGAGCGCGACGGTGGCCGGCGCGAGGATGCGCACGCCGTCCAGTTCGCCTCCGTTCAGGAGCATCTGAGCGAAGCGCAGGTAGTCCTCGGCGGTTGAGACCATACCCCCGCCGCCCGTCGGCAAGGATGGCTGCGTTGCATAATCGTCGGGGGTCGCGCCCGGGGCCGCGTTCACAACCAATTCGCCGTTCTGGCCCGATGCATAAAGCGTGGCAAACCGGTTCCGCTTTTCCGGAGGAACATAGAAGCCGCTGTCCTTCATTCCGAGGGGTCCAAAAATCCGCTGCTGCATAAAATCAGGCAGGGACTGCCCCGATAACTTCTCCACGATGTAGCCTTGGATATCCGTCGACGCGCTATAGACCCAGCGCGTTCCCGGCTGGTAGAGCAATGGAATCTTCGCCAGCTTGTCCATCATTTCTTGCAGCGATTGGGATTGCCACACTTTCTCGTCCACGTACATCTTATCGACCAAAGTATTGCCAAAGAACCCGTAGGTGAAGCCCGCGGTGTGGGTCATCAGCTCGTGCATGGTAGGGGGATGGACGGGGTCTTCGAGAATCATCTTGCCGCTGTCGTCCGCGCCCTTAAAGACTTTCAGATGGGCGAACTCGGGGATGTACTTCGAGATCGGATCGGAAGGGTGCCATTTGCCCTCTTCGTACAGAATCATCATGGCAACGCCGGTAACGGGCTTGGTCATGGAGAGAATGCGGAAGATCGTGTCCCGCGTCATCGGAGCGCCACTCGCGATGTCCTTCTTGCCATAAGTCCTTTCCTCGACAACTTTACCGTGGCGCGCCAGCAGGGTTACGATGCCGGCAAGCTGCTTCTGGGCCACTTCCTGCTGCATCACCGCGTGCAGCCGATCGAGCCGCTCGGACGAGAAGCCGAGCGTCTCCGGCTTATTCTCGGAGAGGTTTGGAGTTTTGTTGTTAGCTTGCTGAGCTTGAGCCTGATGCACGCCTGCAACCAGCACCATTGCGGCGAGCAGCATCAGAGTGAAACGCGAGACTTGGATGTTTTTCATGGGTCTCCGTCCTATTGGGTTTTCATTTTGTCCAGCCGGTAAAACTGAGCATACTCCCAATCACCTTCGTTTGACGCGATTCTTTTCGCCCCTTCCATCCCGGATGCGGGTCAGAATTTGGAAATCGCAAATCACCAATCGCTAAATCGCCCGATGGCACGATCACCCGATCTCCCGATCACCACAGGAGTTTCGGAGACGACAATTGGACCGCTGCAAGTGAAGTCAATAAGCAAGCCTTGTCCGACGCTTCCGCCGGAGTTCTCCTGATCCCTTCCTATTTTCGCATTCCCAAGAAGGCCTTGC
>JBEKLF010000207.1:0-15406 GCA_050010335.1 Terriglobia bacterium
AGCATAAACTTTGTGAGTAAGACTTAATGTCTATACGACATTGTGTCCGGTTCCAGTTTCCTGATAAGGGCGACGTTATTCGGCGGAGAGCACATTCTTCTGCGCTTTTCCTACGAGTTGAGAATTCGCCAAGCCAGGGCTTCTTTTTTTCTCCTCCGGATAGCAATTCTGCCAACAACGGCATGAGAGTGGTCGCCAACGTGCTAGCCTACAGATACGCGGAGGGTACTGGGTCAATTCGCACAGGGCCGGGTGGTGGTCGGTAGGCGGTAAACGGGGGAAAGCAGGTGCCGGGAGCAAAGGGTGTGTCCCGCGAGCCGCGACAAGGGCTGAGGAGGGGATGTGAGGGAGGCTGGACAAACCGGGCAAGTCAATCTGCCGGCTGACGGATGCCCTGCTGATCAAGGAGAGGGATAGGAATTCTCATCTTTTGCCCCGGGACAAGTGCGTGAGAATTCGCAAAAGGCGCCGCCTCTCCATTATGTTGATGATAATAAACGTAGTTAGCGAAATTGCCCATGATCCATCAAGAATTCCAAGTCGTTGATAGTAAGCTGGTTAGCGTCATTTGTGGCAATGGGCCCCCAAAAAGCGCGGGGGGGGATAATGAGGTAACCTCCATTATGTTATTGAAAACAAATGGATCAAAAATGTCCGAATTGTGCCTTTCCATTATATTGCTGAAAATAAAAGACCTATAGGTCGCTTTCCATTATGTTGATGAAAGGGCGGGAGTTAATGAAAGGGCCAAGTGCCGG
Organism: Terriglobia bacterium; assembly: GCA_050010335.1. Classification (GTDB taxonomy): domain Bacteria; phylum Acidobacteriota; class Terriglobia; order UBA7540; family UBA7540; genus Bog-366. Next base: position 759 of record JBEKLF010000207.1, read on the forward strand.
GGCTGGGGTATGCTGATCTCAGATTTGAAATTGCAAATTTGAAATCACGGACCTGAAATCGCAGACGGGGGAATTGCAGGGTTGAAATCTCAGATTTGAGATTGCGGATTTAAGATGGGGAATTTGAAATCGCGGACTTGGAATCGCAGACTTGACATCACAGATTGGAGATTGCGCACTTGAGATGCGGAATTTGAAATCGCGGATTCAAAATGGAATCGGAAATCCAAGATTCAAGATTCAAAATGACCCGATGACTCAATGATCCGATGACTCAATGACCCGATGGCGAGATGTCCAGATAATCCGAGGGCTCGATCAATACCCGCTGCCTACTGCCTTGTGCCTACTGCCTACTTTACGAAGGCGGCGTGATGCGCTCCAGGCCATCGAGGTAGGGGCGCAGAGCGGTGGGGACAATGACCGAGCCGTCGGCTTGCTGGTAGTTTTCGATGATTGCGACCCACGTGCGGCCCACGGCCAGGCCGCTGCCGTTCAGAGTATGCAGAAACTCCGTCTTGCCGGACTTGCCGCGCCGAAATCGAAGGTTGGCGCGGCGCGCCTGGAAGGCCTCAAAGTTCGAGCAGGAGGAGATTTCCTTGTACTCGCCCGCGGCGGGCAGCCAGACCTCCAGGTCGTAGGTCTTGGCGGAGCTGAAGCCCAGGTCGCCCGTGCAAAGGGTGATGACGCGGTAGGGCAGCTCCAACCGCTGGAGAATTTCTTCCGCATCATGCGTCAACCGTTCCAACTCGTCGAAGGAGTTTTCCGGGAGCGTGAATTTGACCAGCTCCACCTTCTGAAATTGGTGTTGGCGGATGATGCCGCGGGTGTCCTTGCCCGCGGCGCCGGCCTCGCTGCGGAAGCAGGCCGTCCAGGCGCAGTGCTTGACGGGAAGCTTTTCGGCCTCCAGCACCTCGCCGCGATAGAGATTGGTCACGGGGACTTCCGCCGTGGGAATCAGCCAATAATCCGTGCCTTCAAGCTTGAAGAGATCTTCCTTGAACTTGGGCAACTGGCCGGTGCCGAAAAGACTAGCGGAGTTCACCACGAACGGCGGCAGGATTTCCGTGTAGCCGTGCTCGCGGGTGTGCACATCCAGCATGAAATTGGCGAGCGCCCGCTCGAGCTTCGCGCCGACTCCCGAGTACACGGCAAACCGGGCGCCGGTGATCTTGGTGGCGCGCTCGAAATCCAGAATCCCCAGCGCCGGGCCCAGATCCCAGTGCGCCTGCGGCGGGAAAACGAACTGGCGCGGCTGGCCCCAGCGGCGGATTTCCTGATTGTCGGCGGAGCCGTGGCCCACGGGAACGCTAGCGTGCGGAACGTTGGGAACCAGGCGCAGCACCTCGCGCAGGCGCTCGTCGCAGGCCTTCGCCTGCTCATCCAGTTCCTGAATCTCAACGCCGAGGGCCTTCATATCGGCAATCAGCGCGGAAGCATCCTGCTTCTGTTTCTTGAGCGTGGCAATCTCATCGGAGGCTTTGTTGCGTCGCGCCTTGCGCCCTTCCACCTCCACCAGCACCCGGCGGCGCTCGCGATCGAGCGATTCAAAATCGGCCAGCACGTCGGCAAGCCCGCGCTCCAGCATTTTCCCTTTAACCAGCTCCAGGTTGTCGCGGACAAAACTCAGATCCAGCATTTCGGGGTAACACTCCTTGGTTCGCGGGGAGCCGCAGAATTCGTGGCCGGAATCAGGAACAGCCAATCTAAACCACCCGTGCGAGTCTGTCAAACGGGTGGAATCCCGAGCCTCTGGAAATCCCCCCCGGGAAAACGACCAATTAACTATAACAAGAGGCTAGAGTCGGGAAAGCCTGAATTGGCGCGGAATGGCGGAGAGCCGAGGGCTACGCAGAAACCGGGCGCAAAATGCTTCATCATTGTGCAAAAATCCATCCATGAATTGCTGCGGGTGTCAAACGGATTTTCAAAGAAATTTGCTCCTGGCGGCAGGTTGGGGATGCACGCAACTAATGGCAAACAAAGAACTAATAGTTCTTGTTATCGCCGCACCCGCATAAATCGCGGGTGGGGTAGGTTTTCAGCTCGTGGTAAAAGCACCGACCTTTTCCACAAAGATTTCCACAAGCAGCTTTCCCCTCGAATTAGCAATAACTTACCGCTCTCGCGAGGCTTCTATGGTGGAGAGCTTGAGTTTTTCCCGGACGGATTCGGGCACTCTGGCCCTTACGAACACGCGGTCGGCCTCGTAATGGGTGGATACAACGGTACCTGACTGATGCAGCAATGCCAAGTGTTTTCCGTCGCTCGACGAAAGATCAAACTCCGCCTCCACCATAGGGTCGGCGGCCAGCGCATCGGCAATGCGCTGGCGCAAATTTTCCAAGCCTTCCCCCGTTTGGGCGGAGGTCGCTACGCTGCGCTCTTCTGTTTCGAGTTTGCGCCGTTCCCCGGGTGCAAGCAGATCCACCTTGTTCCAAACGTGCAAGCGCGGTGTGGCGGCCACGCCCAAATCTTCGAGCAAAACCTCGACAGCAGCGTCTTGCGCGTCGCGCTGCGGGTCGGAGGCGTCGGTAACATGCAACAACAAGCGGGCTTCTTCCAACTCCTCAAGCGTGGCGCGGAAGGCCGCCACTAGATGGGAAGGCAGTTTGCGGATGAAACCCACGGTATCGGAAAGCAGCGCCATGCGGTGGGAGTCCAGCGGAAGCGCGCGGACAGTGGGGTCGAGGGTGGCGAACATGCGCGCGGAAGTGACCACGCCGGCGGAAGTCAGGGCGTTGAAGAGAGTGGACTTTCCGGCGTTGGTGTAACCCACCAGCGCCACGGTGTGAAGATTCTGGTCGCGCCGGTGGGCGCGATGCAGGGCACGCTGTGAACGGACACGCTCAATGCCTTCGGTCAGAATCCGGATGCGACCGCGGATGCGCCGGCGGTCCATTTCCAACTTCTGTTCCCCAGGACCGCGGGTGCCGATGCCGCCGCCCAGCCGCGAGAGCGCCGTTCCATGGCCGGAAAGCCGCGGTAGCAGGTAGTTCAGTTGCGCAAGTTCCACCTGGAGTTGCCCCTCACGGCTGCGAGCCCGGCGGGCGAAAATATCAAGAATGATTTGGGTGCGGTCAATGACCTTCAGGTCGAGCATTCTCTCGAGATTGCGAAGTTGCGTGGGGGTGAGGTCGTGGTCAAAGATCACCAGGTCCGCGCCAGCGGCGTGCGCCTCAGCGCGAATCTCATGCACCTTGCCACGTCCCAGCAGGGTGGCGGGGTCAGGGTCGGAAGAGCGTTGCAGCGCCGTTCCCACCACGCGGGCGCCGGCGCTGGCGGTGAGTTCCTTAAGTTCTCGCAAGGAGTCCTCCGCGTCCGCGATGCCCACCGTTACGGCATCGCGGCGAGTGGATTCCCAACCCGCCAGGAATGCGTTCTCCAATACTTGCAAGCTTCGAATGCGTCTATCCTTCCGGGGTTCCCGGGGCCGCCGGCAAGGACGCCGGACGGGGCAGCACCACTGTGGCGACGGCGTGCTTGAAAACCATCTGCTCCTGGTGGTTGCTTTCCAGAATGAGGGAATACTTGTCAAAACTGCGAATGCGACCTGTTAGCTTAACACCACTCAGCAGGTACACCGTCACCAGGATCTTTTCCTTGCGGGCGGAATTCAAAAAACCGTCCTGAATGTTCTGCGGTTGCTTATCCATTTTTTTCTCTCTCTTTATGTCCTTCGATTTTCCAAGGTCGCCCTCATTTCAAAGTCACGGAACCGAGGGAACCGCCGGGGAAGCAAGTATCCCCTCGCAAGGGGGAACCGGCGCCCGGCTCAGGGTCTCCATAATGCGACTTTGAATATGCGGGTCGTCGCCGAATCCTTCGAACCAGGCAATATCAGACTCGCGCCGGAACCATGTCAATTGGCGCTTGGCATAATGCCGGGTGGCCGTTTGCGTAACCATCACGGCCTCTTCGCGGCTTGCCTTTCCCTCCAGGACCGCAGACGCCTGCCGGTAGCCCAAAGCCCCCAAGGGTTTGACGCGGGCTGCGTCCGGACGGCTACGCAGCGTTTGCATCTCTTCCATCAAACCCGCCGCGAACATGCTTTGCACCCGCCGGTTGATGCGGGAGTAAAGCTCGGTACGCGGTGGATTCAACCCAACCTTGGAAGCGCGATAGCCCTCAAGACCAACCCGGCCGTGCGCATGCAACGCCGAGAGCGGCTGGCGGGCGAGAATACAAACCTCGACGGCACGAATCAATTTCTGCGTATCGCGAGGCTGAATACGGGCCGCCGCTGGGCCGTCCAGGCGAGCCAACACGCGATGCAGAAACTCCCGGCCGTGGCGTTCCACCATGGCTCGCAATCGTTCGCGCAGATCCTCAGAACGGACCGGGCCCTCAAAAAGGCCCACCAGCAAGGCCCGCAGGTAAAGCCCGGTTCCCCCAGCGAATATGGGGAGCTTGGTGCGGTCGCGCAAGTCAGCCAAGACTTTCAACGCCTCTCTGCGGTAGTCCCCCGCGGTGAAGACGTCAGCGGGTTCGAGGCAATCCAGCAGATGATGGGCAACGCCCCGACGCGCGGCCAGCGACAATTTCCCCGAACCTACGTCGAAGCCGCGATACAACTGCACGGAATCGTAGTTCACCACCTCGCCGCTTAGCCGCTCAGCCAGCACCAAGGCCAGCTCCGACTTGCCGCTGGCGGTGGGGCCCACGATCACAATCAAGGGATAGTTGCCCACGCTTCCTTTCATCCGAGTAGGCGCGCCGATTCTACAGATTTTCGCCGCTCTCGCGTATGCGGCCATGGGCGCTCCGAATTCCCTGAGCTTTCTTCGGGGAGCGCCGGATGCGGTCCCCATCGTGAAACTCGGATCGTCACGAGGTTCCCCATAACCACCAGGGAAGACACGCGCGCCCTCTTCTCCTTCGGAACAGAGTCCCTCTGCGGAATTCTAGCACATCCGGATAACCTTGGCTTGCGCACACAGCAGCTCCATCGGGGGAGTAAATCGCAGCAAGCGGAGGGCAATAGGCCTTCCTCCAAACTTAACCAGCCCGTCACGATTCCCGTGAATGTCCTTAACGGAAGAGGGAGACAATCGCCTTGGCGTTGTGATCTAGTGGCGACTGTGGTACCTCAAGTCTTGCTCGCCACTGAACCGGAGGGAGCGCGGCGAGAATAGCGTCACGCACCAATCTGGACGATAGGGAGGACCGAATATGTTGAATCGAAATAGGGAATGCATCAAGGCTCTGCTCGTTCAGGCCCGGCACGACCCGCTTGACGCTCTCCGCATGGCGCTCGAAGAACAGTCGATCGACATTTCCACGGCCAAGAATTGCGGGGAAGCGGCTCTGTCGCTATGGTCGGAATGCCCACCTCATTTGGTCTTTACGGAAATCCAACTTGCGGATGGCAATTGGGCGGATGTGCTGACTCTGGCCGGGAAAGCGTCTGCGCCGGTGAACGTTATCGTCGTCGCGCCTTTTGCCGATGTGAGTTTCTATGTACAAGCTATTGAACGCGGCGCATTCGATTTCATCGTTCCTCCCCTCTCGGATCCCGAACTCCTGCACGTGGTCCACATTGCCGCAGAGAATGCCCTGCGCCGCCGCCCGAAACGAGACGCGGTGTTGCCGCCAGGTTCAATGCTGGCTTCTCCCCAGCCGAGTAGGATTTAGCATCAGTCTCCGATCCCGGGTGCCGGCGACCTCCTCTCTTGGGTCTTTCGGCGCTTGATCCTGCCCCCCCGTTTGCTCTACCCTCGGATTTGAGGCTGGGATGGGGTTCCGTAAAAGAGGGGGGAGCGAAGTGGGACGCCGTGCGCCAAGGGCCGCTTTGGCAACACTGGGCACGGTCCTCCTGGTACCTTTTGTCGCTTTTCTTGTATACCACCAATTCGTGACGATGGTCGGCGCGACCGATCACGCTGTCGCCGAAGTCGACATTGCGGGTCGGCGAGTGGCGATGTGGAAACCTTCCGGGGCGCCGCCGCCGGACGGCTATCCTTTCATCCTGTTTTCGCACGGCTTTACGGGTTGCGGCACGCAATCGGTCTTCTTGACCGAGGCTTTGGCAGGGGCGGGGTATTTCGTCCTAGCCCCTAACCATTTCGATGCAGCGTGCGGCACCGGCATTGGTCATCAAGGGGAACTTTTTGCCCAGCTTGCCACCACGCGGTCGGAGGTGCCCTTTCACAGTCCCGACGCCTGGAGCGACACGACTTACCGCAATCGCGGCGAAGACATGGAAGCGGTCCTGGACGCGATCCTGAAGGAAAAATCGTTCCAGGGTGTCCCGATTGATTCCAGCCGCATCGGTCTTGCCGGCCACTCGCTCGGGGGGTACACGGTGCTGGCCATGGCGGGAGCTTGGCCTTCGTGGAAGGATCAGCGCATCAAGGCAGTTTTGGCAGTGTCCCCATATTGCTCGCCGTTCATCAAGAAGGGGAACTTGGGCCATCTCGACGTCCCGATCATGTACCAGGGCGGGACGCTCGATATTGGGGTCACGCCTTACGTTCGGCGCTCGGGAGGAGCGTACGATCTGACCGCTGCGCCCAAGTATTACATCGAGTTTTCGGGCGCCGGACATTTTGCCTGGACAAACCTGAATAAATCCTACCAATCCATCATCAACGATTACGCCGTCGCCTTTTTCGACCGCTATCTGAAGGGAACCCCCGACCCTTTGACGCACCTCCTCGACCGCCCCTGGCCCAAAGACGTCAGCAATATGAAATATGCCTTGAAATGAGAGAGTTGCGGGAGGCGCGGGACACGGGATTCGGGACACGGCACACGGGGTTCGGGGTCAGGCACCAGGAGTTGACCAGGGTTTAGGTATTGGCTGCCTGCTGTTAGCTGTCGGCTGTCAGCATTCAGTAGTCAGCTTTCGCTTAGGGTAGGCCCGTTGTGGTAGATTTGCAGACATTGCCGTAGACCAGCGGCGCCCCCTGTTCCCACGGCCTATAGTCGTTGGCGAATTTGATTCGCGTGGCGATGGAAGGGTGTGTTCCCTGGAAGATGAGGAAGAAAGTATCCCAATCGGTCGCGAGGCCGGTTTGAGCATCTTTGGCAAATATCATCGCGGCAGCGTGATTTTGATGAGTCAATTCCAGGCCGAAGCGGTCAGCTTCGAGCTCGATATGGCGGGCAAACAGATTGAAAAACGGCAAAATGGCAAGCCAGATGAAGGTCAGCAGGAACACGATCAGCGGAAGTGACGCCGGGTCGGAAATTTCCGAGAACCCCCAGCGCCGTGAGAACCGGCGGATCGCCGCGCGTCCCAGGCGGTCGGTGAGCCAAAATCCGGCCAGCAGGAAGGCAGCGATGATTGCCAGCGCCTTCCAGTTGTCCCCCATGACGTAGTGCTTCAGTTCGTGGCCGATGGTGAACTCGATTTGGTCAGGGGTCTCGACTGACGCCAGGTTGCTCTGAAGAACGATGCGGTTGGTGGGGCCGAGCCCAACCACCGATGTGTCGTTGCCGCCGACAAAGACGGGGACGTTCGCGACGCCGCACCGCGCCGCCAACGCTTCGATCCGCGCTTCGAGCGCGCGATCGTCGAGAGGCTTATAGGTCGTCGTCAGCGGTGCGACCCACACGGGCAAAGCGACCAGAGCCAGGAAGGCGACCGGAATCAGCGCCAGGGCGCAATAGAGCCACCAGCGGCGCGGGCTTCTGGAGATGAATCGATAGGGAAGCCAGATTAACAGCGACGCGGCGACCAATTGGACGGCAATGTGCACGCCTTCGCCTGTCAGCCAATTGGGCAAAGCTTGGTCCGACCAACCCGCGGCGTGCGGCTGGAAATAGCCGGCATAAAAGTCAAAGGGCAGCGCGATTAGTGCGGCCAGGAATAGATAGGCGCAGGCGAAGAGCGTGACCGTCCAGAACCAGCGGCGGCCTGAGATGATTTCGCACCTGCGGCGCAGGCGGGCGCCGAGGCAGGTTAATAGGGATATCTACGAAGATTGCATGAGGGCTCATGCCGACTATTGCCACAATCCCGGGCCACCTCCGCCGCAATGAATTGTTGCGCAACGTGCGCGCCGTTTGAGCTAACGACACCCCATAGGCGTTAAGATAGGAATCGACCCGTGACGAAAAGATTCACCACGGAGGCACAGAGATCACGGAGAGAGGCACCTCTGTTTATGCGGATGGAGATTACGATTCAATAGATTTTTGACCTGCTATTCTTATTTGCGTCTTTGTGACCTCTGTGCCTCTGCGGTGAGTTCCTTCATCCACGAACATCGCCACTCCCTGAAAACGTGATATCGTAAGCGCTAGGCAACGGTGCAGCTTCTCGCCACACTCGCGGAATTTGTTCGACCGGCCGCACGACACCCGCAAGGGATCGAGGCGATCTTGCGGCATTTAGGTGGAATTGGGCTGTTTATTCTCTCGATCGTCGACGGTTCCCCCATCCCCACATTTTCCGGCCCCGATATTCTTGAGGCCATCCTTGCTGCCCGGAGGCGCGAGCCGTGGTATTACTACGCCGGAATCGCCACGGTAGGTTCGGTTCTTGGGTCCTACCTTACCTTCCGAATTGCCCGTGGCGCTGGTTTGGATTACCTCAACCGCAAGTTTGGACAGCGCCGGGTCGCCCGCCTTATGGAGTACTTCCACCACTGGGGTACGGGCGCTCTGGCGGTATCTGCGCTTCTGCCTTTTCCCTTCCCGACAAGCGCCTTCTTCGCCATCGCCGGCGTGTTGGATTACCCGCTCCGAATGTTCCTCATGATCGTAACCTTGGCCCGAGCCCTACGGTACGGAGCCATCGCCATAATTGCTTCCCGTTACGGCCGCAGATTCGTTGTCGGTATGCGACATCCCGGGCGGCATCCCGGGTGGGTGTTGGCGATGGCCGCCACAGCCGTCATCGTGACGGCAGTGGTAATATTGTTGGCAAGGCGCATGCAATCGAGCGGCCCCGAGGTCAGTACAGACGGAAACGGGACGCGGGGTACGGGACACGGGATACGGGGTTCGGGATTCGGGAATTGGGGTTAGGGCTTCACGGTGGGCTGTCGGATGATTGCTGTCAGCTATCAGCTCACTACCTTGACTGTTTAGGGATAGGTTCAACACAGGAGGCAAGAGATGAAAGCATTCGTGGCAGGCGTCATGGTAACTATTGTTTGTATTCTCGGGGGAATGTACGCCTACTTCGCTGGAGGGTACGCGCCGGTGGCTACCGCCTCAAGTCCCATGCCGTTCGAAAAGAAACTGGCCAATCTGGCGTTGCACGCAAGATTGGAAAAGGAGATGCCAGGGACTCCCCCGATTGAGGCCAATGAAGCCAATTACCTTGCCGGGGCGCATGCATATCTCACGAATTGCGCGGTGTGCCACGGGGTTCCGGGGAAGGGGAAAACGGCGATCGCGCGCGGGGAGTATCCCGTGCCGCCGGAGTTGTTCCAGGGCACGGGCGTCACTGACGATCCACCCGGCGAAACCTATTGGAAAGTGGCGAATGGAATTCGGCTGACGGGAATGCCCGGTTTCAGCGCGAGCCTGTCGCCCACCGAGATGTGGCAAATCTCGCTGCTGCTGGCGAACGCGGACAAGCTTCCCCCTTCGGTGTCCGCAGCGTTGGTAGCGGGGCAGCCCGAGACGCCAGCCTCCGTACCCACGACCGCCCACCCAACTCCAACAAGGTAGCTCGGGGCACGGGACCCAATACTCGGGGCTGGGGCCGGAATTAGGAAACCGCGATTCGGAATAAGCCACAGGCTGTCGGCTGGAAACTGGCAGCCTTCCCCGTAACATCTGTTCTTACTGACAACTGAAAACTGAGGACTGAAGATCTATTTTCAGGACTTGCCGCTGGGGTAACGGGCATGAGAAAAGCCCACGGTCAGGACCGCGCTGGCCGTGGATGGTGTGGAATGTGGAAAGGTCAACCGATGTTATCAGATTGGATTTTGATCTTCTTACCAGAGATCACGGTGATCTTTTCCTGATAGTACGTTTGTCCCTTGGCATTGCGCAATTCGATGGTATGAGTACCGGTTCGCAATGAGAACTTCTTCAGTTCTCCGGTGCGGCCTGCGAATCCGCCATCGACAAAGATCTGATTACCCTTTTGCTTCGACAAAAGCTGGACTTCGCCCACGGGTGAGACAGGGTAATAAGCCTGTCCGTACCAGGGGCCGTACCCATAGTATCCCCCCGGGTAATACCCCGGACCGAAGCCGCCTCCTACGTAACCTCCCCCGTAAAGGGCGCGTGCGGACGCTGCCGGCACAAAGGTCACAACCGCCAAAAGGGCGAGCGCTGAATACTTACAAAAGCGTGTCATGGCTGCTGCCCTCCTTCCAACGCCGGCCTTTGAAACCTGTTCGTTCTTGACCAGCATACTCTATTGGATGCAAGTAATGACAAATTTGGTGATTTAGATATGTTAATTAATATTAAATATCAATCAACAAGCACGAGGCAATCCTGAAAAGCTCTGAGAACCTGGGCAACATCAATGAGAACGCGATGAGCTGCTTCCGTTTGGCGGGAGTCGTACTCGCCTTGGAATCTTGGTTCTGGATTCATGGCTGCGCAACACTCCATTCCGGTTTCAATCTTTGTTCCAGCAGAGCTTCCGCCGCCTCTTCACCACGCCCTCCGCAGTGAAAGAGGTCAACATAAGTCTGGACAGGGTTCGTGCACCGCATCCGGCGATCACCCACGCTCCCCCCATCACCAAGGTAGAAAACTCCCTCGTCGTTGGGTATCAAGACGACGACATTTTCGCCAGAGTCCACCTGCTTGGCTTCCGTCAGTGCTTCGAATCTCGGGAGAAAGTCCCGGCGAACATAGATCCAGATTTTGGGCTGACGCACATGCGGCGCCTGGAGATCCGCGGCGGAAAATGCGGCGTATGCTGCGAGGCCACCCGCTTCGAGATCAAGATTAGCCAGAGCCTCGCGCAGTCGTTTTCCTTGCAAGAGGGTAAAATATCCGCGGCGCTCATTCCGATCGAATCGATAAACATCCCGCCATGCGTAAAGCAGTTTCAGGGGATCGCGCAACCGAAACCCGCCTTCCTCCAGCACTTCGATGTACGCCTCGTCGCGCAGGTGCTGGACGACCTTGTTCACTAAACCAAGACTTGGTTCGGGGATGTTCCATTCGGGCAAGAAATGCCGCCGCATGTCTCTTTGAGTCCAGCGTCTCCCCTTGTTTTCCGGCGCGAGGAGCGCGCGAACAACCCCTCCTGCTTCCGGGGTGCCTAAGTTTGCCCTGGGGCGAGGCACACGGTACACAGACTCCAAGCCTCGCCGCTCGAGGTGAATCACGCCAGGCACATCCAGATGGCAATTTCCCGCCAAGTCGTACCAACTCCAGCCGTGCTGGAGGCATAAGTCCGCCAAGCGAGGAGATACGACCGGCATCCCCAACACCGGGACCGTGACTCGCCCAGGTCCAGAGGAAGGGATCTCTCTGGTAATCAAGTTGTGGAAAGTGCTGGGGCGCATCTCGGATTTGCATTCGACGTATAGTGTGACCTCACCAGCCGGGGGCGCCAGCTTGGCCACCAAGTCAAATCGAGTGTTGGGCGTGCTCCCAATATTCTCAACGCGCCAATCGCCCAACCACGGGATGCCCCCTAACAGTTCCCGGAGCTTCGACGCGAGTTCCTGCTCCAACGATGATTCGCCTAGAATTTGAGTGTTCATGAATAGTCCAATGTTCACGAATACGTGAACATAGCATTTTTCGTGAACATAGGTCAAGTGCAGCCTAAGGGCATATCGGCGCTTCGCTCGTTATGTTCACAAAATATCTTGTGTTCACGAATACGTGAACATGTAATGTATCGTGAACATCGTCACCATGGTCAGATTTCTTCCGCCGACTGGCTATTGCTTATGATCCTTGCTTTCATCGAGTTCACAGAGGGACTTGGGGAAACCGGGGACGTTCACCACGTTTCCAGTTTTTCCGAAGGTGATGCTCGTGGTTGCGGCAAGGGTTTGGAACCACACGCCTCATCCCGGTGTTCGGTCCGCCAGTCTTCAACCTGCGATGTAGTACGCCCCGCGGCGTCGACGAATCGGTAGCTCGAACGTGGTAGGTAGCAGGTGCCGTCAAGGGCAGTGGCAAGTGGCAAGCTGAGTTTATAAGCCAGACGTCAGATTTTGCCGGAGGGGAAGCCCGCAGAGTGATATAATCCACGTACAGGGACACGGCAAATGGTGACGATTACATTCCCGGACCGCGAGACTGAAAAGAGGGCGCTGGCCTTTTTGCTCGGACGCTTCTCCGGCCGGGTCCTTCGTTCAGGAGAGCATTTGGTTCCTGAATCTGCCTTGGAAGCGCTCGCCGATCAGAACATCCCCTTTAAAGTCGAGGGCAAAACCACCTATGAGCAGCAACTGGCGGCGATTCGAGGTGCTGCTCCCTCTGCAGTTCAATGATGGTCACGAACGGCAGAGACAGAGCAGGAATGCTACCTACAACCAGCACGAAGCAGAAAAAATTTGATTAAATTCCAAATTGGCATACTATCCACGTCTTTCTAACCTTTTCGAGACGGCCCATAGAATGTCTTACCTCTTGCGAGTATGCTTACGCGGGCAACCGCCAAAAGCTCAAAAACGAGTGCGGCGTCTAGGAATCAGCCAAAGAGCCGCAAGGCAGTAAGCGGCTAAGGAACAAATCCCCGAGTGTAAAATGATGGACGATACAACTTTCCTTGTTTGGATTGATCGCGGAAAGAACATTGCGGCATTCTTGGTTGCACTTGGAGTTGCCGGAGAATTCCTTGGAGATTTTATTTCTGGTCCAGCGAGGAAACGCCAAGGAGAAGCACAGCGAACACAAATTGCTATTTTGAACCAGCAAACCCTGGAACTTGAAAACTCAAACAAGCAACTAGCGATTGGTCTGGCTGCGGCGAAAGATAACTTGTCTTTAAAACAATCAGAGTTGGCGCAGGAGCAGCGGAAGACAGCGGAGGCCCAGACCAAAGCTGCCGAGGCACAGCGCGAACTGAGCCAATCTTTCGGCCTATATGTACGCAGAAGCGGCAATCGCGTCCTAAACGTTAATGAACTGACAGATTCTTTGGCAGGAAGAGCCAAGAAGGCGGTCGAGATTTGGTACAAGCCAGATGACTCCGAGGTTAGGAGATTCGCGGACGATATATTCCTAGCATTCCAAAATGCGAAATGGCTAGTATCTATGCGCCCGTACAAAGATGATGAAACGCTCGATGGAATTCCATTGGGACGAGTTAAGGGAATTATGCTCGCATCGAAAGACAAGGCTGACGTCACGGGTCTGGACAGCCTTCTAATGACTCTGCTAAAGGCTCAACTGTTGGGCGGCGGTGGGGCTGCTACAGGAAGCCGTGAACTCCCGGATAACACAGTCGTCATCATAGTTGGAGCCGAAATCGGACTGTAAAAAGAGAAAAGAATTACTAGGGCCAACATTACTACTCTTTGCATCCTCGCCAAACTGAACCAGTAGCATCACAGTTTTCCCCTTGCATTCTGCCCACCCCTGTTATAGGATATTTTGGGTCTGCTGGCGTAGCCAAGCGTTCACGGCGCCCTCCCTGTAAGTAGGAGGTCGCTGGTTAGAATCCAGTCGTCAGCTCTAGAGTTGAGAATGTTGAGATTCCCCAAACCCGAAACGATGTGCGAGCGGCAAGGTAGGCCGTGCCGCACATTTGTGTGCGCCCATGGGCTCGTCGTCGATAACACCATCATAGCGACCAATCCAGGGCACGGCGGGGGTGGGTAGAATCCAGAGCACAATCGGATTCCAAACCAGCCCGCCCTAAAAAGCGGGCTTTTTTATTGCTCTTTGACGATCGTTCCTTTGCTGACGTAGCCAAGCGTTCAAGGCGCCTGCCCTGTAAGCAGGAGATCACTGGTTAGAATCCAGTCGTCAGCTCCAGAGTTGAGAATGTTGAAATCTTCCAAACCCGAAACGATGAGCGAACGGCACGGTAGGCCGCGTCGCATATTTGTGTGCGCCCATGGGCATGTCGTCGATAACACCATCATGGCGACCAATCCAGGGCGCGGCGGGGGTGGGTAGAATCCAAAGCACAATCGGATTCCAAACCAGCCCGCCCTAAAAAGCGGGCTTTTTTATTGCTCTTTGACAACTGAAAGACCGTTCGTATCTCAGTTCGGATTCGTAGCGGCGAGTTTACCTCGCCAAATGGCGGCGTAAAGCCGCCTCTACGTCAAACTGAGACGAAAGACCAAGCACTACAGGAGCGCGGCGTAGGGGCCGAGCAGCGCTCGGCCTGGGCCGAACGCTGTTCGGCCCTACGGCTCCTGCCAAGGCGCGTTAGCCAAGTGGGAAGGCGGCTGTCTGCAAAACAGTCCAATCGTCGGTTCGATTCCGACCCGCGCCTCCATAGTGGTCAGCACTGGTGTGCGGGCGGGCCTTATAAGCCTGTAATTGCCCCGGACGAGGGTGCACGGCAGAGTTCGATTCTCTGGACCACTACCAAGTTTAGGCCTCCGTCGTTCAATGGATTAGGACACCACGCTACGAACGTGGAGACAGGGGTTCAAATCCTCTCGGGGGTACCAAGATTGAGGGCGCGTGCGGCCAAGCGGATCGGCCACCAGCCTCCTAAGCTGGCGATATGTGAGTTCGAATCTCACCGCGCCTTCCATGCCGGGCTCATCTAACGGCAAGATGTGCGCCCGATTAGCGCA
>JBEKLF010000208.1:0-15255 GCA_050010335.1 Terriglobia bacterium
GCCTGTATTTGAGGAGGAGTAACTGTCTAAGCTTGCTCGCTGTGGGACTGCGAGTTCACGAATCTCCTGAGGGCCTGATAGTCGTCCGGGCTGAGAGATGTGAACTCCACCCCGACTCCCTTCCCACCCTGATTCCACCTGACGATTCCACGCGCCGTCATGGTGGGCAATTCGGGCGGCTGACCGAAGGCCAAATGCAGGTGAGTGCCGACGGGGAACAACTTCTTGGGACAGAGGCAGAGCCCCGTTTCACTCACGTTTTCAGTATCCACGACGTAGTGCGCCGCCCCATGCGACAGGACGACCGTCAAAAATGCGGTTAACCGCGGAGCATGGTACTGTTCCTCTGATGATGGGGGCATAGTCTCTAATCGTCGTCCCCGGATGTAATCTCGCCGGGACGAAATGTTTTGCGCTAATGCAGTCCTAAACGGCAATCGTAGCGCCTGTTCTTTAGGTCCGCAGACCTTCCCCGGTCAACCACCAAAATCCGCGGACCTACAGAACAGGTCCGCGCTACGCTCGCTTGGTTAAAGCCACACACATACAGACCAATTTATGTGGCGAAAATACTCTTGCTTTACCCGAAGGTGACTTCGCGCAAGAGGGGTCGGAATCCCGCCTGCCTGAAATGCTCATCGGCGGTAAGCGCATCCCGTATGCCGCGTTCCTCCATCACGATGAAGGATGTGCAGTCGGTGAGGCCCCATTCCTTGTCCGGACGCTCTGCATAGAGCGTCACTGCCCGCTGAAGCAGCGGAGCGGACAGCGGCACGATCTCCACGCTTACGTCGCGCTGAAGCGAGGAAAGCAATTGAAGAGCTGCGTGTCGATACTGAATCTTGGATAAAGCGTTGCCGATTTCCAGCAGCACTCCCCAGGTGGTTACCAGATGGGTTCCAGTGGCCTCCAATTCGTCAGCCAGGGCCAGTGCATGATGATGATATGCGTCGGTCGAGGACGCAAGGGCGACGGCGTAGGCTGTATCCAGAAATACGCTACCGCCCGGAGTCAGGCTTATTGCCATAAAGATAGGTCTCGAGGTTGGCCGACCAATCAGCGGGGCCGGTTAGCCGCAGGTTGCGGGCGGTGTGCAGAAACGATCCTACCTCCCCTGGTGCGGGCAGGCTTTCAATGGTCAGCCGCACGCGAGTATTGGGAGGAAGCTCTAGCGGCTCGTCGGGGCGAAGCGTCACGCCGTCGAAAACTGCCTCGATGCTCTTGGTCATAGCTCCTCCCGCTACCGCCAGTATAACTGAGCCAGGAATCATTGAAAAGCTAATTGCGTCCGCAGCTCATTGCGTCCCCGGTTGGTGCGCACCTTACCTATGATGTAGGGGTCGGCTTGCCCTCCGCGGCGGGCGGGGGGACCCGCGACTCGGGAGGGGCAAAACGTGGCCGCGGACAGCGCTTCAGAGTTTACTGCCTTCTTTCCAATTACGCCTTCCAAGGCAGCTAGTCCTTCGAATAACGGTCCCGTCGCCCCGGCCAGCGAGCAAGGAGGACTACCAATTCTGGGCCTGTATTTGAGGAGGAGTAACTGTCTAAGCTTGCTCGCTGTGGGACTGCGAGTTTACGAATCTCCTGAGGGCCTGATGGTCGTCCGGGCTGAGAGATGTGAACTCCACCCCGACTCCCCTCCCACCCTGATTCCACCTGACGATTCCACGCGCCGTCATGGTGGGCAATTCGGGCGGCTGACCGAAGGCCAAATGCAGGTGAGTGCCGACGGGAAACAATTTCTTCGGGCAGAGGCAGAGCCCCGTTTCACTCACGTTTTCAGTATCCACGACGTAGTGCGCCGCCCCATGCGACAGGACGACCGTCAAAAATGCAGTTAACCGCGGAGCACGATACCGGTCCTCTGATGTGGGCATAGTTTCTAATCGTCGTCCCCGGGCGGAACTTCGCCGGGACGAAATGTTTTGCGCTAATGCAGTCCTAAACGGCAATCGTAGCGCGGACCTGTTCTTTAGGTCCGCGGCCTTTCCCCAGTCAACCACCAAAATCCGCGGACCTACAGAACAGGTCCGCGCTACGCTCGCTCTTTGGATTTGCCGGAGGCTCCGCAGGAATGCGACCCGAGCGCCGGCTCCGGCGCCGGAGTGGCGGGGGGGCCAGTAAAACCCTCAATATACGCGGCTCGGCGGCCCACCGCCCTGTGCAAAACCAATTAGCGGCTCGTTTTCGGAATTCTCCTGTCGATGATTTGTTTGCTGATGATGGTGCGTGAGCCCTGATTGCTGCCGCCGGGGCCAAGGTCGCCACCCATTCGAGTTCCTTTCTGACCAAAGGAAAAGACTATAAAGTCTCCCGCTGGTGCGAGTAGACCATTCATGTCGTACCAACCCAGGGCGGAGATTTGCTTGCCCGCAAAAATGCCGTCGCAGTTGAAGGATTCTCCATACTGATTGCCGCCGCAGGAGAGGTTCCCGTTGTCAATGCCGGAAACACTCGCATCGACTTTCAAATCCACTTTCAAATTGCTGTTTCCCATAGAGGGTTTGTTGTTGAACCTGGCGGCCACGTAGCCCATTTGGGGGTTGCTTTCTTCACCCACCCAACCGCTGTATATTCCGGAGAAGGGTTCTGATGCTTGAGCCGTGAAGGTGCCGGAGTCACCGCAGCCGTGGTAGGTACCCGTGATGACGCCGTTCGATAGTGTGCCGGTCCCGGAAATGCTTTGGGCGCCTGCGAGCGTAAACCTAATCAACTCGCCATTGGCTGTCAAGGTGAGGGACTGCTGCCCGCAGTTCCCACCAAGGGTCATGGTCCGCTTGTCGTAGGAGTAGATCCCCAGAGCAGCGTCGCTATACTGGTTGGCGTTCGTTGGGGTTAAGTTGACGTCGATGATTGCTCCGGAATCAGCAACCGCTTGGGAAACCGCATGGATTTCCCACATGCCCGTCAGGTTGGCTGCGGTTGGCGGAGATGAGGGCGGCTCACTTGTAGATGCGCTTCCGCTGCCGCGACTAACCATGTGAACGGTAAGCGAGAGTGAACATGCCAGAGTAACTACGGCGATCGTCTTGAGGTTCATCTTTCCTCTTTAGATTCAGTGACGAGTCTGTCTAATGGGTTACAGCTCCGAGAATCTCGATAATTAGAATTCCACTTTCGGCACCGCTCGATACCGCGCCCGGGGGATGAAAGCCGAAATTGCATGGCAATCTCCTTGAGCCGCAAGGGAAGCCTAATCTGTCCATGTTGAATATCGACATACTAGGCCCATGACTTGAGGATATATCGAGGAGAGTCATTACCCTCAATAGCGCGAAAGTACGTGCACGAAAGTACGGGGGCTTCGTAAGAGGCACAAGTACAGCCATGAAGGCATGATTTCGTTCGGCTTCGGCCGGCATATTGAAACTGGAAGGGCCATCACCGTCACCACCCTCCTCTGCATCTACGGGGTTTTGACATTTCCATTGCATAGCTCGTGCGGGGCTTGGACGCCGGAAATCCAAGGGGCGCCAAGCATCGACCCACCCTCAAGCCCCGGCTTGGGAAAACCCTTTGCGGCCCGGCGGGGGGTTCTGGTAGAATCCGCGCCTAGATGGCGTGTATGGGGCAGCGAAGGTTTGCCCAGGCGCGCAATCGCCTGTTTGCCCTCTCGGGCGTGTTCCCTCGTGTTTTCCGGTAGAAGAAGCTTTGACCTTCAGGAGGTTGGCTCATGGGGTACCTCGATAAACTCGATCTCGACAAGAAGTTGGAATCGAAGCAAGAATACGAAGAACTGTTGGAGGAGTATCAGTTCAGGCTGCTGAAGCTACAGCGCAAGTGTGTGGAAAAGGGAGTTGCGGTTGCCGTGGCTTACGAAGGTTGCGACGCGGCGGGCAAGGGAGGGAACATCAAGCGCGTCACCGAATCCCTTGACCCTCGCGGATACGAAGTGCATCCCATCGGTGCGCCGAGCCCGGGGGAGAAATCCGTCCATTGGCTGCGGCGCTTCTGGTTACGGTTGCCGCCGCGCGGGCGCATTGGCATCTTTGATCGCACCTGGTACGGGCGGGTGCTGGTGGAGCGGGTGGAGAAATTCGCCAAAAAGGAAGAATGGCAGCGGGCCTACCGCGAGATCAACGAATTTGAGAGAACGCTGACGGACGATGGGTTGGTGTTGGTCAAGTTCTGGATTCACATTTCCAAGAAGGAACAGCTCGACCGTTTCAAAAAGCGGGAGAAGGATCCCTGGAAAAACTGGAAGCTGACGGAAGAGGATTGGCGCAACCGCGAAAAATGGGACGCCTACATCGAAGCCCTGGAAGAGATGTTCGAGAAGACGGACACGGAATACGCTCCCTGGACCATCATCGAGGGAAACTGGAAATGG
The DNA here is from genome assembly GCA_050010335.1 of Terriglobia bacterium. Taxonomy (GTDB): domain Bacteria; phylum Acidobacteriota; class Terriglobia; order UBA7540; family UBA7540; genus Bog-366. Next base: position 4,331 of record JBEKLF010000208.1, read on the forward strand.
TGGGCGCGGATTAAAGCACTGAAGACGGTGGTCAATCGCATTGAAACGCACCTCTGAGAACAAGTCGCGCCGAGCGTTTCTTGGAACCAGCCTGGCGGCAGTGGCGGCAGCTCGCGCCCCCGGAGGTTTCGCGGCCGAACCGAACGAGACCTTTGTGGACGTCATCCGGCCGCCCGATTTTGTCGCGGCTTACGTGGGGGGAGCCGGCCGTAAAACGTTGTCGAAATCCGGTGACCGCTGGCAGGCTGACGATGTGGAAGTCACCGCCGAGGCGAAGGAGCAGGGCGGGGTAAGAACCCTTGCCCTCTCTGTAGCCTCACCGAGCAGCCCGCTGGAGCGCTTGCAATTGCGCTGGTGGGGCCGCCTGCCGGAGGGCTCGCGCTTCCTCTGCGATCATTGGGAGCGATCCTACGGCGACTTGGAATGGCGAGGGTTTGACGCCGATCGCGTCATGCCTTGGTACTTCCTGGCCGCCACCGGGCGAGGAACACACGGTTACGGAGTGAAGACCGGGGCGGGCGCCTTTTGCTTTTGGCAGGCGGACGCCGAAGGTATTTCCCTGTGGCTCGACGTTCGCAACGGCGGTGGTGGCGTGCAGTTGGGCGATCGGCGCCTGGCCGCGGCAGCGGTGGTGGCGCTGCGGGGGCGTCCCGACGATTCCCCCTACCACGCCGCTTGCGCACTTTGCCGCGCCCTCGCCGGGCGTCCGCGTTTGCCGGAAAAACCCCTCTACGGTTCCAATAATTGGTATTACCTTTACGGCGAAAACATGTCGGCGGAGATCGTTCTGCGCGACGTCGAACAGTTGGCTGAGCTATCTCCGGTGCAAGTGAATCCCCCTTACATGGTCATCGATATGGGTTGGGGGAAAGGGCGGGAGGGGGCGGGTCCCTGGACCGAGGACAATCTCCGGTTTGCGGAAGTGCCCGGCTTGCCTGCCCTAATGAAAAAGCGCGGCGTGCGGCCGGGAATTTGGGTGCGGCCGCTCCTTACCGTGGACCCCGCGGCGAAGGGTTGGATGCTTGCCGGAGCCCGGAAGTCACCGCCTTCGGAATCCCCCTTTGTCATTGATCCCAGCATCCCCGAGGCCCTGACCTACATTCAAGAGGGGTTGCGAAGGATTACGAGGTGGGGATACGAGCTGGTCAAACACGACTATTCCACCTTTGACTTCCTCGGCCGCTGGGGTATGGAAATGGGAGCGGAGCTGACGTCCGGCGGCTGGCACTTTGCTGACCGGAGTAAGACCACGGCCGAAATTGTGCTGCAATTCTATCGCGCCCTCCGCGAGGCGGTGGGAGACGGCGTCCTGCTCGGATGCAACACCGTGGGCCACCTGGGCGCGGGGATATTTGAATCGCAGCGGACCGGCGACGACACGAGCGGCCGCGATTGGAACCGCACGCGCAAAATGGGAGTGAATACCCTGGGTTTCCGGTTGCCGCAGCATCGAGCGTTCTTCCTAATGGACCCCGACTGTGCCCCCATCTCAAAAACCGTCCCGCTGGCCATGACGCGTCAATGGCTGGAACTGGTTGCCCGGAGCGGCGCCGCGCTCTTTATTTCCGCCAATCCCGCGGAAGTTACTCCGGAGGAGAAAAGCTTGCTCAAAGAGGCCCTCAGCACCGCCGCTCGAATCCAGCCAGAAGCTGAGCCGCTCGATTGGATGGAGACCACCTCGCCCCAACATTGGCGGTTGGGAGGGAAAACGACCCGCTTCACCTGGTTCGGGCAAAATGGCGTTGATTTTTTCCCCCAGTGAGGTCTGTGGTATCCCCTCGGTGTTCCCCTTGACACGGATTCGCCCCTCTCGTAGCATTCAAATTGGTCACCTTATTGAGCATTGGCGGGGAATTTCGGGGATTATCGGGGTATCCACAATCCTGCGTCGTGTTTAAGAGCGTGGGGTTCAGGCGGGTGGCCGTGGCGAGGTGAAATTGTGATCATTGCAGTGCGTTTCAAAGAGGATGTTGCAATCTTGAGTCTGAGCGGGAAATTCCTGGCGGGCAGTGACGGTCCTTATCTGCGGCAGAAGGTCAAGGACTTGATGGAAGCGGGAACCCGCAAGCTCATCATCGATTTCGCCGAGGTGCCCTATATCGACTCGACGGGTCTGGGGTTCCTTGCGGGCGCTCGGGTGACCGCGCAAAACGCCAGCGCGGGTATTATCCTGGCCAACATAAATCCCCATGTGCGCAGGATTCTGGACGATGTGAACCTGACACAATTCTTCGTGATCGCCCAAAATGAGGCGGCGGCCCTGGCGTTGCTGAACCAGCCTAAAACGGCGGAGGGAACCGCCCCCGACCCCGGCAAGCGCGAAGGAAAAAGCAAGAAGCGCCCCGGCCCCACAGCAGCGGAAGTGTAAGCCCAATCAACTAACGCCGGTTTCAAGTAGTGAGTTCATGGACATCCTAGGGCGACGCCGCACGGAGCGAATCCTGGCGCCGATTCGGATACGCGTGATCGGGAACGACATGTCAGGAGTCTCGTTTACGGAAGAGACCGTTACGGTCAGCTTCAATCAGCAAGGCGCGCGCATCAGCCTGACCCACTCCTTGTTGCCCGACGATATTTTGCTGCTCCAGAACCTCGAAAATGACATCGAGGAAGAGTTCCGCGTGGTCGGCGCTTTCCAACAAGTTTTCGGCAGCCGCCGCGAATGGGGCGTGGAAGCGGTTAACCCTGCGAGCGGCATCTGGGGTGTGGAGTTTGCTCCCAACGAGGATAGCGCCCAACCCAAAGTGCTGATCGAATGTGGGGCTTGCGTAACGGCCGCGCAAAGCATCGTTTCGAGCATCGAGTACGATGTCCTGCTGGCCACCGGCCTGATCTCCCGCCATTGTGACCGCTGCAACGAAACCACCCGCTGGAGGCCCAGTTCTCAGATTGTGACCCCGGAGATGGCGGTCAGATCCGGGAAGGCTGGTATTAGGGGTGCGCAAAAAGTTCGCCGTACACGCCGCTTGAACCTCACCATGCACCTTCGTGTGCGCAATTCCTGGGGTGTCATGGATATTGCCCAGACGCGCAATGTTTCCAAAGCCGGCCTTTGTTTTGTCAGCAGCCAGCGCTTTTCTCCCGGGGAGGACATTTACATCATCCTGCCGTACGCGAAGAATCAGATCCCCATGGAAACAATGGGAAAGGTCATCTGGTCGGCAGAGGGCAAATCCGGCCGCTTTTACGGAGTTGAGTACGCTCCCTGACGGCGACGATTTCCGAGCCGGCGTCATTTTACCCGGATCGATCCGTCATGGCGTTATGGAGAGCGCAAATGAGAACGCGAGCTTTTTATCTGGCATTCCTGGCAGTCCTGACCGCCGGTTTTGGCCGTCAACTCCTACAGGCCCAACAGCCGGACGGCAATCCTTTGTGGCAATCGTACTTCGTGGATCAGAGAGCCGGTGAGCAGCATCTCTCACTCAACGGTGGCTGGGATTTGGGCTATCGCGACACGGCCATTGCCGCGGCCAGAGATCTCGACCAGCAGAAGTGGATTCATGCGGACGTACCCACGTCAGCTCAATGGGCGCTTTATCAGGCGGGCGTCTTGCCCTATCCCTATGCCCACCTGAACACCCGCCAGTATGCCTGGGTTCCCGACAAAGTTTGGTACTACCGGCGGCAGTTTGAGGTTCCCGCGGGGGCAAAAGAGGACTACGTATTCCTGTGCTTTGACGGAGTCGGGTACTACTCGAAGATCTGGCTGAACGGCACGCTGATTGGGCGCCACGAAGGAATGTTCGGAGGTCCCCACGTCGAGGTAAGCCATTGGCTGAATTTCGGCCAATCCAATCAGATCATCGTCGAAGTCAAAGCTGGCAGCTACGGAGTGCAAAATTATGACCCTGATGAGACCGGGAAGGTCATCCTGCCCTGGGGCAGTGCGGGTGGGACTAAGTACGTTACAACTTCCAGTGGCATCGACCCCCGCGAGATTGAACCGCTCGGCATCTGGCAGAGTGTCAGGCTGGAATTGACCCCGAAGGTGCATTTGGCCAGGCCTTTTCTCGTTACGACAAAAGCCGACAAGGCGGAAGCGTCGCTGTTGCTGAAGGTGGAGGTTCTGGCTGACGCCACGGCCGTGGGCACCGAGCTCCATCCCTGGAATGGGACCGAGTTAGTGGAGATCCCCGACTCATCGAAGGCCAAAGCGGTGGAGCCGGCGCTGACTTTGCAGATGGAGTTAACCGACAGGACCACCTCCCAAACCGTGTTGAAGCAGAAGTGGCCCTTGAAAGTGAACGAGGGCCGCAATTGGGTATCAAAACAAATGGTAGTCCCTTCGCCGCGGCTCTGGTGGCCAAACGGCATGGGTGACCCCAGCCTGTACCGTGCCCGCGTGAGTCTGCTGCAACGGGAAAGGACCCTCGACCGCGTCGAGTTTGACTACGGCATTCGCACCATCGAGAGGGTTCCCGCGCCCGGACCGCAAACTCAGGACCGCTGGGCCGACTGGCAGTTCGTGGTCAACGGCCGCCCCTTGTTTATGAAAGGCATCAACTGGGCCTGGCCGTTGGACGTACTGCTCCACCTTCCGGCGGACAAATACCGCTGGCTCCTCGAAGCCGCACAAGACGCAAACATCCAACTGATCCGCGTGTGGGGGGGAGGCAATCCCGAGACGGACGAGTTTTACGAAGAATGCGACCGGCTTGGAATCATGGTGTGGGAGGATTTTCCCATCGGCAACGAAGACACTCCGGGTTGGCCCATGGACGTTTGGGAATCGCAAGTGATGCAGATCATCTTCCGCCTGCGGAACCACTCTTCCCTCGCGGTCTGGTGTGGGGGGAATGAATTCAATCCTTACGACACGGGCAACACCGCGTCCATTGGCATCGTTGAGCGGTCGGTGCGCGACTTTGATGGAACCCGGATGTTGCTGCGCACCACTCCCGACCCCGGCGACGTCCACATTTACACCGACCAGGACCCCACTTGGTACGGCCATCGGTACCGTTGGGCACCGTTCATCAGTGAGACCGGAATCTACAACATGCCCGATCCCGAGTCCCTGCTGGAAGTGGTCGATCCCCAGGAACTCAAGGGTGGCTTTCAGGGCATCTTCGAGAAGGACTATCCTGACAGCCATCCGGAGTTCATCCACCACATGCTTGAGTATCAGGGGCAGGAGCCTCGCACTCTGCTGAGCCGCGCCTCGCAAATGGATGATCTGACCAAGGTCGACTTGAGCGGCTTTTCCAGCGCCACGCAGATGGCCGCGTCGGAATTCACCCAGATTCTCGCGGACCTCACGCAGGCGAATTATCCTGTCACCACGGGATTGATGCCGTGGTCGTTTACCGTCCCCTGGCCCATCGAGTTCTTCATGTTCATCGACGGCCTCGATCAGCCCACGTCTTCCTACTACACGCTCAAGCGCGCCTACGAGCCCACGCACGTTGTGGTAAGGCTCCCGGAACTGGTTTGGGCCAAAGGGGAGAAGGTCCCGATCTCGGTCAGTGTGGTGCACGCCCCGCCCGCGGGCCTTGCGGCGCTCAGCGTCTCCGTACAAATTCTCGACCCGCAGTTTCATCTCCTGTGGAACCAGAAACGGCATATGGATGTTCCGCATGGACCGTCGGCAAAAGGCTTGGAGATGGGCGAGTTTACGATTCCCGACAGCCTGGAAGACAAGTTCTTCTTCGTGGTCGCCGAGGCCAAACAGGCGGACGGCAAACTGCTATCACGATCCGTCTACTGGCCACGCTGTTTGAAGCTGATGAACGATCCGGATTTCCGGGCCAAGTATCGTGGTTCGCCCCAGCCCTCGCTAAAGCTTGAGCACGGCCCGTGGCTCCGTCCGCAGGTGGCGGCAGTGCGCACCACGTTGGACCTCGCGGTGGTTTCTCGTAAGGACGCGAGCGACAGCGAGAGCACCGTTCGCGTGCGAGTTCGCAACACCGGGGCAAGTCCGGCGTTCGATGCCCACGTGGACATCGCCGGAACCAAGCGAACCTTCTACGGAACAGATAATGACCTCTGGCTGATGCCCGGAGAAGAGCGAGCGCTGGACTACAAAGTCCTCTGGCGCGACCCCGCTACGCGTTCGGGCGCAAGCGTCACCGCCGGCGCCTGGAACGCCGAAACCCGGCAAGTGCGCATGCCCTCGACCCATTAGAGGGCGCGAGCGGGTGGGCCGACCTATTCACCACCGGTTGCTCCGCGGAGAGTTTTCTCGTATCCTGAGGATGACGAACACGGGAGGCGGGGAAACATGGCAATTCAGCTCACCCCAGAGCAAGAGCGACGGATTCACGCTGTGATGGACCGGGGCGCGTACGAGTCTATCGAGGAAGTCGTAGATGCGGCCCTGGCCGCCGTCGAACAGCGCACCGTGCCGGGCTTTGCAGGGACACAGGAAGATCTGGACGCCCTGCTTGCGGAAGGCTTGGCATCGAAGGAACTTACAGAGGACGAATTTTGGGGTTCCGTGGGCACCCAAACGAACGCCCTGCTTGCCGCGCATAAAACGGGCCCGCGTTCGTGAAGGTTTCCTATCGACAAGCTGCCAGCGACGATCTGGTGCGCCAGTTTCGTTATTACCTCGTTACCCTGAATCTCCCCGATGTGGCCGTTCGCTTCCGAACGGCTGTGCGTCAGACAGTTCAATCGTTGCAGCAGCATCCCTTGGTAGGTCCGCGCTATCGTTCCAGCAACCCACACCTTCAAACTCTTCGCACGTGGGCAGTTGCGGGATTTGAGGCCATCCGGATCTATTACCTCTTTGACGAAGACACCATCCGCGTCATTCGGATTCTCCATGGCAAACGCGATGTCAACCGCATTCTGGAACGTGAGGGAGGTTTCTAAAACGTAGCCCGGGCGAAAACCGCAATCGTGGTTTGTTTCACAAGAGGATGGCGCAACGCGGCGAAGCCGCTTCCAAACCCGGCTCGTAGGCCTGCCCCTACGAAATCCGATGGGTTGCGGGTCTGCCGCGCTGTGCTCTCAAACCACGGCTGCGTACCGGTGAACGGGTTGGGGTCTTCCAGGACTTAGACTCTGAATGGCAGTGATCTGGAGCTCAATCGTCTCCCCGCATAAGGCCTTAAGGTGCTCAACGATTACAGCATGCAATTCCTCCGGGGAGATTTGCGCTCGGGCATTGAAAACCAGAGTAAGCGGAGAATCCCCAAAAATCCGGCCGTGTATGGCCGGTTTCCCTTGTGAGCTGGACAGGTTGGCGCTTAACAACTGGTTACTCGCAGAAACCAACAGCATTTTCATGTGAGCTATTTCGGCGGACTTACGTTCCAGGTTCAGTTGCAGGGCCGCCAAGAGTCTGAGGCTCCAAGCCCCCCAGTCGATCGGTTGTGAAGAGGAAAGACTCGCGGTGGCATTCAGCCAACCTAATACGGCTTCCCCCTCCGCGTAGGTGTCACAATCGACCTCGGCAATCTTCTGCCCGACGGGAATCCGCTGCTGCAACAGTTTCAGCCACGCTGCGACACCTTCTCCGTGCAAGGCTGACATTGAAACCAACGGGGTGTGGGGAAACTGGATCTGCAATTCTTCGCTTAGCCTTTGGAGATCGGCCGCCGGGATTTGGTCGACCTTGTTCAGCGCAATGATGTCGGCTTCCTCCAGTTGCTTGCGGATAATATACCGGGCACTGGGATGAAGCAGGTTGATGGGGTCTGGGTCCAGGGCATCGCGCAGGCGGGTAGGGTCGATCAGCACCGTAAAGGGTGCTAAATCGAACTGGTCTGCGAGTGTGTCTTTCAACGGTTGCAGCACCGTGGCCGAGAGATCCGTGCAACTGCCCACGGGCTCGCCGAGGATGACGTCAGCATCTGCTGTGTCGATCAGTTTGTTGGCGGAGCCAACCAGATCCTCGAACTTGCAGCAAAAGCAGCCTCCCGCGATTTCGCCCACCGCCCACCCTGCTTGTTTGAAAATGCCGGTATCCACCAACTCGGGAGCCTGATCATTGGTGATCAAACCCACACGATGGCCTTGCTGGGTGAGATGTTGCGCCGCCCGCCGGAGAAGGGTGGTCTTTCCCGTACCAAGGAAGCCCCCCACCAGAATCAGTTTGGTTTTTTTCATGGAGGGCAATCCTATCGCACCGGTTGTTTGTGAGTCAATTTGATGATGATGCGTTTGTTTGTGCCATGGCCATCCTGGCCATGATTTGACACGGGCAGGATGCCCGTGCCACGCCGCATGTTTGCGTAGGGGCCAGCGGCGCTGGCCCTGGGCCGAGCGCCGCTCGGCCCTACTTACCTACTTTGCCCGTCCTCAGCACGCTGACCGCCCCAGCCGACAGCTTTACGGTGGCGAGGGTTGTCCCTTGCTCGTAGGTTACCTCAACAGGTGCGTTGGCAAGCGCGTCAACGACCGTGTAATTGCCACGGAAGCTTACGGTCACACTCTCCGTGCCGCCCCAGTTGGTCAGGATGGCCAAGGGCCCGGATTTGGAATCGAGTCCGCGGAAGCCGACCGTGCCGGGCGCCTTCTTGACCTGAACTAGAGCATTAGTCTGGACCTTCGCCGCCGGATCGACGATCCATTGTTGCACCACCGGGTTGTTGCGCTTGAAGTACCCGAGGCTGACCGCCGCTTCAAAGTAGAGAGCTTGACCTTTTCCGAAACGGTGTTGGGTGGCAAAAGGCTTGCCCTGGCGGTCGCGCATCACCACCTCGGCGCCCTTTAATTCCAGGGGAAGCTTCCACAGTTCGCCCCCGCGTTCATTCTGGCTGGTGACGGAATAGGGCTCGTCAGCCTTTACGGGATAGATGTCGCACGCCTGAATCCCGAAGACGTCTGTAAGACCCCCCGGAATGGTGGGGCGGATTTCGCCGGTTTCGTTCTTCCATGTTGTGAGGCCATCTGCCCAAAGCGTACCGCCGTTGCTGACATAGTCCCGCAGGGCGGCCACGGCCTGGTCATTCATCGCGTACGAATAGGGAATATACAGAACCTCGTAGCCGCTGAGCGCGCCCGCCCGGAGCTGGTCGACATCCACAAACCGGGTGGGAATGTGCGCGCGGCGAAGCGCCATGTAGCACCCCATCAAGGATTCTTCCACCTCGTCTCCGCGCTTCTGGGTGCGGTCGTCGAGGCTGTCGATGATCGACGCTTCACGGTTATACAGAATGGCGACCTTTGCCGGCTGGGGTTGCGCCTCGGCCAGATAGGAATTGCGCTTGAGCCCTTCCACCACCGCCTCGACCGCGGGGAGCCGATTCGAGGGCGTCCCGTCGATGCTGACCAATCCCCACTCGCCCGCTTCCGAACCGCCGACGCGAGGATGCCACAACCAGAAGATGACCCCTCTGGCCCCGGCGCCAAACGCGTCCCAAAGCCACCGGGTCATATCTTCAGGTGTGGGGTTCAGGGGGAAACCACCCGTGAAGATGGTGGGTCCGCTTTGCAGTTCGGTGACCCACCAGGGTTGATCTCCGGCCGGCCCTCCGATCACATCAAGCCGGTAGGCGAACCGCTCGCCGTATTCTGTCGTCGGCGAGGTCTTAGGAAAGATCCAGGCGGGGTGGATCGAGGCGCCGAGGATATCCACGATGCGCTTCTCTTTAAACACGTCCTGACCCACCGGCCCGCCAGTCGGTTCCGTAACATTGATGTGCGTGGGGTGCTTGGTATCGAGCGCCTGGATCTGCGCCTTGGTCCAGAGGAGCACATTGATGAGGTTCTCGGTGTTGAATTCTCTCCAATCAACCACGCGATGATAGTCGTTCCAGTATTCGGCCAATTCATCCGGCCGGATTTGGACATCGGAGAAATTCTCCAGTGGCTCGAACCAATGCTTGTTCAATTCGTCCACGGTTCCGTACTTCGCCTTGAGCCACTCGCCGAAGGCCGCGAACGTGGCGGGCTCGACATCGTACTTGGTGGGTTCGTTCGCCAGCAGCCACACTCCTTGCGCGGGATGGTTCTTGAAGTGATCGACGACCTTCTGAATGTAAATCGCCGCGTGGGCGCGGATTTCCGGGTTGTTCAGGTTCGTCCGATTGTGGTAAAAGGGCGTCTTCTTAACCCATCCCGGCGGATCCTCCGCGCACAGCGTGGCCACAATCTTGATGCCGGTTTCCGCCGCCGCATCGTAAATCCAGTCGTAGCCTTCGAAGTTCCAGTTGTTGGGGGTACGCTCGATGTCATCCCAGATGATGAAAATGCGGACCAGCGTGAGCCCGGTTTCGTGCATAAGCCGAAACTGGCGCTCGACGCTCTCCTTGGTCTCGGTCCGGTTCAAAAAAAACTCCGAGCCGATGCGAAGCTGGCCGGTAAGCGCGGCCAGTTCCGCGGTCTGACCCGTCTGGGCGTTCTGAGCAGCGCAGGCCGCCGGGGAAAAGACGGCGGCAGCGATTAAGGAAGTGATCATGATATTTCGGTGTATAGCGTGCATGATGATTCCTCTCTGATGAATGGGCCTTATGATCCTGCCTGTCCCCCCTCGATATTGATCGCGCCATGGTCTGCCGGCAGGAAGGGGTGTTTCCCCGTGCGGCGCCAAGGGAAGGGGAAACTGAGCGAGCACGCGGCAGGGCCTGCCGTTTCGGGCTGCCATGATACTCCAATAAGGGTTGCCATCTTCCTATTTTTCCGTCGGATTCGGGCGCTGGCGCTAATCGCCACCATTGGCTGTAAAAACCAGTGCGAAGCTTCAGAGTGCGGCAGCTTGCTGCCGCTTTATCCCCAGCCAGCTTGCAGGCGGCGAGTTGGGGCCGAATCGAAATCCCCACAAGGAATCACGCGCGGAGGAAAGCGGCAGCAAGCTGCCGCACTCTAAAGCTTCGCACCGAGCGCCAGCGATGGGCTGGATTGCCGCAGCCTGCTTATTCTAGCTCGCTTTCAAGATGAGACTAAAAATGATACAATCGCGGCATGTCAAGACCACGACACATCGATTGGAAACTCGTCTCGAAAGCGCGAGCCGTCGTTGCCGAAACCACCGA
>JBEKLF010000209.1:0-21074 GCA_050010335.1 Terriglobia bacterium
AAACCGCGAAAATACGCACTTGGAAAATAGACGCCGGCTGGCTGTGCCACCGCGATCAGCCCTCCCACGCACCCCAAGCCGAGACCCAACGGCTCCCTGCGTGGGGATTCCGAAGCTGCTGGACTGGCTGAGGTCCAGTTGACGCTTTGAAGTATTATCTGTAGGATGATGGTCACAGAGCAGATGTGGGCCATTTACTAAACTCCGAATCACCGTAGGGATGCTGACGGTTGGGAGCACGAAGTGGCAACCAGACGAGCAACTCGGGTTCGACCACCAACAGCCACGCAGGTGGGCTTTGTAGGAACCGACTCGAAATTCACCGCCCGCCTGGTCGATTTCAGTCCCTTTGGCCTTTCCGTGAAGACCTCGCGTGAGGTCCCGATTGGATCGATCTTCCGTCTGGCCATCCAGGTGGGCGCTGACTACTTCCGCGCCGCGGCCGCCGTGCGCGCGAAAATTCCCGGCGGGTTCGCCGCGGAATTCCTTTCCATGACCGCCATCGACCGCGAAATGATGCGACGCCTTTACCTGCGCCTGCAAATTGCCTCCCGCGACCGGGCGTGAAAGGTATCTTCAAGTTAGCCCCCGCTCCTGGTAACCTCCTCGCGCACCCCGAAGAAATAAGCAAAAAGAGGCCTCCGCTGCATCATAATTGAGTGGGGACACTCCCAAGCCCGACTGACGGGACGAGAAGCAGGTGTGGCCGGTTTCGTCTCCAATGATCAGAACCGATGAGGGTTGCAAGGAGGAGTTATGTTCGTAGCTCAGCGGGGTAAATCAATTTCCTTTGCCAGAATGAGCGGGGTCGTTTTGCTAGGGGCCGTGGCGCTGGCGCTCGGCGCCCAACCCGCGCCGGGCAAGGATTTACTCCATCAACTCGACAGTTCCGTGCAGTCCCTGGTGCAACAGGTTTCTCCTGCCGTCGTGCAGGTTCTGGTGTCTGGATACGGGGAAGTGGAACAGCACGGACACACGGACACGGCCCTGATCGGCCGCCAGCGTTCGCTTGGCTCAGGCTTCATCGTGGACCCGGAGGGATACATCATCACCAACGCGCATGTGGTGGAAGGCGCCGTGAGAGTCCGGGTAGTGCTGTTTTCATCGGAGAACAGCAATTCGCCCCGCGCCACCCTGCGCTCCAAGCCCACCACCATGGACGCGCGGGTTCTGGGCGTGCACGCCGAAACGGACCTGGCCCTGCTCAAAATCGAGGCCAGCGGCCTGCCGTCGCTTCCTTTCGGCAAGTACCAGGACGTGCACCAAGGCCAAATGGTATTTGCCTTCGGAAGCCCGGAGGGCTTGGCCAATTCTGTAACCAGCGGCGTCGTTAGCTCCATTGCGCGCCAGCCTGACCCCGATCGCCCAATGGTGTTCATCCAGACGGACGCCCCCATCAACCCCGGGAACAGCGGCGGACCGCTGGTGGATATTGAGGGCAGGGTGGTGGGGATCAACACTTATATCCTGACGGCAGGCGGTGGAAACGAGGGCATCGGTTTTGCCATTCCCAGCGGGGTGGTTCGGCGCATTTACCAGCAACTGCGCAAACAGGGACACGTGCACCGCGAGGAAATCGGCGCGTCCGTACAAACGATCACCCCGACTCTGGCGGGTGGGCTGGGGCTGCCACAGGACTATGGTGTAATCGTCTCCGACGTTGTACCCAAAGGTCCTGCCGACGTGGCGGGGCTGAAAGTCAAGGACGTCATTCTGACCCTCGACAAGAGGCCGGTGATCAACGTGCCGCAGTTTGCTGCCGCGTTCCAGTGGCGGGAAGATCCGGCGCCCCTGGAATTGGAAGTCGTGCGCTCCGGGGAAAAGGTCTCGCTGGAGATTCCCGTCGTCGAGCGGCGCGGTGACATGGATCGCCTTGCCGATTCGCTTGACCCGGTGAAGGACTTGGTTCCCCAACTGGGAATCCTTGGCGTGCAGATTGACAGCAAGATTTCCGCGCTGGTTCCGGATTTGCGCATGGGCTCGGGAGTGATCGTGGCGGCCCGCACGGCCTTTGGCGCGAGCGCCGATTCTGGCCTCGAGGCCGGAGACGTCATCCACGAATTGAACGGCGTGACGATCATTACCCTGGAAACACTAAGTACGGGCATTAAACAGCTCAAACCCGGCGACCCAGTGGTGCTGCAAATCGAACGCGACAGCCAGTTGCAGTATCTGGCATTTGAGATGGAGTGAGGGAGGAAGGTGTCAGGTGCCAGGTGCCAGGTGTCAGGTGTCAGTGAGCGTGGCCCGGCCTTCAGGTCCAAACCCAACGGTCAGCGCTACTCTCCCTGCTTTACCCACTCGACATTGAAATGGACGTGTTTGATGGACTGCGAAGGCTCTCCCGGTTTGAGGCCGCCTGGGGTGAAGCTGTAGGTCGCGTGCAAGCTGCCATCGTGCGCCTGGATCAGGGTGGGGTAGTGAAAAGAGCCCGCTTTCTTGCCGGAGGTGTCGCGTTCCAGGTGCCGCCGCCACTTCCAGGTTTTACCTTCGTCGTCTGAGAGTGCGACCAGGAGCGAATGGCGGTCGCGCTCTGTATCGTTGCAGACGAGAACCCAGAGTCCGTCACGCAGCCCGGTTATTTCCATGCTGGAACCTGGATTGGGGATGTCGGTGTAGGTGGGCGTGGACCACGTGATGCCGTCGTCCCTGGACTCGGCCCTGATCACGCGCCGGGGCGGAGGGCCGTTGTTGCGCATGTAGGCAACGATGGTTCCATCCTGCTTACGCACCAGGCTGGGCTGCACGCCGCCCTTGGAGACAATAGGTTCGCTGCTGGTCCAGGTCCTGCCCCCGTCGTCGGTGATGGCCAATATGGAAAAGCTATAGCCATCGGAATACAGCGGCACCAGAATGTGCCCGGAGGGAAGTTCGAGAGGCTGATTGCGGGCCATCCAACCCATGCGGGAAAAGTACTTGTCCGATGCCATTTGCATGGCGCGCTTTGCCTCTTCGCCATCGGGTCCGGCAGGCAGGTGGCCAAGCCACGATGCGGTGTCCCGTTTTACCACCGCGGCAAAGTTGCGCGGGATGAACAGAAGCGGCTCGCTTACCTCCCAACCCGGCGGCGTGGCAAGGTCCGGGTAAGTGTAGGCAATCTTGTAGCGAAGCATAGCCGTCTCCCAGCGATTGGCCACGATGGTGGACCAGATCAGCCAGAGATGCCGGCGCGAGTCCACGAAAAGCACGGGATTGGTATCGGGGAAATCGGGCTGGTCTACCAGCGTGTAGGGCTCCGACCACGTCCGTTCGTAGAGACGCAGTCGCGAAGCCTCCACCTTCACGTCATCAGCCTCACGCTCGCCCGAACCGATGTACCAACACGCGTAAAAGTCGCCGTTGGGCAATTGCACAATCGAGGAGGAGTGCGCGTGCAGTGTCCCGAGGGGAAAGATCAGCTCGGATTCGATAAAGGGTGCTCCTGGCCACACAGAGGCGACGCGAGCAGCACCGCAAAAAGAAGGGTGGAACATCTCATGGATTACTCCCGAATGTATCGGTGATAAAGGCCCATGTAGTAGGGAAGCAGAAAGGCCGCGCCATCCGCGAGGGTGGTGCCATTACCGCCCTCATCAAGCTCCCAGGGATCGTGGTTCCAGCGTTCGACCCATCGTTCATCAATGGGCAGGACGTTGCCGTTCACCCGGTAGCCGGCGGCGGCGACATCGCGGTTGAGATCAACGTAGTCAGCCAGGCGGATGATGTCCAGGCGGTGGCTATTAATCAACCGCCAGTCGACACGGTCAAGTGGGAAGCGCCGGAGTGAGTCCACCGACTCCGTCAGCCATCCGCTATCTTTCGGGGAAAGGCTTTCCTTGCCGAACGCGTCTTCCGTGTTCTGCCCGCTGCAACTGGCGGCATAAATGAAATCGAAGAACGGATTCAGCTCCTGCCGCTCCCACTGCCATTGCTTATAGAGGGCCAAAGCGTACGTCTCGCGCAGAACCGGGTCGGACTCGTAACGGATGAGGTTGTAGCAGTTCATGAAAATCATTTCGTCATCCGATTGGTTGCCGGAGCCGGGGCCGGTATCCGCCTTGGGGATCAGGACGTTCGCCGCGTAAGCATGCCGCTCAATCAGCCCGCGCGCGGCGGCAGCGAATTTGGGGTCGCCGGTGATGTGCGCGGCCACCTGCAAATAAGCCAGGATGCTCAGGGAGTTTGTCCCGCGCTCCTCGCGCCAGTCGAAATTGTGGTTGAGATTCTCCGGGTTGAAGATGCCCCAGCGCGTCGGCTTGCCGTCGTGATCGACGAACTGGAAGTTGTGATCGATCAGGTGCCCCGCCACCGCGGCAACGTGCTCGCGCACGCGATTGCGTTCGTCTTCCGTATCCGCGACAAGGTCGTAGTAGAGACCGTAGAAAAAGAAATGCCCATCCAGTTCGTCCGAGCTGGTGTCAGTTTTCCAATACCATTTGCCGTCGGCGGAAATGGGCCACCGTGGGGTGATGACCTTCCACAAAGCGTCGCCAGTCGCGCGCGTATGTTCATCCCGCGCGGGGCTGTCCTGTTGGTTCGGGTCAGCGCCGCTCGTAGGCAGGATGGCGCGGGCCACAAAACCAGCGGGGGCCGGATGCGCTCCCCCCTGGGTCACGACGCGAAGAAACCGCAGAGCTTCAAACGCCGCCTTGGCGCGCTGCTTCGCGAGCGGGTCCCGGGTGGCCGCGTAAGCAAAGCACTCGCCGGCGCCATACATGGCGGTCCACAGGCCGTCGTTGTCGCTCGCCTGCTGTTCCCACTCGCTCGCGTCGCCCGGGTGCTTCAGCGTGACGTTATAAACGTAGCCGTAGGGCGTGCGGCGGTGGCGCTTGCCGATCTCGTCCTCAAAAGACTTGGCCTTCACGGCAAAAGTCATGGGACGGCGCTCGATCACTCCAACGCCCGCGGAGGTGGCAAACCACGCGTCGCCGTTGCCATTCACGGCGATGGAGCGCACCTCGTCGTGAGGCAGCCACCGCCGCCCCTGGCGATATTCCCAATCCTTGCCGTCGTAGCGGATTGCGCCCATCCGGGTGCCGAACCAGACCGCGCCGTTTTCCCCCGCCTCGAGCGTGGTGAAATCGTTGTAAGGCAGGCCGTCGGCTCCCGTGTAGAGGCGCCAATCACTCGCCTGGCAGCCTACGCCCTGCGCGCTCGAAAACCAGAGGCGGTCCTGGGAGTCAAACGCCACGCCGCGCACGTCGTGCGGAGCCCAACTGCGGGTGGCATTCCGCGGATAAACGGCTCTCCAGGCGCCCCCGGCCGACTTCAGGAAGAGCCCCGCCATTGCCGCCACGGCGATGCGGCCGTCGCTGGCGACGGCCACCTGCCGGACGGCTTTCTCGCTCCCCAGCAACTTCTCGAGGCCCGAGTCGAGAATGAAATTCTTCCCGTCTGGAATGTATAGACCCACATCCATAGCCAAAAGCGGCTTTTCGCCGGCGGCTATCTGGTTGACCTTTCCCGGCGGTAGAGAGAACGACGCGCCGTGCAATTGAACCAGCTTGCCCCCCGAAATGAACCAGACGTCGTTACCCCGCGCGGCGACCTGTTCGACGGCCTCGCCGTTCGCAGCGATGGTGGTCCACGTGCCCGCCGAAAAGCGCGCCAACCCCCGCGTCGTGGCGGCGTAAACATCGGTCGAGGCTGTGATCGCGATTGAACGTACGTCATCCGACGGCACGCCGTCGTTCGTCGTATACGTCCTACTCACTTCCTCAGGGAAGACGCCGACATGCACACCCGCTACTTCGAGCCTGCCTGTGGCTTTCACCGCTTGCTGCGGGAACGCCCGCGGCCCTGTGAGGGCAAGGAACGTGATGAGGAGAACAGAACGTGGTTTCATAAGCCTTTGTGGCGCCCCCCTTCGTTTCATTCAGCCCGCAAAGCGGGCTAGTAGGGCCGAACGGCGCTCGGCCTAGTATTACTTTGTTAGGTTCATTGACAGAGTCCCTTGAAATGCGCATCCGAACGACTCGGACGATGCTGGCTTCTCGGCAGACTCAGAGTGCACTGACAGACCCGGTTTCGTTGACATCTACACCTTTCGCTGCGGCGGTGCCGTGCTGGCCTGCGAAGGCGAATCGGCTTCCTTATGGCTTGGGGTGCAAGTAATGCGCTTCGATCGCCTTCACCTTTGCCAAACGGCGGACGTGGCGCTCCTCGTGGGTAAAGTTGGCGCGCAGGTAATCGCGCACGAGGTCTTTGGCCAGTTCCCCGGCGATGATCCGGGAACCCAACACCAGGACATTCATGTCGTCGTGTTCAACGCCTTGGTGGGCGGAATAGCCGTCGTGGCAAATGGCGGCGCGGATTCCGGGAATCTTGTTGGCGGCCACGCATGCGCCCACGCCACTGCCGCAAATCAGCACGCCGCGTTCGGCCCGGCCGTCGAGCACCGCAGCGGAAACCGCCTCGGCATAATCCGGGTAATCCACCGGTGCGGTGCTTTCGGTACCCACGTCCAGAACCTCGTGGCCAAAAGCGCGCAGAGATTTAACCAATTCCTGTTTTAGTTCGTAGCCAGCATGATCCGAACCGAGAACGAGGCGCATGAGAGTTTCCTCCAACAGAATCGGGCCATCGGGTCATCTGCCCATCGGGCCATCGGGTCATCAGGTCATTGAAAAGCTCTCCGTGGCCCGTGGTCCGTGGTCACTGGTCTCAGGCTTCCAGTTTCCGCGATTCACGTGCATTCGACAAGAAGCAATAGACGACGGGAAGGTATTCAATGACCCAATGAACAAATGATCCGATGGTTCGATGACCCGATAATTATGAGCTCCCTATCAAAATCCCCGTGAGAAAAACCAGCACTCCTCCCACCACCACCTGAAAGGCGGCGGAAAGGAAGGGCGTGTCCATGTAGCGATGGCGGACGTAACTGATGACCCCAAGCTCCACGGCCACCACGACGACGGCGGCCGTCATGGCCAGATGGAAATTGTGAATGAGAAACGGCATCGTGTGCCCAATGCCTCCCATGGCGGTCATCAGGCCGCAAATCGCGCCCCGTACCCAGGGATGCCCGCGGCCGGTCAGCGATCCGTCGTCGGAAAGCGCTTCCGCAAATCCCATGGAGATTCCGGCTCCTACGGAAGCTGCCAGGCCCACCAGAAAGGCCGTGGGACTGCTGCGCGTGGCGAAGGCGGCGGCGAAGACGGGGGCCAGCGTTGATACCGAGCCATCCATCAATCCTGCCAGACCCGGCTGGATAATCTGCAAGACAAACAGGCGGCGATTTGCGGCATCTTCCTCGCGGCGCACGTCGGGGGTCAGGTATTTTTCCTGTAAAGATTCCGCCTTGGCCGAGTGCTGGGCTTCGACCGCGGCAAGGTCGCCCAACAGCTTGCGCGTGGAAGCGTCCGATACCTTTTCTATAGCGCGCTCATAAAAGCGCCGGCTCTCAAGCTCCATGATTTCCGCTTGCTTGCGCACCGTGTCGATGCCCAGCGGACGCACCAGCCACACCGGCTTGTGTTGAATGAAGCCCTTCACGTCATGGCGGCGGATCAGCAGAATGTGCTCGCCGAATCGTTGTTGGTAAGTTTCAATCAAGCTGCGGCGATGCCCGTTTTCCTCTTCCTGCATCCCGTCAAACATCTTGGCGCTCGCGGGATAGGTTTGGCGCAATCCCTCGGCAAAATCGCCATAGATGCGCGAGTCCTCTTCCTCGAGAGTAATCGCCAGCGCCAGGATTTCCTGCTCGGTGAGGTCTTTGAATTTTTTTGCCATGTTCTTTTCACTCGATGCACCCACACCGCAAGTGCGGGCGATGCGTTCTTCCCCAGGCCGTTCAGCCCCAGCAGGGCGCGAAAAACCCGCCGCCGCTAACTCACCGTGCGCTTGCCGGCTTTGCGGTCTCGGTACTGCTCGGCGATCCACGCGTAGGTCCTGGCCATCCCCTTGCGCAGGGGCGTGCGCGGCTCCCAATGCAGGATGCTCTGGATCATGGTGTTATCGCTGTTACGGCCCGCCACCCCGCGCGGCGCCGTGGGGTCGTACTCGCGCTGAAGCTTGACGCCGCCGATCGCCTCCACGATATCCACGAGTTCGTTAATGGAAACCAATTCGCTCGATCCCAAATTGATGGGGGTGGCGATCAGATTCTCGCAATGGGTGATCATGTCGATGCCCTTCACGCAGTCGTCGATATACATGAAGCTGCGCGTGGCCGTGCCATCGCCCCAGATCGTGACGGTGTTGTTTCCGGTGTCCTTGCATTCGATCACCTTGCGGGAAATTGCCGCGGGGGCCTTCTCCCGCCCGCCATCCCAGGTGCCATGCGGTCCGTATACATTGTGGAAGCGGGCAATAAAGGTTTTCATGCCGCGCTCGGCCCAATACTCCTGGCAGACCATTTCCGAAAAGAGCTTTTCCCATCCGTAGCCGCGTTCGGCCATGGCGGGGTAGGCGTCTGACTCTTTCAGGGCGCGGACCTTCGGGTCTTTCTGCAATTCCGTATTGTAAGCGCAGGCGGAGGAAGAGTAGAAGTAGCGCTCCGCTCCGGCGCGGTTGGCAGCCTCAATCATATGCGTGTTGATCAGCACGCTTCGCAGGCATTCAATGCGGAAGCGCTCAATAAAGCCCATGCCCCCCATGTCGGCGGCCAGGTTGTAGACCTCCCACGCCCCCTCGCAAGCGCGAATGCAGCTTTCCTGTTCGCTCAAGTCCAGACACAAACTCTCGACGCCCGGCACGTGCTGGTACCACTCGGGCAGGGGCTTCTTATCAATAGCGCGGATGCGCGTAAACCCTTTCTCTTGAAAATACCGCACCAGGGCGCCCGCGATAAATCCGCCTGCCCCCGCGATAACGATCAAGCCATTCTTGTCCGGCTTGGGATGTTTGTTGGCCAACGATGGCTTTGCCATTATTCCTCTCCTTATGAATTAGGTTCCCGCTCAAAATTGCCGAACTCCTCTTAATTTGATTCAAAAGATGATATCAGAATGAAAAAAAATAACCACCCGGCGCAAGGGCTGGGATTGTCTTAATCTCCGATCATTCCTTTTGGGGACAACGAGGCGTAATTGCGCATGGTCTTGCTTTCGTACTGTAAAATCACCTGGTCGGACGAAATCTTGCCGAAAAACCCCACGGATGATGCTATTATGGATTACGATGGAAAGCGGGGTGGGATTTGAAGGCGACCAAGACCCAAAGCTATAGAATGCCAGCCTTGGAGAGAGCGGGGGGGAAGATGTCAAAAGCCTCGCCTGATCGCACTATCGACTCGGTCGATGTAGCCGCTGAGAGGCTCTACAAGGTTGTGGAGGGGCATCTCAACCAACTTCCCGCCGCTGAGAGGAAAAAGCGGTTGGAAGCTATTGATGTGGTTCACGCTCAAATGACCTCACGAGATTCCAAAAAGCGCTCATCGCGGCGGCGTAGCTCTCATCCTCAGGTTGCATACCCAGTGTCTCGGTGAGGAACTGCTTGAAACCCTGCTCGTCTCGATCCCTTGCGTAGCGCCTGAATATCCAGATCAACTCTGGCTTTTTACGATGAACTGGAAAATCGTCACGCACAGCAACCCCCTCAGCGAGCGTCCCTTCGATACCTTATTATCCGAATAATTACCCTAAAGCAACCACGAATCCCAGCCTCCCCCTCGTGGCGTGGGCATCCTGCCCGCGCATTTTCGGTGGGAGCGGGACGCTCCCACGACAGCGGGCGGGACGCCCGCGCTACATCAGGGGGGGGGGGGCGGCGGCTCAGGAATCACTCTCAGGTCGTCGAGTTTCTCCATACCCTTTGAAACGCCATCGATGTATATGTTCCGGTCATTACGATCGGAAGCACTCCAATTGGGTTTGTGTTGACATCATCTCTTTATCTGCTAGCATTGCGCTACCTGCTTCTCCAATTCTCTGCTGCGAAGAGCAGGTGGGCTCTTTACACAAAATCGGACCACCTCGGGAAACTAGATGGAAGCCACCTCTCCATCGTGAGGGGTGGGCGCCTATTTTTCGCCAGCTTGGATCTCACGCTTTCAGAAAGGGAGAAAAGACATGAAACCGTCCAAGGTGCTTTTGTTCGTGGCGGGGCTGGTTGCAACGCTGTTGCCTCTATCGAGCGCGCAGGGTCAGGTCAGTTTTCCGGGGCCTGAACTCCTGGGACGTCCGACCGATACCTCGATAACGATCAACGTGGTGCCCAACACCGCCATCGACGCCTATTTTGAATACGGAACGCAGTCCGGAGTGTACAACTTAACGTACCCCGCTTCTGCGCCCACCAGCTTTGTTTCTACAGCGGCCAATGTACCTCTGGTGGCGGTCCTGAGCGGACTTGCGAGCAACACACAATACTTCTACAGAATGGTTTACAGGCCCTCCGGTACGTCCACCTGGACCACGGAAAGTTCGCAGCACTCCTTCCATACCCCAAGGCCGCCGGGCAGCCCGTTCACGTTCACGGTGACCGCGGATTCTCATATC
This sequence comes from Terriglobia bacterium, assembly GCA_050010335.1. Classification (GTDB taxonomy): domain Bacteria; phylum Acidobacteriota; class Terriglobia; order UBA7540; family UBA7540; genus Bog-366. Next base: position 10,422 of record JBEKLF010000209.1, read on the forward strand.
AACATCGTTTTTGGCAATTCGTCCCTGTTCCAGCAAACCTTGCAGAATATTGCGGGTGAGAGCCCTGACTTTCACCTCGACCTGGGCGACACCTTCGCGATGGACAGCGTCACCACTCAGGCTCAAGCCAATAGCAGCTACCTCAACCTTCGATCCTACTTCGGTCTGATCAGTCCTTCGGTTCCGATTTTCCTGGCTCTGGGAAACCACGAGCAGGAAGAGGGTTGGCACCTGGGCGACCCGGGCTTCGCAGTCAGCCCGCCGGTCATGAGCACCAACGCGCGCAACGAGTATTATCTCAATCCCGATCCGTTAGATCCGTCGCTCGCATCCTTTTACACAGGCAACACTGACACTCCTGAGTCCACGATCAACGGTGACGGGGCGATTGAGGATTACTACGCCTGGACCTGGGGCGATGCGCTCTTTGTGGTCATTGATCCGTACTGGTATTCGACCACCAAGCCTTATGTTGGAGACGAAGGCGGAGGAGAATCCAGCACCCCAGGGTCCGGCGATCGGTGGGATTGGACTTTGGGAATAAACCAGTATCTGTGGCTTCAACAGACGCTCGAAAGCAGCACAGCCAAATACAAGTTTATCTTTGCTCACCAGGTAGCCGGAGGCCTGGACGATTACGGGCGAGGCGGCGCCAACGCGGTTCCTTTCGTCGAGTGGGGAGGCAATAACGACGACGGGACCACTTGGGCATTCAATACGGAGCGGTCCGACGTGGACGCTCGATGGTCCGTCCCCGTTCACCAGTTGCTCGTCGCCAACCACGTCACGGCCTTCTTCCACGCCCACGACCATGAGTTCGCCTATGAGAAGCGCGATGGTGTGGTCTACCAGTTGGTTCCCATGGCCGCCGACGCTACTTATGGGTATGGCTTCGGGGAGTATCATGTCGATGCGGCCGATCCGTACACCATCAGCGTTCTCCCGAATTCCGGCCACCTGCGCGTGACGGTTTCCCCGACGCAGGGTGTGACCGTCGCTTACGTGAGGGCATTTCTCAAGGGTGCCGGGACCAACGGAACCGTCGCCTATTCCTACACCCTACCAGCGGCGACCACGCCGCCTTCCCTCGCAATTTCCACGCTATCTCTGAATCCGGCAACCGTGGTGGGCGGCGGCGTGAACTCGACCGCCACGGTGACGCTGAACGGCCCGGCCCCTTCCACGGGGGCTTCCGTGACTCTGGCGAGTGCGAATACCTCCGCGGCGACGGTTCAATCTCCAACGACTGTGAGCATCCCCGCCGGTAGCACGTCCGCGACATTTACGGTCACTTCTCTGGCGGTCACTTCTTCCATGACTTCGGTCATCACGGCGACCCTCAGCGGCTCCAGCACTTCGGCTCAGGCAACGCTGACGGTGAATCCCGCGGCCACCGGCCTCACATCCTTGACCTTGAACCCGACGACCGTCGCGGGGAGCGGCGCCACCTCGACCGGCACGGTAACCCTCAACGGATTCGCCCCCGCGGGCGGTAAGCTCGTGACGCTTACGAGCAGCAACACCTCCGCGGCAACCGTGCCGGCCAGCGTGACAGTTCTCGCGAACTCCACTTCCGCCACCTTCACGATAACGTCTCTTTCCGTCACCTCGCAGGCATCGGTGGTGATCACCGCCGCATTCAGTGGATCAAACAGCGTCACCGCCACTCTGACGGTCAATCCGCCCCCAAGCTTCACTCCGGTGCGAATCAATTCCGGCGGACCGGCATACACCGATTCTCTGGGTCAAAAATGGACTGCGGATACTGGATACACGGGCGGCGGTCCCTACTCGGCGACCAAAACGATTGCGAATACCACTGACCCGACGTTGTACCAAACCTCGCGCTATGGGGCGTCATTCAGCTACGCGATTCACGCGCCGGCGGGCACGTACGCAGTGACGCTCAAATTCGCCGAGCTCTACTGGACTGCCGCGGGGAAGCGCGTGTTCAATGTGACGATCAACGGAACGAAGGTCCTCTCGAACTTCGACATCTTCGCCGCAGCCGGTGGGACCCTCAAGGCGATCGACGAGACATTCAAGGTGACCAGCACCGGCACCATCACGATCCAGTTCACGACAGGAACTGCCGGCAACCCCCTGGTCAACGCCATTCAGGTGGTGGCGTCCCCCTAGTCTCTTTTTCTACCCACGGGGATACGAAACGGCGATTTGGAGTGCCGCCACGCCACGCTCACGCACTCGTCGCCACGGGACCCGAGGTTTGAGCCGCTGCCACGATGAATCGTGGGTTTGGAAGTACGGCCGCCATGGACGATCGGCGTAATCGCAGCGTGGCGGGTTACGCGTCGGGCCTTTTCGGCGCGAGTTGCGCTAGACACCTGGCCTCGAACAAAGGACCGATCACAAGCCTCGTGCAACTCATTAAGAAACGGTTGAGAAAATCTTCGCGCCCCATTGGCGGAGCCTTGGCGTGGCCAGTCTTAAGGGCCCAGCGCAGTTGACGCTTGGCGCTCACTCGGGTGGGGAGGGTTCTTTTCCCCTCGCCATCCCCACAGCAGCCAAACGCGGAGTCGCTGGTGTACGCTCGTCAACTCTCAATTCAAACCTTGTTCGTTAAGTTTAAGGCGTGGATTTGCGCACAAGCTGGCAAGAATTGACTCCAGTCAACTTTCGGCGAACCTCCGCCGGAAGGTATGTCAGGATTTGGTGACGGTGGGTCATCATCGACTGTTCACACTGAGACACATGATTCCGCATCGGATTGACCCGGTCGTCCCCTTCTCGTTCAATCCCAAGAGCCGGTAAAACTTATCCCCCGGGAGATTAGATAACCCGCTTTGGCTCCCCGCTTGCCTTACTTCAGAGTGCCAGGAACTGCCAAGATATCTGTTAAGGCTTAAGTGGCAACGCCATGCCGCACTCGGTATCGTTGCTCTCGCCGTCGCCATTTTTCTACCCAGCACGCGCCGCCCAGGAAAATCAGGCGGAGTTTGACCATGCGCTCGTCCACCTGTTTGCACGTGAAAGGGTGAAACTGAGGAGGGAGCAAATTGAAAAAAGCCGTAGGAGTCACCGCAGCTTTGATTTTGTTGCCATACCCGGAGCTCGCTTTTCTCCTTTTTCTTCTGTGGATTTTCTGGGAGGAATTGGGAAACCTGACACTTAAGGTTTACGACGACTACCAGCTCTTCAAGACCGAGAAGGCCCTTAAGAGGAGTCAGAGTGCCAACGTGGAGGCATTCTACGTAAACATGCTGACCCAAAGATCCATTGCCGAGCGGGAGCAACGAAACCAAGCCGAGCTGATTCGGCAGCGCCGAGTTAGAGCGATCCATGCAGCCATTGCCCGTGGATTCACGTGGGCTAGGCACCTGATTCAGCGAGGGGAGGCAGTCCCCGTGCACGCTGCCACATGGGAGGAGTAAGGCCCATGGTGAGAATAAGGGTGAGTCGGAACAGTCGGGATGTTCTGTAAATGTGTAAGTGGGTAAGAAACTGTGTGAGTATTTCTCGTTTTCCTCTATTTAGACAAGTTCATTCCCAAAAGGCTATGGGGAGAATACCCCTCATAATCTCCGCATACTTTGCGTATTTTACCGTTGAGCGTGCGGAGAATAACGGCTATAATCTCCGCATGGAGGACGGAGAATGAGCCGCTATATCCACGAACGGCCCGACTGGCCAAAATTCCGATGGGATCAAAAGGCGGTGGTTGCGCCGCTGGCCGCGGTGCGCCATCGGCAAGGACGCCTGATCGGACGCATGGAGTCCCTGGGCTTTTCTCTCAGAAAAGAGGCTGTCCTCGAAACACTCACTCTGGATGTTTTGAAGTCGAGCGAGATCGAGGGAGAAATTCTTAACCCGGTCGAGGTCCGCTCCTCAATTGCACGGCGGCTGGGAATGGATGTTGCGGGATTAGTACCCGCAGATCGCAACGTTGAAGGCGTGGTGGAGATGATGCTCGACGCTACGCAACATTTTGAGAAGCCCTTGACGGCAGAACGGCTGTTCGACTGGCACGCCGCCCTCTTCCCCACAGGGCGCAGCGGTCTCGATAAAATCAGGGTTGGCGCATGGCGCGACGATTCAAACGGCCCGATGCAGGTTGTGTCCGGCCCCATCGGTCGCGAGCGCGTGCATTACGAAGCCCCGGCGGCCCAGCGTATCGATGCTGAAATGACCGCATTCATCGATTGGGCAAATCAGCCCGGCGACACTGACCCGGTTTTGAGAGCGGCTATAGGCCACTTGTGGTTCGTTACGATCCATCCCTTCGACGATGGCAACGGCCGGATCGCCCGCGCAATCGCCGATTGGGCGCTGGCGCAGTCAGAAAAAAGCGCACAGCGTTTTTACAGTATGTCCGCGCAAATCCGTCAGGAACGGAACGCCTATTACGACATACTGGAAAAGACGCAAAAAGGCACACTCGACATTACCGATTGGCTGGAATGGTTCCTGGGCTGCCTTGATCGCGCTTTTGACGCGACCGAGACGTCAGTCGTGTTTCGCAAAGCGCGATTCTGGGAGAAACATACGGACACACCGCTCAACGAACGGCAACGCCTGATCCTGAATAAGATGCTGGATGGCTTTGATGGAAAGCTGACCTCATCAAAATGGGCAAAGCTAACGGAATGCTCTCAGGACACGGCACACCGCGATATCCTCGACTTGGTCAACAGCGGCATTCTTATCAAAGACTCCGCCGGGGGTCGCAGTACGAACTATTCTTTGAAGGAAGCGTGACGGCAATCGTGCGTAGCGCGGGCATCTTGCCCGCTGTCGCGGGAGCGTCCCGCTCCCGCCAGCGCGCGGGCAGGATGCCCACGCCCCAGCGGGCGAGACGCCCGCGCTACGAAAACTGTTCGTTACTATGTTTTGCAATCCTCAATGGGTATCGATCCGTATCTTCGCTGCCTTTAACCGTGGGTTTCAGTCAAAGCCATTGATAGGGATCCCCGGGGAACCCCGTTGCCGCGTTCCTACTGGTATGGGATACTCGCCTCATGCTGACCCTTGAAGATTGCCGCCGATTCTACGCGGACGAAGTGCGTTTTTCCGCCAACGTTCGCTCCACCGCCCTGGTTGAGGCCTTTGCGCGCGTGCCTCGCGAGAAATATCTTGGCGCGCCGCCCTGGCAAATCGGATCGCCGATGCAGAGGGCGATGGCGCTTGCCGGTGTCGGAAGCCTGAAGTACACCGCGACGGAAAATCCCCAGGATGTTTACCACAACGTGGTGATCGCGCTCGACGCCGCACGCGACATCAACAACGGCCAACCGAGCGCGCTCGCGCAGTGGATCGACGCGCTCGACCTGGAACCCGGCAACCGCGTCTATCACGTCGGCTGCGGCGTGGGATATTACACCGCGATCATGGCGGAAGTGGTTGGGCCCGGCGGCGCCGTAGTGGGAAGCGAAGTACACCCGCAGTTGGCCGCTCGCGCTCGGCAGAATCTGGCCGGATATCCGACCGTCAGCGTTCACGAGGGCGACGGCGCGGTGTTCGATCCCGGCGTTTGCGACGCCATCTTCATCAACGCCGGAGTGACCCACCCGCACCGGCCGTGGCTGGTACGGCTCGGCGAGGGAGGCCGGCTGGTGCTGCCGATTACCCTGGGAACCGGCGGCGCTTTGGGGCAAGGCCTGATGATCCGGATCGCTCGCGAGGGTGGCGGCTTTTCCGCCCAGATCGTCAGCGCGGTGGGAATCTTCTCCTGCGCCAGCGCGCGCGACCCGCAGCTTGATGCGGCCATCACCAAAGCCTTGACCAGCCGAAGCTTCTTCAAGTTGAAGTCCGTGCGCCTCGACGCGCACGAACTCGGGGATACGTGCATCGTGCACCGCGCGGACGTGTGCATGAGCAGCGCGGAAGTCGCGGGTGGCCCCGCGGCCCCGGCGAGCTAACGGGGACCGCGAAGAAGTCCAATGCAGCAGAGAATGTGAACCATTCTGCGGCAGTGCTAAACACTTCACGCCAAGGCGCAAAGACGCAAAGGCGCGAAGGCTCGACACGGGCGACTGCTCTGTTTTCTCCGCGTCTTTGCGCCTTGGCGTGAGATGTTTTTCCTGAGCACAACATCAGTCTTTCAAGTGTATTTGTTCTCCTACGCGAAACCTGAGTAATGGAGGAAATTCCCATGTCGAATGGCATGACACGGCGCAAGTTTATGGGCAAGACGAGTCAGGCGCTCGCGGTGGGTGGCGCGGGGGTCTATGGCGGGTCAGCCGTTACGGCGCTTGGTGCGGCGCCGGGACCGGCGCAGGGGGTTGATTACTACGAAAGACTCGGCGTCAAGACCTTCATCAACGCCGCGGGCACTTACACCGTCCTTTCCGCCTCGACCATGCCGGAGGAAGTCCAGGCCGCCATCAGCATCGCCTCGAAACGTCCCGTGCAACTCGAGGAGCTGTTACGCGCCTCGGGCGAGTACCTGGCAAAGCGCTTGCAATGCGAGGCCGCGCTGGTGACCGCGGGCGCCGCCTCCGCCCTCACGCTCGGGACCGCTGCCTGCATCACGAACGGAAATCCGAACGCGATTGTGAACATTCCGCCGGACATGACCGGTCTCAAGAACGAGGTGATTGTCCAGAAGACGCATCGCTACGAGTACGATCACGCCCTGCGGAACTGCGGGATTCGCTTTGTGGAAGTCGAAACGCTCGCCGAATACGACGCGGCGTTTAACGACCGGACGGTGATGGCGCACTTTTTCAATGCCGCCGATCGAGGCGAGATCAGCCGCGAGGACTGGGTCCGCGTGGCGCACCAACATGGCGCGCCCTGCTTCAACGACGCCTCGGCGGACGTCCCCCCTATCGCGAATCTGTGGAACTACACCAAGATGGGTTTCGACCTCGTGACGTTTTCGGGAGGAAAGGGAATCCGCGGACCGCAGTGCACGGGCCTGCTGCTGGGAAAGAAGGACTTGATCGAAGCCGCCGTGAAGAACAATTCTCCCAATTCCAACACCATCGGCCGAGGCATGAAAGTGGCTAAGGAGGAAATCGTCGGGCTCGTGGCGGCCGTGGATTGGCTGCTGGCCCAGGATGAAGACGCCATGCAGAACGAGTTCCGGCGGCGCGCCGAGCGTATTGCCGAGCGAGTGAAAAGCCTGCCGAGCGTCGAAACACGGATTTCCGTTCCGCCCGTGGCCAATCATGTCCCGCACCTGATCATCACTTATGACCCCAGCCGGATCAAACTGACGGGGAAGGAAGTCATGGCGAAAATGCGCGAGGGGACGCCGCGAATCGAGATTAACCCGGCCTCCGGGGGCGGCTCCGCCAGCAAAGGCCTGGAAAGCGGCGCGAGTACCATCGTCGTGGGCGTGTGGATGCTCCAGCCCGGCGAGGATCTGGTGGTGGCCAAGCGGCTTCGCGAGGTGCTTTTGGAGGCGGCGGGGGCGTGAGCGCACCTTTCGCCCTCTGTGGGGGAAGGGGTGCTATCCGGCGGCGTCGCGGGTGCAACGCGGAGGAGCAGCAAGAGCAAGTCAAAAGTCAAAACGCAAAAGTCAAAAGGCAAAAGTGAAAGCAAGGTCGAAAGGAATCCTTGCCGGCTCCGGCAAAAGGGCTTTTGGGGCGCGGTCTCTGTAATGCAAGATCGTTGATTCTTGCTTGTTTAGCAAAATCATTTGTGGGCGCACTGTCTTTCACTTTTGACATTTGCGTTTTGACTTTTGACTTGCTTTTGCTGTTCCAGTCATGCGGCTTCTTTCTCGGGCCTTTGGAATGCAAGGTCATCAATACTCGTTTCCTTAGCGAGAACATTCGTAGGTATACTGTCTTTCACTTTTGCCTTTTGACTTTTGCGTTTTGACTTTTGACTTGATGTCGGCATTCGCCCATACTGTGGACTCCGTAAAGAAAAGGAGCTTTGATGTCCACCAATCCTCCGGCTGCTCCCGGCTCGCGTTTCAAACTACGAATACAGGCCACTCCCGAGTCTACGCTGGTGATTTGTAGCGGCAGGCTGACGGCGGACATCGCGGCGGAATTCAAGCAGGAGGTCCGGGCGCTGGTTCCTCAAACCAAGCGAATCGTACTGGACCTGGGTGAAGTCGTGTTCATGGATAGCTCCGGGCTCGGCGCCATCATTGCGGTTTACGTCACCGCCAAGAAGGCCCCCTGCGAGCTGCAACTGATCAACCTGTCAAAGAAGATCCGCGACCTGCTGGGCATGACCCATTTGCTTTCCGTTTTTGAAACGACTGGCCAGTACGGCGCCCGGATGTTTTGAGTTGCCCTGGATTGGGAGTGATCTTGCGCTAAAGTTCTTCTTGCGGTAAAACGGTCGTAAATGACGAAGGGTAATCATCCGCCTGTGCGCAACGCACAAGGCACGCTCCAGAAGGAGGACTCATGACCAAAAATGAATACTGTGAAATGGTGTTGCAATCGATGAATCCTGCCGAAAAGCTGATCGGCATGGTTCCGGCTGACAAACTCGATTGGAAACCCGGGCCGACGTTTATGAGCACCGGCCAGGTCCTTGCCCACCTGAGCGACGGAATCGGAGGAGGACTGGAAACACTCGTGACAGGCAAGTGGCCGTCCATGGAAGAAATGGATGCGGGCATGAAATTGGAGAATATGCCGTCCTGCGGAGTTCAGGAAGCCCTGAGCAAGCTCGAAAAGGACAAAAAGACCCTTCGCGCGACGCTGGATGGCATTAGCGAGGGGGACTTCACGAACCGGGTGGTCTCCGTGCCCTGGGGGTGGAACGCCAAATTTGAAATCATGAGCGTTGCCTTTCTCGGGCACTTCAATAATCACAAGATGCAGCTTTTCACCTATTTGAAGCTGCTGGGGCTGCCCGTCAATACCGAGTCGCTCTACGGAGCGTAGCGGGGCCAAGAATAGGACAAAATGTCGTAACTCTACTGAACGCCAGAGTGGGATGGCATCGAATGCCCCGCCGTTCGGCGCCCTGACGGACCACGTCCCACCTCGGGCTGTGTCTAGGAAATGCGGGCATTGGTGGTTTATCCACAATGTGGCCGGAGCAGTTCAAACTCCCACCACGCTGCTCCGGCGCTCGAGCAAGAGAACATCGCGCCAAACGCCGTCCAACTTGCCGAGGCGCTCACGCCTGCCCACCTCACGAAAGCCGCATTTCGTGACCAGCGCAAGGCTGGCGCGATTTTCCGGAAAGATGCCTGCCTGAAGTGTCCAGATCCCGTTTGCCTCTGCCTGGTCGATCGTGGCCTGCAACAGGGCCTTGCCGACTCCCTGCCCTCGATGGCGCGCACCTACGTAAACGCTCGCTTCCGCCACTCCCGCATAACAACATCGGTCGGAGACCGCGCTGAGCGCGCTCCAACCGAGAACTGCGTCAGCCGCGCGTGCCACCATGCGCCCAAACTGGAGGTGCGTCTCATTCCATCGTTCCCAGGTGGGAGCATCGATCTCAAAGGTGGCGTTGCGGCTCGCAATTCCTTCGAGGTAAATGCCGCGCACCTGTTCCCAATCGGACGGCCGTAATGCGTCAAGGAGGAAGTTCATCGCCATTAGACTGCTGCCGGGACAGCTTGCTTCCCCCGGCGCGCGATGGCGGCAACGACGGTGCCAAATAGGGAGCCCACCGCGGCCGTCCAGCCAATCCACATCGTCATTTGGGGTGCGATTGCCCCGTACAGAAACTTCTTTGCCAGCGGGATGTGAGCCATAGCCGGAGGCACGCCGTCATAATGCGTCCCCCACCCGGCGCCGCCGTTTCCGTGCATAGCAAAGAACATCACCACCAGCACGGGAATCCGCGCGGCGAAGGCGTATGCCACCAGCGTGTTGCCCAGCGATCGCCAACCGATGCCGGGGATAAATGCCGCAACTAGCATCAGCAAGAGAGGGAGGAGCGTAATGAAGGTCGGGTGGGCGATGGTCGCGCCGAACCAAAACCCTGCCAGGATGAAAACCACCAATGAAAGAACTGCAAAGCCGATCGCTTTGCCCATGCTTGCGGAGCTCTCTCCGGCCGCCGCCAGCTTCAGCGCGAAATATGGGCCAAAGACGATGGGCAGCCAGGAGATGCCGACGATTGCTCCCCCTCCGCCGGGTTGTGGGCTGAAGAACGGCGAGGGCCAGTGGGCAAGCTCACCGACCAACCGCAAGATGGTGACGCCCAGCGTGATGAACGCGGGAACAGCAATGAGCCTCGAGATGGAAATCGGTTTCGTGTCGCCCATGGAAACCTCCTTAGTTTTGGGGCCCTACGATGTGGGTAAGATAATAGCGCGTTTCTGAGCCGTTTGCGTGGGTTTTAGGAAGGTCATTCGGGAGTCGCTGCGCAATGCAGCTTGTCCGAGTACGCCGTGGATGACCGCCACTTCCTATTCAAACCAGATACCGGCGGGGATCGACCACCGATACGGGAAACCAAACTGATTTGCCAGATTTGTCAACAACACCATTGACAAATCATCCCCGACCGAAATAGTATGCGATGGGGCTAGTCCAATCCAGATTGTTGTACGAAGTTGTGCTGCGGCTGTCGAAAGCACGCAGGTAACGCTGAGTTGCCCTCAGGCAGAGGCGCTACCACTTTCGGCAGGCGCAGAAATTCTGCCTAGGAGCCTGTCGGAGATAGATTTTGGCTCCCCACAGATCAAGTCTCAAGATTTTGGGGAGGAGGGTGGGGTTGATTATTGACAATGGAGGAAAGGCTTGTAAGATGCGGTTATGGGCA
>JBEKLF010000210.1:0-15197 GCA_050010335.1 Terriglobia bacterium
CGGCTCGCGGCCAACCGTTCCAGCTCTTGCCGATCCTCCGGACCACAACTAACTGCGGGCGCAGTTCTTGGCATGCGCCCTTTATATCATATATCGCTTATCAGTGCAACTAAGCACTAGCCTCATGAGAGAAGCTGCCCGGCATCTGGAGGGGAGATACATCTGCTTGCAAGTCGATTTGCAAAAGGCTCATTCCCCAGCGGACGCCATCGTTGAATTAAGCATTGCGACTCGGCCGTACCTTTCGTTATGGGGCAAGACTACGGCACTTTTCGGAGAGGCCTTCAACAGAGTTGCGGGCAAAATCGAATCGTTAAAACTCGACGAGCTAACCCTCACACTCCGGAGTGGCATCACGGGCGGCGATTGGCAGGCAAGAGGCGACCGCCTGTTCGAGGTCCTGGCCGAATCGGATAAACCAGTCATCGTATTTCTTGACGAAGTCCCAATCCTTGTTAATCGCCTTCTTCAAGGATCCGATTACAAGGTGACTCCTGAGAGTCGGCAAGCGACCGACGCATTTATGTCCTGGCTGCGTGAAAACACCATCAGGCACCAGGGAAGGGTCAGAATAGTAATAACAGGATCTATAGGACTCGAACCGATTCTCCGGTTTGCCGGCCTGAACCCCACGCTGAATACTTTCACGCCATTTTCCTTGGGTGCTTGGTCCCCAGAGATAGCGGTCAATTTGCTCCTTGAATTAGGGAGAGAGTACGGGCTCTTAATTGGTCCCGATTCTGCCGCGCGCATGGTGGACCGACTGGGGTACTGCATTCCCCATCATGTTCAGGTGTACTTCGACAACTTGTATCGCACGTGCAAGCTGAAGGGCATTGAGCAGGTTACGACGGCCTTAGTTGATCAGGTTTATGAGAATCAGATGCTCAGCATCCAAGGGCATGCTCAGTTAAGTCACTTGGAAGAACGGCTCAAGATGGTCCTCGAGCCGGAACTACACCCCTTCGCATTGGAACTTCTCACGGAAGTGGCAACGGTCGGCATGATTACACCTGAGACCGCTGACATCATAAGCAGTAGTTACAGTATTGAAGGCCGACCGAACCGGGAGGTTCTGCGCGAGATTCTAGGGATTCTTGAGCACGACGGATACATTCAGCGAGACCCCCATGGAGATTACAGACCCGTGTCCAAACTAGTGAACGATTGGTGGAAGGCCCGTTTTGCATTTGGGTATACACCCGCTTCCGAGAGGAGGGGATAATCCCAATGAGCCAATTACCTCTCAAATATAACCCTGGGTTCGCCGATGACGAAGACCTGATTCGGCTTTTTGTCGTCCGGCAACAATGCCTTGATTTCATTCTCCGCACGATTGATGAGAACAATGGACCCTCGAATCAGCATGTGCTGGTCGTGGGGCCTAGAGGGAGCGGGAAAACCACACTGGTCCGGCGAGTCGCCTCTGAACTTCGCACTAACTTGAAATACAGTGGCTGGTTTCCGGTAATCTTCGCAGAGGAATCCTATGAGGTGTCCACGCCTGGAGAATTCTGGCTCGAGGCTCTTCTTCGACTCGCGGATCAAACCAAGTCGGAGCGGTGGTGTAAAGCCTATCAAGAAATCAAACTCGAAACCGATGACGTACGCGTGAGGGATCGCGCCTTAGTACAACTCCTTGAATTCGCCACAGAACGCGGCAGGCGAATCCTCCTCATTGTCGAAAACCTCAACATGCTTCTCGGAGATCAACTTAAAGGTCACGACGCATGGGACCTCCGGCATACGCTGGTGAACGAACCGAGAATAATGATGCTGGGTACGGCCATTACCCGGTTCTCAGAGATAAGCAACAGTGGGAAGGCATGGTTCGAGCTTTTTGCCGTCCACACATTGGATCCCTTGAGCCCAACGGAGTGCTCCGTGCTCTGGAATGCGATTACGGGTAAGGATTTGCCTCCCGCACAGCTTCGGCCCGTCCAAATTCTCACAGGCGGAAACCCTCGCTTAGTAAGAATCCTCGCTGAGTTTGCCGACAAAGGTTCTTTTCGCGACTTAATGAACGATCTGATTCATTTGATAGATGAGCACACTGAATACTTCAAGTCTCAGCTTGATACACTTCCAGCAAACGAAAGAAAGGCGTTTGTATCCCTACTGGACCTATGGGACCCCGTCACCGCTCGAGAAGTGGCCCGGAACGCTCGAATGCCAGTCAGCACTGCAAGCGCATACCTAAACCGCTTGATTACGAGAGGTGCCGTATCACTAGTTGAGTCTTCAGGCCGGAAGAAGCTTTATCAGTCGACTGAACGTCTCTACAACATCTATTACCTAATGCGCAAGCGCGGTCACCCTTCTGATCGAGTCCGCGCGTTCGTGAGATTCATGATGATAGCTTATCCTGGCAGGCAACTCGTCAAACCAGTCGCAGCACTTGCTCGGGAGGCCTGCAAGCTGGAACCGAGTCTCAGGGGGGATCACTACCTAGCATTTGAAGAAATTGTGCATGCGTGTTCTGGTAATCTACGCCCGGAAATCGTACAAGCGATTCCCAATGAGTTTTTCGAGTCATCGGACGCCCCTCCCTTGGTCCAGGCGTTTGCGGCATTGAAGAAGACAGGGCCTCACGGGTCAGAGCGCCGGCAAGCTCAGGATGACGCTGTCACTCTGGTGTTACACGGGCACGACCTCCTGAGCAAAAGCGGAAACTGGTCCGGAGCAGAGGAGGCGTTTAGAAAGGCCATCGCGATTGATCCCAAACTCGGCCATGCATGGGCCCACCTTGGCGAAATGCTATATTCCAGAGCAAAGAAATACGATGAAGCGGGCGAGGCCCTCGCGAAGGCTGTCCAACTTTCTCCGAGGGATTACTGGGCTTGGTACCATATGGGAAGACTGCTTTCTATCAAGGGAGAAGAAGCGCGAGCGGAAAAAGCATTGCGGAACGCAGCGGAATTGGAACCATCCGATGCCAATGTGTGGGTAGCGCTGGCGGAAGCGTTGCACGACCTTGGTCGATATAAGGAAGCCGAACAGGCGTGCCAGAGGGCGATAGGGGAAAGCAAAGGGGGCGAACATGCTCAAGCGTGGGCAGTTTTAGGTGAGTTGTACCATTACCACCTCGCTCGGCATCAGGAGGCAGAAGGCGCTTATTTGAAGTCGTTAGCATTACATAATTCTGGGGACGGGTGGGTTCGTTTTAACCTCGGGAATCTGCTGCGAGACCAACTGGGAAGGGAGACAGAAGCACAGGAGTGTTTTTTGCGTGCGGAAGATTGGTTCAGGAGACAGGTTGAGAAGGACCCCAGAGACGATGCGGCTTGGAGATATCTCGGCGAGATTTTGGCGAAGAACAAAACTACGCAGAGCGAAGCAGTGGAAAATTTCCGCAAGGCAATCGAAATTAATCCCGCCGACATGATCTCGCGGCGCAACCTATTTGACCTGTTGCCAAGATTGGGGCGTTTCGAGGAGGCGGAGCAGATTTGCAGAGAAGAAATCCAGATAAAGCCTTCTAACTTCGCTTACGAACGATTGGGGCTCCTCATGGAATTCACCGGCCGGTTTGAGGAAGCAGAACAGGCCTATATAAAGGCCCTCGAGTTCAACCAAAAGGGGGCTTGGGCATGGTTCCATCTTGGTCGGTTACAGTTCAAGGCTCTAAAGAAAAATGAGGAGGCGAGGCTTGCCCTTCAAAGAGCGACTGAGATTGAAGGCTGGAAATCAAAGGCATGGCCAGCCTTTCTACAGGTACGACTCACGCTAGGAGAAGACGTGGGTTCGATCACCAAAGAGGCGGAGAGATTTCTGCAAGAACAAGCTCAAGACCCAGGACAGCTCAATGGTCTTGCGTGGAAGTTCTGTGAAAGTGGCCGGGAAGACATTTTAACAGAAGCTGAGAAACTCGCCCGCGGGGCAGTCCGAGGAATGAAAAACGAAGGCTGGTCTGCCGTCCATACTCTCGCGACGATTCTGGGACGTCAAGGCAGATGGCGAGAAGCACTAGAGGTTGCTCCACCTTTCTTCGATGCCGCTTCGGAAGCCGATTCGGCGATTCGTGACTGCATCGAGTTCGCGATCCCCGCAGCGTCCGCTGGGTATGCCTCAGACGTCTTGAGAATTCTTAACGAATCAAAAGGGAAAACTGCACTTGAGCCTTTGGAAGTTGGACTTCGAAAATTCTTGAAAGAGAGTCCCCTAACAGCGCAAGAGATTTCTGAAGTTGCGAATGATGTGGCAGAACGAATTCGCCAGCAGCAGGCCAAGACTGACGCAGGGCCTGATCCGATGAACATTCCAAAATCAGCGGGTTGAAGCCTCGGCGCTCCGTCGATTCAAAGCGGTAGTCCTAACCATGGCCTTTCTCATGTCCGATAACTCAGCAAAACCCCACACCGGGGCTCCCCGGGCGGCATCTGCTGTTATGGTAGGTATGTCAATGGCTACCGCACTCAAGCGCGTAGCGCACAACCATGCGTAGCTACTCCTCTTTTGCGAAAGTCAATTCGGTGGAGAGGGTAATTTCGTGGCATTAAATTTCAGACCGCCCGCAGCACTAATGGCGCCACTCGGACTTTTAGGGTGAAAACATGGAATCAAGTTGGTTGGGAGGTTGCAGTGGCGGCCCTGTAAAAAATTGACAGGTCCGACTGCCCGCTTGTCGAGGTGAAGCCGCGAGTGCAATGCGGCGCCCCTGTTCTGCGTGGTACACGGATGCCGGTCGACGCCATCGTTGAAAACTTCGATTATGGCGTCAGCGCCGCCGAAATCGCCGAACAGTTTGAAATCCCGCCCGAGCGAGTCGAGGCGATCTTGACTTACACCCAGAGTCACCGCTTTGCGCACCCTGTTTGAAAAACAAGCCCTCGCTTGGCGCCCACAGTATACCAATGTGTCCGCTTCGGATGAGGTACTCGGAAGTGCCGCGCTAAAGGATGACGCTACGAACCGTACGTGGTGAACTGAAGTTCGAGGCCTGGGACCCGCAGCGAGCTGGCGGGCGAAAAAGCGGGAGCAAGCTCCCGCACTCCAAAAGCTCCAAAGATTCGCACCGCGTACCAGCGGAGACGCCACCTATGGCGTAACCTTCAGCAGCCCTTGAAGAACTATATCCGCCGACGATTTTCCTGCCATGATCTCAAAATCGCCGGGTACGACCCGCCAGTGCATGTCGATATCGAGCAACTGAAGATCTTCCGGAGTGAGCTTCATAGTTACGGTTTTGGTTTCTCCAGGCTCGAGCGCCACTCTTTCGAAACCCCGGAGCTGCTTGACGGGGGTCGAAATCGGGGCGAACTTCTCGTGAATGTAGAGCTGGACGGTCTCCACACCTGCCCGGTTGCCGGTGTTTTTCACGTCCAGAGTTACGCGCGCCTCGCCGCCCGGGTGGATCTCCAGAGGCTCAACACGCAAATTGCTGTATTCAAACGTGGTATAGCTCAACCCATATCCGAAGGGGTAGAGCGGTGTGGCGGGCATATCGGCGTACCCCCGGTGGCGGGACCAGCCCTCGCCGATCCAATAAGCCTTGGAGGGTTTGTAATTGTAATAGACGGGCAGTTGGCCGGAGTGCCGGGGGACGGAAATGGCCAGGCGTCCTGTCGGGTTGTAATTCCCAAAGAGCACGTCGGCCACCGCCTCGCCGCCGCGCTCGCCGGGTTCCCAGGCTTCCACCAGTGCGGGCACGTGTTCGGACGTCCACCGCGTGGAAAGCGGCCGGCCGTTGATGAGCACTACCACCGTGGGAGTTCCGGTCGCGACCACCGCCTGGATCAGATCCTCCTGCTCTCCTGACAGGTCCAGATTCGCCAAATCATGTCCTTCACCATCGGTGGGCTGGCCATGGCTGTCCACTCCGTTCGTCTCGTGCTGTCTTTCTCCCACCACCACAACGGCGGCGTCCGAGCCCTTGGCGGCCTTCACCGCCTCGGCAAATCCACTCTTATCCGTGCCCGTGATATCGCAGCCGCGCACGTGGATGACCTTGGTTTGGGGTGAGACCGCGCCCTTGATTCCCTCGATGACGGTTGTCACGTGCTGCAAGACCTTTTTCGGCGAATAGTCGCCCAGTTGGTTCATCACGTCATCAGCGTTGGGGCCGATCACTGCGACCGATTTCAAATCCTTCTTGAGGGGCAGCAGGTTCTTTTCATTTTTCAGCAACACGATCCCTTCGCGGCCCGCGCGCAGAGCCAGATCCTGATGGGCCTGCGAGTGCACGACCTGCGCGGCGCGATCCACATCGACATAGGGATTCTCGAAGAGGCCGAGGCGGAATTTCAGTTCCAGAACTCTGCGCAACGCGCGATCCACCAGCGCCATGGGGACCCGGCCCTCTTCGACGCTCGCGACCAAGTCTCCCATGTAGGCAGGCTCGTAACTGATGCCGACATCAACGCCGGCCCTGAGGGCGAGCAGACCCGCTTCTTTTTGCGTGGGGACGATTTGCTCGTAATTCAAGGTCGAGATCCCTCCCCCTTCGCCCACCACGATTCCCTTGAAGCCGATATCCTTCCGGAGGATATCGTTCATCCACTTTTCGGAGGCGTGCGCCGGCACATCCTCGATTTCGGGGTACCCCGCCATGACGCCCAAAGCGCCGGCCTTCGTGATCCCCCCAATCCAGGGAAGCATATCGTTTTCGCGGAGCGAGCGTTCCGACATCTCGATAGCCCCGCGCTCCAGGCCGCCGACGGGTTCGCTTTGCGTGGGAAAATCTGTTAGCAAGGCAATGACTTTATCGGGCTGCGCGATGTCCGGACCCTGCGCGCCATGGACAAGGGTTTCGCCGATGCGCATATAAAGGTAGGGATCTTCGGTGTAGGCTTCCTCGTTTCGGCCCATGCGCGGGTCCCGATCCAGCTCCATCACCAGGGTGGAGAGGATGTGGATACCGACCGCGCGAGACTCTGCTGCCGCTGCCGCGTAAACCGATTTCACCAGGTCGAGGTCGAACGAACTGCCGATAGCCAGTCCTTCCGGGAAAACCGTTGCGCCGGAGAACATGCCGCCGTGCGTCCCTTCTTCATCTTCCATCACCGGTATCTTCAGGCGTGTATGGGTGAGCGCGATCCTTTGCAGCTCGTTGAAGTATTCCGCCTGCTGGCGCGCGCCTTCACGGAGAATCTCATTGGCGAGGGTGAAGAATCCGCAGGCCGGACCGATATCCTGAGTGTAAGTTCCGGCCGTGAATTTCCTGCACGCCTCCTGTTTCGAGGGGATGTCTTTTCCCAAATCATCAACATAAACACAAGGCAAATTGAGCTGCCCGACTTTTTCCTTGAGCGTCATCCGGCTCATGAGGTCATCGGCACGCTCCTCGACCGGCCGCTTCGAATCGAGGTAGACAGGGGTTGTGTCCCCAGCTTGCCCGAGGATCACCGAGATTGACGCCAGAGTCGCGCCAAGCGCCGCGGCCAACCACCAAAGGGTCTTCTTTCTCATCTCCTTGAACCTCCTTAATATGACCGAGCACTTTCACCACTGCCGTTTTTCGATTCGCGGCCGTTCCGCGCGGCCCATGGCCTTGACCTCGATGGCGGGATGTTTGAGTCCACGCAGTTCCTCGATGTTCGCGCAGACCTTTAGCACGGCGTCGGCGATGTCGTCGGTATCCTTCTTCGAACCGAGAAAGATATGGTGCGGGAGCCAAACGGCCTCTTCGTAGGCGGCGCGCTCGGAGACGGGGCAGTGGAAGCTCGTTTTCAAATCGAGGGGCGTCTCGCGGCCCCAACTGAGCGCCGGCCATACGCCCGGCTCGAGCGGGAAGAGCGCACTCTTGTAAACCGGTTCGTAGAAAAGGCCGTCGCAGGGAATGCCTTCCATCTGGAGCGCGCCCAGAACCGCCGCGCGGGGAATACCGCCGAAATGCTCGGGCAGATACTTGAAGACGAATTGGTACGCCGCAGTGCGCGTCTGGCGCTTGTCGCGCTTGAGGAAGGCAAGACCGGGTGTCCCGCGCAGTCGCTTCTCAAAGTGGTCCATGTTGGTCTGGCGGACTTTGGCTTGCTTCGGCAGGCGCTCGAGTTGCGCGGCTAGAATCACCGCCTGGAGCTCGGTCATGCGGTAATTGAATCCGATCATCCGGTGCTGGTATTGATCGGTCGCGCTGGCTCGGCCACAGTTCGTGTAAGACTGCGCGCGCTCGTAGTATTCCAGGTTGCTGGTGATGATGCCGCCGCCTTCCCCGGAAGTCATCAACTTGCTCGACTGAAAGCTGAAGCAACCCATGTCTCCCGTTGCCCCCGCGCCCATCTTGCGCCACTTGCCGCCGTGGGCATGCGCGCAATCTTCAATCACCACCAGGTTGTGGGCCTTGGCGATGCGGCAGATTTCATCGAGGTCGGCAAAGCGCATGGCGAGGTGCACAGGCAAGATGGCCCGCGTCTTGGGCGTCAGGGCCGCTTCGATCAGCTTTGCATCCAGGCAGTACGTGGCGGGGTCGATGTCCACAAATACCGGCACCGCGTTGAGCAGCAGGATGGGCCCCACCGTGCCCTCCCACGTGTAGGCAGGCACAATGACTTCATCACCGGGCTTGATCCCCGCAGCTTTCAAGGCGATCTCGATCGCGATGGTTCCGTTTGCGACGGCCAAACCATATTTCGCGCCGTGATAGCGCGCGAATTTCTGCGCGAAATCATCCGCGATCTTGTTGGGGAAGGGATAGCCGCCCCAGTTGCGGCTGGCGAGCACCTTCTGCAACCCTCGAGCCTCCTGCTGCGTGTAGGCCGGCCAGGGCGAGAACGGTTTCTTGCGGCTCGGCTTGCCGCCAGTAATAGCGAGTTTTCCCATGAAAGTCCCTCCTTCGGGGAGACAATTCAGACCTTGTTAACTACCTCGCGACGCGAGCAATGTTGGAGTACGCGGATTCGCCCGCTTCGTTAAGCGCCCGCACCCGGTAACAGAGCGCCTGTCCCGAGGGCGCGCCGGTATCGCGATAGGATTTTGCATCCGCGGGGAGCTTGGCGACACGTTGCCACGTGCCGCGGTTGCCGCTGCGACGCTCCACCGCCACGCCGGTCATCCCGGTGCCATGCACTTCCCAGGAAAGGTCGACGGCGCTGCCGGAAGCACGGACGTCGAGCGAACTCGGCGCCTCGGGAAGCTGATCCCAGTCGAAAAAGTCTTCGTCCGCGATGGCCATCACGCTGTCGCGGACGGGAACACCTGCCAGCGTATCGGTTGTCCCTCTCTTCCAGGTGAGGGGCGAGATTTCACCTGAAACCACATCGATGAGCACGGGGTGCTTGATGCCGGAATTCGTCAGGGTCAAGGTGGCGGCGAGCGGCGGGAAAACATTTCCGGGATTGCTGTGGGCAGCCATCCAGTAAGCCACGATGGCTTTGCCGGAAGGTCGCCGGAAGCCGTACGCCAGAAACGCTGCGGAGGCCTGGCGGCGAAGGCCCGGGATATCGCTCGACTGGATCTGGACCTCCGGGTCGAGCTTGGTGTCGGAGAACAGCGCGTTCAAGTTCTGATAGGCCGAATACACCGGGCGTGGCGTGAAGTCATCAGGCAGATAACGCAAGCCGTGGATGAAACCGAAATCGTCGTACTCGTTCGCGTCCGTGCCGGAGGCCAGCAGCCAGACAAACGTCTTTACGCCCGCGGCCCAATTGTAGAGCAGGCCGCGCGGAATGTACTTGGCCTGCACCGATTCGTCGCTGCCGGTCCAGCTCGGGATGGAATTGAATTCATCGTCCCAGAAGACGATGTCCTTACGCATGCCGGGGTAGTTGCGGACCAAGTCGCGCAGCTTGGCCGGCGACTCCAAACCGTACGCCCCCCCATCCATCGCCTCGGGATTAAGGTTCTGGCCGTAGCCCGGGTAGGTGTGGTAGTCGAAGACATCAATTCCCGAAGCACATTGGCAGGCGTCAAGCGCGCGCTGCGCGAAATCGCGGTTGGGATCGGCCTGGCCTCCAAAGATGACCTTGGCTTCCGGATCGGTTTCGTGCACGGCGGGGATGAACGCTTTCAGCAAATGCCCGAATTCTTCAGGGTTCCCCCACGGGTTCCAATAACCGATGTCCTCCTCGTTCCACAGCGCGTAATAATGAATGCGCCCGCGGAAGTGATTCACCATCCAGCGGACGTACTTCGTGAAGGCATCAATCTGCTCTGGCGTGGTGGGCGGCCAGAAAATGGAGTAGAGGCTGCGGTCGTCGTTGTGGAAAGTGGGGGGCGCTGGCGTAATCTGATCCGGCTTCTTTCCCGCGGGCGACGTGTACATGGGATTGCCGTAATGGAGTTGCACCTGAACGTCCACGCCGTTCTCGACCAGCGAGTCCACGTAGTCGTCCACTTCCGGCGCGACCGCATAGACGCCGCGCTTCTGCTCGACCCAGTCCCAACTGGTGTAGTCGGAACTGTTCTCGTACTGCCCAATGCGGATCCACTTCGCCCCCGCGTCGAACATGCGAGTCCACCACCAGCGATTCCAGGGGAGGTAAGGGGCGCGAGGCAGGTCGGAGTTGATGCCGAACCCATCATGAATTTGAGACGAGCGTCGAGGTGGGACGTGGTCCGGCAAGGTCCCCGTTCGTTGGGCAGCGGCGCGGGGGACTGGGACGCAGAGACAAGAAGTCGCAAAGGCGAGGGCGAGCCAAAGTCGACGTAAACGGTTGCTGGTGTTAGAGATAGGCACCAGGGTCCTCCAAGTGGGAAATTAAGTCCGAGCAGACAGTTTGAGTCGCAGACTATACCACAGGCGACCTCGGGCAGCGTGTCGCTTCTTACCGTCGCTTCTTACCATTGGCGCCTTCCCGAAGGTCGCTATCTGAAGCGATTGTCCCCCGCAGATCAAGGTCGCGGCCATATTGTCCGGAATCGCGCCATTCACCTCCCCGACGGACAAGATTACCGAATCTGCGACCCACTCGACCACGCCCCCGGCGCGATCTTCGCGCCCATTCGCCGGGAATGGCGGGGATTAGCCCTTTATCCACAATGGGCCCACCCGGCCCAAGGGCAGGTAGCCCAACCAATGGCAAATCCGCCGGACTGACAATATTAGACCGTGAGTTTGTGCAGATACTCGTAACTCATCTTGGCGCTCTCGAGTGAGTCGCGATCGCACTCGTCCTGCTCGACGTAATAGTGTTGCATGCCACCCTTGTGCGCGGACTTGAAGATCCGATGCCAGTCGATGACTCCCTGGCCGACCTCGGTGAACGCCCCCGGACGGTCGTCGTCGCCCGTGCTGGGTGGAAAGCCGGGCTTCAGGTCCTTGATGTGGAGCTGTACGAAACGCCCGGGGAAGCGATTGAAATAATCCACCGGGTCTTTGCCGGCGCGCACGCACCAAAAGCAATCGAGTTGGAAATTGGCCAGCTTGGGATCGGTGCGCCGAAGGAGTTCGTCGTACTCGATCACGCCATCGACGCTGGCGAAATCGAAATTATGGCCGTGGTAAAAGAAGTGGCCGCCGGCTTTGTTCACGGCCTCGCCCACGTGGTTAAACCAATCGGCATCGCGCTTGATGGCGTCGAGCGATTGCCGGTCCTTGTCATCGAGGCTGGCGAGGCCGATATAGGTGATGCCGCACTCGCGGGCGTCGGCGATGCTTTTGTCGAGATGGGTCTTGAGTTGTTCCTCCTCGTAATGGAGACTGAGCGGGCGCAGACCATCGGCGTTGAGCATGCGTTTGAGTTCCGCCGGCTTCTTGCCGTAGAAATCCGTGGTCCCGCCGATCTCCACATCTTTGTATCCAATCTCGGCGACGCGCTTGAACGTGCCCTCCAAATCCTTTTCCAGATGGTCGCGGACGGTGTAGAGCTGGAGCCCGACCGGCAGTCCATAGGGATCGGCGGCGAGTTGGGGCACGCCTGATGCCGCCACCGCGCCCATTCCAAGAGCAGCGCGCACGATGAAGTCTCTGCGATTCAGGTCCATGACGTTTTCATTCACCTCGTTGCTGAATTCATTGAACACCGCCGCCGAACCACCGGCAGCACTCGAATCGGTTCCAAGCGGTATGCGCCCCTGCGCTCGGCATTCCCTTGTTTCTTGCTTCTTTTCGAGGTACGCCCAGCGCCGTCTCGCAGCGAATCAAAGGGGCGGATCGCTTTCCCGCCGTGCGGTGCCGCAATCGGCAATAGCCGCAGTCCGAAACTCGGATGGCACAAACGCCCGGCGCAAGTTAGTATACACAGCATAACCTCATGTCAAAGGGAATTCCGCAGGGATCCTCGCACAGGACAGGGGGGTGGCGGCTCCGTTGATTACCAGCCTGAAGTCAGGATACACTGTGCGGCTGATCGCGACAAACAAGGAGGGATGCCGATGCCAGGTCCGGGTATGGAATTGATTGGGGAAGAGGAAAAGAAGGAACTGCTGGAGGTTTTGGAAGCGGGGTATTTGTACCGGTACGGGAGCACCGATGATCCCGGGTTCAAGGCCAAAGTCATCAAATTTGAGCAGGAAGTGGCCAAGCGAGTCGGCGTGCCCTACGCGGTGGCGGTGAACTCGGGGACCTCGGCGCTCCTGGTGGCGCTGATCGGCCTGGGGGTGGGTCCGGGCGACGAGGTCATCGTACCCGGTTACACTTTCATCGCCAGCATCTCGTCGATCATTTATGCGCGGGCGGTTCCGATCCTGGCGGAGGTGGATCGCACGCTTAATCTGGACCCCGCCGATGTCGAGCGCAAGATCACGCCGCGCACCAAGGCGATCATGGCCGTGCATATGCTCGGCAACCCGGCACGGCTCGATGAGTTGAAGAAGATTGCCGACGAGCACAAGCTCCTGCTGATTGAGGACTGTGCGCAAGCGTTCGGCGCCCGCTACAAGGGCCGCGCCGTGGGCTCGATTGGGGACGTCGGCACTTTCAGCTTCAACGTCTACAAGACGATTACGGCCGGAGACGGGGGCATGTTGGTGACGCGCGACGAGGCGGCCTACCGCCGGTACTTCGGCCTTCACGACCAGGGACACTCACCCTTGCGCACGGGTGTGGAAATAGGCCGCCGGCCCTTTGTGGGGCTGGATTTTCGGATGACCGAACTGGCGGCAGCCGTCCTGCTGGCACAGTTGAAAAAGGTGGGAACCATCCTGGGGCACCTGCACTCGAACAAGCAGCGCTTCAAGCAGGCTATTGCCGGTCTGCCGGGACTCGAGTTCCGCGAGATCACTGACCCCCAGGGCGAATGCGCGACCTTGCTGACCGTGTTTCTGCCTTCCGAACAGATTGCGCGCCAGGTGGCGAAGGAGTTGGGCACGCGCGTGGTGGCGGATTCCGGCTGGCACGTGTACTCAAACATGGAGCAGATCCTGGAAAAGCGCACGCCCATCGCGGAGGGTTGCCCGTTCCATTGCCCGCTTTACACGGGGCCGGAGCAAAAGTACTGGAAAGGAATGCTGCCGCAAACCGACGCCCTGCTGGCGCGCGCCATCAATATCGGCATCGGCGTATCCGACCCGGGGTTAGGCTCGGCGTTTGGGGTGACAATGCGGGACGGTTTCGACGCGGTAGACGTCCGCGCTGCCCAGTTCCGCGATGTGGCGCAGAAGTATTTGTAGGCCCGCGCTCCGTAGGGGCGACCCTCGTGGTCGCCCCCGGGCACGCACGAGGCCCATAAGCGCTAACCTAAAGAGGGTCCTTTCCGGTTTCCCCGTCACTCGGCCAGAACTTCGAATTTGCCCAGCAGATTTGTCGGTAAACACTAGGCGACAAGGGAGGACATATTTCCTCAAACCCCGTATCTCGGGAGTTTGAATGCGCGAGGCACTTCTTCGGTCTAGAGACTCGGCAAGTGATCGCAGGTTACGGAATGTAGTTCCCCTTTTAGCGGCTGTACTCAGCGTTGGGTGACAAAACGCTCCTTGTGGAACTTTCACCCGGCGCCCTGCGTACTCATCGCCATGGGACAAGACATTCGGTATGCAATCCGCACTCTTCTGAAGAATCCCGGCTTCACGTTGGTGGCGGTCTTCGCCCTGGCACTGGGGATAGGTGCGAACACGGCAATCTTCACGGTGGTTGACCGCGTACTTCTGCGGCCATTGCCTTACAGGGACGCTGCTCGTCTGGTCAATGTCGTCCGCAAGACCCGCTACGGGATCAGCTCTTCCATGTCGATCCCGAAGTTCGTCGCCATTCGCCAGGCCAGCTCACTCAAGGCGACCGCGCTATACGATTTCATGGGGCCGGGAATGAACCTCAGCGGAAGCGGCGCGCCCGAGCAGGTGAGGGGCGTGCATGTCTCGGAGGCGTACTTCCGGCTGTTCGCCGTCTCGCCGGTGCTGGGGCGCACCTTCACTCCGGAGGAGGACCGGCCAAGCGGCCCGCACGTCGCGATTATCACTTACGGACTATGGACGCGGCGCTTTGGCAATGATCGCGGCATTATTGGCCGCACGATCAGGCTGAACTCCGAGCCCTTCACGGTAATCGGCGTTATGGGCCGGGACTTCACCGGCGAGCCCGAAACCGACCTCTTCGTGCCCGAGCAGGCGGATCCCAACAGCACCAACCAGGGCCACTTTCTCTTTCTCGGCGCGCGCCTGAAGCCCGGCGTGACGATTGCGCAGGCCAATGCCGAGTTGCACGTCATCACCGATCAGTTCCGCAAACTCTATCCCGGCGTCATCTCCGCCGATGAGACCTTTGCCGCCCAGCCCATGGGTGCGATGTTTGCCGGCGACCTGCGCACGCCCCTGCTTGTCCTTCTCGGAGCGGTTGCATTCGTCCTGCTGATTGCTTGCGCCAATGTCGCTAATCTCCTGTTAGTGCGTGCGTCCGGCCGTAGCAAGGAGATCTCCATTCGCATCGCGATTGGCGCCGGCCGCAGCGCGATCGTGCGGCAACTGCCGACGGAAAGCATGCTCCTCGCTCTCCCCGGTGGGTTGATTGGCGTGCTACTCGGTGCTTTCGGTCTCCGCGTCTTGTTGTCGCTGGCGCCCGCCGAGTTACCCCGGCTCCCGGCAGCCGAGCAGCTCAATCTCTTCTCCCTCTTGGACGGCCGCATCCTGATGTTCGCTTTGGCCCTGTCGATTCTCACCGGTATCCTGTTCGGACTCGTGCCGGCCCTGCAAATCTCCCGCCCCGATCTGAACGCCTCACTCCGGGAAGGAGGCACGCGCACCACCGCCGGTTCCCTTCTCCAGCGGACGCGCAATATCCTGGTTATAGCCGAGGTTGCTCTCTCGTTGGTTCTTCTGGTCGGAGCGGCCCTGATGACCCGAACTTTCCTCGCGCTGCGCAACGTGCAACCCGGGTTCGACGTGGCTTC
>JBEKLF010000211.1:0-15162 GCA_050010335.1 Terriglobia bacterium
GGTGGTTTCGGCAACGACGGCTCGCGCTTTCGAGACGAGTTTCCAATCGATGTGTCGTGGTCTTGACATGCCGCGATTGTATCATTTTTAGTCTCATCTTGAAAGCGAGCTAGAATTAGCCGAAGCGCGGGCGGTACGGCAGGCAGGGCACCAGGGATATGCACTCTTGTGCACCCCATACACCTCGACTATGTAGCTGACTAGGACACGACCGATCTTTCGTCACCATCGGCAGCCTATTCCACCTTCTCCACTCCGCTGACCATGGCCTGGTGGGCGGCGGCCGAGTCACGCCGCAGTTCTTGTGAGCGCGCCAAGGCCTTGTCGGCAAGCTGTGTCTTGCCGAGCTTGCGGTAGGCCACATACATTTGGTAATGCACATCGCCGTAAAAGTCGGACGAGGCGACCTTCTCCAGCACGGGGAGCGCCTTCGCATCCTCTCCCAATCGCACATACGCGGTGCCCAGCAGGATGTTAGCCTCCGGCATGTCCGGCTCATAGCTCAGGGCCTTTTCGAGGTAGGGGACGGCCTTTTCGTTTTCCCGCTTTTGCACGTGTAAGCGCCCGAGCAGGGAGAGCGTGAGGGGGCGCGAGGGATCAAGCTTCAAGCTTTCTTGCAGTTCCACCTCCGCCTGATCGTAGGATTTCTTATTCAGCAATAGCTCTCCCAGAGCCTCATGAAGTTCCGGCTCATCAGGGCGCATGGTGAGGGCGGTTTGATACTCCTGGAAGGCGTCTTTCGAATCGTCACGCAGATTGTAGCCCTCCGCGCGCAACTCCAAAGTCCGCCAGGATTCCGGGAACGACTCCTCCAATCGGTCATAACTTGCGGCCCCCAGCGCCTGGTAGGTTAGCGCCAGCCAATAGCTGGCCTCCGCGCTCAACTTGTCAACGGCCCCCAGCATCTTCGCCAGGGTCTCCGCGGCGTCATCGTACTGCTGCAACGTGTACTGGGTCTCCCCCAGGACCAAGAGGTCCGGCCGGGAGATCGGTTTGCGGGATTCCAAAGCGTGGGCGCAGGCAGCATATTGGTGAGCGCGGCAAGGATTCCCTGCCCCCGAAACGGCGGCGCCGCCCTGGGCTTTTTGCCACGCCGCAAAATCTGCCTGGAAGATTTTCCATCGATCGCTCGCCTGAGCGGTTTCTCCCGCCGGCGTCAAGAGAGAGGCCAGGAGAAAATCCTTTGCGGCTCCTGACGGGGCGGGTTCGAGATCCCTCACCAAAGCCTTGGCGGCCTCGGGAGAAATCTCGACCGTGGGGAATCCTCGTGGCAGCGCCAAATACTCGGGGGAGACTTCCCATGCTTTGCCCACCGCCTCCAGGGCCGCCGCGGCCTGACCCTTCACCAGTTGCATTTCCCCGAGCCCCAGCCACGCCGGTTCGCTCTGGGCGTCGCGCTGGAGTTCCAGGCGGAACTCCGCTTCGGCCTGATCCAGCTTGCCAGCGTGCAACTGGGCCTGACCCAGCGAAACATGCAGGCCGGGCTGCCCCGGATCGAGAGCAAGCGCCCGCTGGTATTCTTCCGCCGCGTCCCGCCAACGGTTCCGTTGGAACAGGTTGTCCCCGAGAAAACGGTGGCCCCAAGCTGAATCGCGATATAAGTGGGATCCTCGATACGCCAAACGGGCGGCCAAGTCCAGATAATCGTGCCCCATCTTGTACCAGGCACCCGCCTTATCCGGATTCATGCTGGCCAGTTGCCGATATTCATCCGCAGTGTTGCGGAAGTCTGCCTTGGCCAGGTAACACCTCGCGAGCGCCCTGCGCCCTTCGAGGTTGGCAGGATCCATTCGCACGGCATGTTGGATGACGGGGGTGGCCTTGTCGGGCTCGCCCAGTTTGAGGTAGTCGATCCCCAAGATCAAAGTTGGCCCCGGCAGGTTGGGGCTTTGACGCAGGGCGACTGACAGGTTGCTCGCCGCCAGGCTGTAATCGCCGAGGGCGTGATAGACAAGGCCCAGGTTGACGCGCGCCTGGAAAAGGCTGGGATCGAGGTCCAACACTTTCTTAAATTCCTTCGCGGCCAGAGGGAGGTCCCCCTGCTTGAGCGCCGCCTGTCCCGCACGGAAGTGCGCCACCGCCTGGTCCCCGGAGGTTTGACAGTTTGCGGGGCGCTGCGCGAAAAGCCCGAAGGTGAGGAGGAGGGCAAGGAATGTGGGTTGCAACCAACCTGGGCGGCAGAGCAAGGAGCGTAGCGCGGACCTGTTCTGTAGGTCCGCGGCCTTTCCGTGCCAATGGGGAACGCGCCGCCGACCCATGGGTTGAAACCAGCCCGGACAGCTATGGCCCGCACGGTGACGGATGATTGCATTCATAAGCAAGAATTCATTCGAGAGCAATCCGCATCCTGGATTCAAAATATTACCACCTACTGTTTGGCATTGGGTCAAATTGATGTCGTAGAGGCGAGTTCGCCCGTTGCCAACTTGGGTGGCACTGGCACTCTTGCCTGTGTCCAATCGCGGGCATCCCGCCTGCTGTGGTGGGAGCGTCCCGCTCGCACGCTTTGCGCGGGCAAGATGCCCACGCCCCAGCGGGCGGGACGCCCGCGCTACGTCCTCGGGCGCTCCTCTCTCGCCTGCCCCCTACTGTTTGCCCTGTTGCGACAAGCGCACGTAGGCCCGCCGATACGGTGGGGCCTGGGGATTGAGTTCGTAGGCGGCGCGATATTCCTGCAAAGCGCCGGCGAGGTCGCCTTTCTTCTCGAGCGCCACGCCGAGATCGTAATGGGCAAGGGGGTTGCTGGAGTTCAGCCGCAGCGCCTCGCGGTACTCGGCAATGGCCCCGTCACGATCACCCTTTTGTCCAAGCATGGCTCCGAGGTATACGTGAGCGGTCTCGTCCTTCGGATCTAAGCGCAGAGCTTCGCGTTCCTCGGAGGTAGCGCCCTCCCAATCACCCTTATTTGCGAGCGCCAATCCAAGGTTTAAGTGGGCAACTTCGTCATTGGGATTCAAGCGCAGAGCTTCCCGGTATTCCCCAATCGCCGCCTCGAAGTCGCCCTTCCTCACGAGGCCAAGGCCCAGTTCGCGGTGCGCCTCGGAAATCTGCGGGTTCAAGCGCAGAGCCTCGCGCTGCTCCCTAACCCCGCCATCCCAATCGCCCTCGTGCCCAAGCGAAACGCCAAGATTGTAATGCGCCATGGGGTCACCCGGGTCCATGCGCAGTGCCTCGCGATATTCCGGGATCGCGCCTTCAAAGTCGCCCTTCTCGTTGAGCGCCACCCCGAGGTTGACGTGCGCCAACTCGTTTTGGGGGTTCAGGCGCAGCGCTTCTCGATACTCGGTGATCGCCGCGTCCCCATTCCCTTTGGACGCGAGTGCGACGCCGAGGGCGAAGTGCGCATTCGCATTCTTGGGGTCGAATTGCAATGACTTGCTAAACTCTGCCTGGGCCTCATCGACGCGGTTTTTACTGGCCAGGGCAAGACCCAGATGGTAGTGGAGGTCGGCGGATTCGGCGTCATATTGCAAGCCGCGCTCGAAGGCGAGAATCGCGCCGTCCGATCGTCCTGCCACCAGTAGGGCACGACCGAGGTTGAAGTAAACCCTAAGGAACTCGGGGTCCAGTTGCAGCGCTTTCTCAAACTCGGGGATCGCATCCACCGGCCGCCCCGCGCGGGTTAGAGCAGTGCCCAGGTTGTTGTGGATCCGGGCATCATCAGGATTGGTCGCAAGGAGTCCCTTCCACCCGACGATGGCCGCATCGATCTGGCCCTGGTTCTCGAGTGCCGTCACGCGGTCGATTTCCTTATACACATCGACGGCGGGCGTACTGATGGCCATGAGGCCGTCGGGCGGAATGTTCACAAACTCCGGAATATTCACCGCGCGATTGGCCGCGGTCGAGTTGTCAATCAGGATGGCGGGACTGTCGTTGCCCTGCGCATCGATGTGCGTCAGAAACAGCTTCGTGTAAGGCGAACGGCTCTTGGAGGAGAAAACCAGCCAATGGCCGTTGGGCGAGAAGCTGTGCCAGGAGTTCATCAAGGAAGTATTACAGCGCATCCGCCGCGCCACGCCGCCTGCCGCGGGCACAATGTAAAGCTGGCTGTCAGGGCGCATCAACTCGGCGTTGCGGCACTGCACCCAGACGATCCAGCGGCCATCGGGCGAAATCTTGGGAAAGCTGTTGCTCATGCCGTTGTGAGAAGCACCCGCGATCGGCACCGCCTGACCGCCCTTGCCGTCATTGAAAGGGACGCGGTAGAGGTCGTACTGGATTTGGGGCTCCTCCGGGTCGTTGGCATGCTGAGGCATCTTATTGCCTGGAGGGTAAGGGTCGCGCGCTTCCGCCCGGATGAAGACTACATCTTTACCGTCGGGACTCCAAACGGCGTTCGTTTGCACGTAGCGCGGATCATCGGCACCTGGCAAGGGCTGCTTGCGGCCCGTCGCGCGGTTGTACCACGCCACGATGCTGCGCGTTGGGTAGAACACCTGGAGAAAGCGGTAGTCCTTAAAATTCACGGTGAAGTAGCCCGTGGAAAGGTCTTTCGTCTGCCCCCGGTAATTGGTCAAGACGTACCTGCCATCCGGCGAGACCTGGGACATGAAACCAATCCGGGAAGTCGAAGCCGTGTCATCCCGGAGAGAGCTCCAGGAGATCACGTCCTGGTTGCGGATGGACATTTCCGGTTTGACCGGCACGATGGCGTACAACCCTTTGTTGTTGGCAGGGCCGTCGAGATCCATCCCCATGGTTTTGCCGTCGAGAGAAAACGAATGGCAGTTGCCGCAAGTGGGCATTTCCTTCAGAACGATGCGGCTCTCGGGTTTTCCGATGTCGCGCAGCCGCCACTGCACAAGGTGGAGCGCACTGGGAGCCAACGGCTTGATGATGCCCTTTTCCGTCTCTGAAGGCATCAGGGGCACGTCGCGATAAAAGATGGGCGCTCCGACCGGATCCATCGAAGTACTGAGGGTCGTGCGGCCACTCGACACCGCGTGTTGGTCGTCACGCGGGGTGAATCCGCGGATGGTCACCACCGCTCGACCCGCCACGGAGTGCCTTTTGATTGCCTCCCAAGCCCCCGCTTCGGGAATCCATGAATGTGCCGCAGCCAGCTCCAGCGTGAGCATCGGCAATTCATTCGTGTCAGAAACACAGCGAGGGTCAATCTCGCCGACCGCCAGCCGCTCACCGGCGGATTGGAAGTGCATTCCCGGCAAGCCATCGGCAAACGCGATGTCAATCTGCCAGTGCGTGACCCCTTCGGTGGGGTCGCGCCAGATAAACGTTGGCGCGGTAATTTCGGGCGGGAAAATCGAACCGTCCTGGGGATAGTCAATCGTGATTTCGGCCAAGTGTGCTGCTACGGTGCCTTGGCCGCCTTGCGCTTGCGCCGATGCGCTCGTAACGCTTATCAATGAGACCGCGAGGATTGCGCCCAGGAAGACCAGGGCAGCTCCGTTCCGGGAAGCCTGGGACGAGAACTGAAAGAGCCGGAATTGTTTCTTAACCACGAGGTGTCCAACTCCAGGGCGTTTCAACCGCGTTAAGACCCGCATCAATGTAGGCGACAGATAACATCTGCAAGTTTGTATCCAAGGCTCAAAACGAAATCAGCGGTTGTAGGGGTGCGGCTTGCCGTACCCCGTGCATCGGTCAAGCGACAAAAACTAGGAGGGTACGGCAATCCGTACCCTGGAGTTTCTACATTTTCTACGGGGCAAACCAAGCTGGGGCATTACCGGTTTCTCCCGCGGCGGACCGAGGAGGCGACTTACCCTGTCCTCTGGCGCGTTCTTTTTGTCTGGCCGACCCTCCGTGCAGGGCGGGTCGAACTTGGGCTCGGAATGACCCGCGCCGCCCCTTCCCTCGGAGTTCAACTTTGCGAGGCTTGCACTCTAGCCACCTGAGCTCGAAGTTCCCGTTCCCTGGACCCCTAACAGCATTTCCTTTCAATAACATTCTGGCCTCGCGACGCCAAGTGGCTTATTTTTCATATACATTCTGGCCTATGCGTGAATTTGCGCCAAGTCAAAATAGTATCCCCTTTGTTATCAGATACATTCTGGGATAAGCCTGCATTTTTTATCCCCCGTTTTTTCTGTGCCGGCAAGGACCATGGCAATTAAGGACTTGGTTTTCAATGACTTGAAATTTTCAGTGAATTCCGCATTTCTCGATAACCTACTGTGTTTTCATACACATTCTGGCCTCCAAGGCCATCGCCGGAAGGGCGGATGGAGGCATTTGCCACCACGGACATCGGCATCCCCCGGCTCCCGCCAAGCTCCTGCCGGGAGTCGTAGCGCGTTGAGCGGCCGGCGTGCAGGAATCCTCAACGCTTAGTATACATCTGGGCATTAACTTTGTCAAGACTAAAATAGCTACACTTTTAGCCTAATGATATAGACACCCTGCCCGAAGAAATGAGGGGTACGGCAAGCCGTACCCCTACTACGCCGTGTCATTCTCAACATTGCACGAAACAAAGCACCAAAAAAGAATGGGGCGAGCGACCCATCCCGTTACTCTGTTGCCGGGATAAATCGCTCGCCCCTGAAGATCGAGTCAAGGCTCCAAATCTAGAACGTGAGCCTTAAACCGAACTGGATCAGGCGTGGCAGGTTGTACTGCGAAGTGACCACGCCGAAGTTGGCGTTACCCACACTCGTGTTAGGTGGCCCGAACTGCGGGTGGTTGAAGACGTTGAAGAATTCAGCACGGAACTCAAGACCGAGCCTCTGATCCGGGCCGAACGTGGTTTTCTTGAAGGCCGCGAACTCCATATTCTTTTCCCCATCCTGGCGCAGATTCGGTTCAACGCGGGAATCGTTGCCACGAGTATAGGATGTGGTGTTGACGAAGGTGGAGGTATTGAACCACGTCTCCGACCCGTTTGCGCCGCCCAGTCGAGTGGTAGAGGAGCCGGAGGTTTCCGACTCGTTGCCAACTCGGGTCACACGGCAGCCGCCAAGTTCAGTGACCCCGGCGTTGCAAAGAGTGTTGCTGCCGCCGCCGATTTCCAGCGGGAATCCCTTCTGGAGGGTGATGATGCCATCGATTCCCCACCCGCCGATGAGCTTATCGGCAACAGGGGATACGCCGCTGGCAAATCTCTTGCCTTTACCCACAGGCAAGTCCAAAACATAGCCCACAACAAAGCGCTGAGGAACATCAAACCCATCCAGGCTTCTCTCGTTGTGGAGGTTGTAAGCATCGGTATCACCCCAAGAGGGGGCTGCGTCACCCAGCCAATTGATCTCATTGTCGGTATCGCTGATGAGTTTTGAAATCGTATAGCTGGCCATGACCGTCCCGCCGTGGGAGAAGCGCTTGTCGACCTTCACCTGGAGGGAGTGATAGATGGAATCGCGGTCGTTGGGTTCCGCGACCGAGACATCCGAGTACTGGGGATAAGGCAGCAACAACTGTGCCGCCTGTACCGTCGGAGAGGTCAAATTCCCAGTTACCAAGCCGTAGTACGGATTCGGAACCGATGCCGTAAGGGCACTGGCACCCGCGAGGTCGGTAGGAAGTAATGAGTCGGATAGCTGGTTGACGTCCTGGCTATGCATGGGCAAGTGGGTACCTTTCGATCCGGCATAAGCTACGTCAAGCAGGGTTCCGTCGGGCAGCTCGCGCTGGATATCGAAGTTCCACTCTTGTGAATAAGCGCCGGGATTAGTCCTAACCGGTGCGCTGGGTCCGTTGGCATCCGCGTTAACGAACGCCTGGTTGCGCCCTGGGGGCTGCGTGACCCCGGTGGGGAAAGGCGCGTCGAAGGTATTGAGCGGAACCACATTGGCGTTATTCACGGTGGTTAGCCACGGTGTGGTGTAAGTGTTTATGAATAAGTTGTGGGGAGCGTTATTCCATGAGACATCGTTGGGCAGGAAGAATATCCCATAGCCGGTCCGGATGACCGTTTTGTCGTTGATCCGGAAGGCGAGGCCAAGGCGGGGGTTGATTTCGCCCAAAGGCATATTGACCTCGGTGCGATCCGGATTTCCCGGACCATTCACCAAAAGGAATCCGCCCTTTAACCCGCTAGGGATGGTAATTCCATTCGTCGGATTGGTAACACCCGCCAAGGGACTGGCGATATTCGGCTCCCAATCGAGAATCCGGTTGAAGCGCTCAGTCCAATTCCCCTGTAGGTCGTAGCGGACTCCCAGATTCAGAGTCAGCTTTTGGGTTGCTTGGAACGTGTCGCCAAAGTACATGGCATTGTAGAAGATCTGGCTGGCCATTTGCGAAGGCGTGACCACGTCACCACCGTTGGAATTGGAGCCGTACCCGAGCAGGAAGGAAGCGATTCCGTTCCCGCCCGAGAAGTTAGCCCCGGCAGCTAACGGATTCGCCGCCGTAGCGAAGTAGTCGAAGTTGTACGATCCGGTGGGTTGATTGGTTTGGTAGTAATTGTTGCGCAGCAGGCGGAATTCATAGCCCATCTTGAGGGTATGCTTCCCCATGATTTTGGTGAGGCTTGGCTCGAAGCTCCATGTGTCGTCACCGGCGCCAATCTCGCTCCCTGTTCCATCGGAGCAGAAACCACCACCATAAAACTGGTCACCCGTGTTCTGCGATACGCAGGCCACCGGGAGGGGAGTGGAGTTGAAATGATAGGAGCCCCATGCCCCGCCCAGCGAGGACATTGAGAACCCTGCGGTAAGCGGGGTGCGCAAATAATTGTAACGTGTGTAGCCCAGGTGCAAGTCCAGAATCGTGGTGGGCGAGAAGCTGATGGTGTCGCCCAAAGCGATTTGCTTGGTGTGGACGGTTTCCGTGCAGCGGTCGGTGCAAATATCTTTGATGGGGCTGTCGGGAAGGTTCAGCAGCTTGTAATAGGTGAAACGAGCCATGAATCGCTGCTTGTCGCTCACGTTCCAGTCGACCTTCTCATTGATCTGGTCGGTGTCGCCTCCGGTGCCGTAACCGGTTATATAGTTATTCGAGGCGTTCGTGTTCGTGGGCGCAGGGAAGTAACCCGCGAGAACCTTAGAGGCCGTGGGGAAATTGGCCGGGTTCAGTTGGGTGCCTCCACCGGCCGTGGCAGTGCCAGCCAGCGTGCGGCAGGGGGTCGCCGTGGTGGCGAGATTGGTGCAGGATCCTGCACCGGCGGTGACGCTGGTCGTGGGATCATAAATGGCGGTGTCAAAGGTCCCCTGGAGCTGGGCAGCGGTGGGGACGGTCGAGGTGAAGGCTGCGGACGAGCGTACGCGGTAGCCCTCATAACTCGAGAAGAAGAACAACTTGTCGGTGATAACCTTTCCACCGAAGTTGGCGCCAAACTGGTTCTGGGTCCAGGGACCAACAGCATCGGCGCCCTTTCCTCCTGCCGCGTTGAGGAAGAAGCTGTTGGCGTCAAGAACCTTGTTGCGGAGATATTCGTAGCCGGCGCCGTGCCAGGAGTTCGTGCCTGACTTGGTCGTCAGGTTGATGACTCCGCCGGCAAAACGGCCAAAATCGGGTCCCATGTTGTTCGTCTGCACCTTGAATTCCTGAATGGCGTCTTGCGTCGGAATCAGGGTGATAACGTTCAGGTAGGAACCGTTGGTCGGAACGCCATCCACAAAGATCGCGTTCTGGCCGGCTTGGCTGCCACCGATTTGGAAATCGCCAGAGGCAAAGGGGTTCGCGCCGACGGGGTTGCTCATCGAGGAGTTGCCTCCTGATGGCGGGCCCTGCGGCTGGATGCCCGGTGAAAGCTGCGCCAGGGAGATAACATTGCGCCCGTTTAAGGGCATTTCCGTGACCGTGCGCGATTCCACAACTGTCCCCAGGTCAGAGCTCTGAGGCTGGAGCAAGGGTGTTTGCGCTGTCACTTCTATGGTTTGAGTTACGGCGCCAACTTCCATCGCGAGGTCGATTCTTAGTGCGTCGCCGACCTCAACGAGGACGCTGTCGCGTTTGAAGTGCTTGAAGCCGGTTTTTTCTGCTTCAATCGAATAGGTGCCGGGCAGAATGTTGACGAACGTGTACCCGCCACCTGCCTCGGATGTCATCGAGCGCTTATTGCCGGTCCCGAGGTTGGTCAGGGTGACGCCCGCGCCGGGAATGGCCGCGCCGCTTGCGTCTAACACTGTCCCGGCAATGGTTCCATACACCTGCTGGGCTTGGCCGGTGCGCGGCCAGAGCGCCAGCAGCATGACCAATGCTACGGGCACGAACATTATCCTTCTAAAATTTTCCATTTAATCTCCTATTCAGCGATGTTTTTGAAACATCGACTTTTGATGAAGACCCGAGAGAAACCACGACTGGCTGAACAGTCAACAGGTAGCCGTGCAAGTGCGAGTGAAACGTAATAGGAGGGTGTATTCTTTAGGTGCTCGTTCCCACTGATGGATCTGTCTCGATAGCGATGGAGCGGGTCCTTTGCTTGCTCGTGTCGCTGGCGACACAGCATACTTTCCTCCTAGCAAGCAAGACCCAACGCGAATAGGAAACGCTCTCTGTCGACATCAGTACGACGACCGACGGATTGCGAAAGGTATGTGCTGCCCCGGCTCTTTAGAATGCAGGGCAGACAGCAGCAAATTCAACCAAAGAAGAAGGAGAAGGTGAGGAGGGCTCATGACCAGACATCGGCAAGTAACAGCCAAGTTCCGTTGGAACCTGCCAGACAATGCCCCCGCACACTTTTACTTCGCGCAGAGTTTTATCAGATAGTTAGCAGTAACGCTAGGTTAATCCAGTTAATCTTGACAAAATTCCAGTTACACCCCTAAATCTATTATATTCAATTACGTACATGCTATCTCGCACATGTAACCCCAATGCCTTTCGAAAAAACAAAAACAATGGTAGACTGACGGCAAGATTCTTGTCCGTTGTAATGAGTAGGTTGGCAATGGTTCCGAATCAGCAAGAGAAAATCGAGCTTGAGCACGTTCTAGCATCAGGCATCTTTGCCAAAGCACCACGTCAGGCAAAACTCCTTAAGTACATCTGCACCGAATCTTTCGAAGGCAGGACCGACCAAATCAAGGAATATACGCTGGCCACAGAAGTCTTGGGAAGAGCCGGAGACTTCGACCAGACCCGGGACGCCATCGTGCGGGTGGAAATCCACCGGCTGCGTAAGAAGCTGAAAGAATACTACGATGGGGAGGGTGCGACGCGTTCCCTCGAGATCGTGATTGACTCGGGACAATACGTCCCGCGATTCGTTACTCGAGGAAAGGCCCCATCCCCTGAGATCGAGGGAGATTCCGCAACCACCCAATCCGCGGCAAGCCCTGACCAGAGATCATCTCAATCCCCACCACCTGCGGCCGCAGGAAGTCTGATCTGGACTCGAGTTAGAACCCCACTCATTGCCGTTGGAGGATTGGTTCTTGGTGCGGTGTTGGTGGCACTATTCCTGAGGTTCGCACACTCTGGAACTCGAGTGAAGGCATCGCCCGGATCGTCAGCGCTGGCAGCTTCCGCAGCGACAGCCGGGCAGCTCGATGCCGTGCGTATCCTATGCGGTTATCCCCGGGACAAATATATTGATCGAGGGGGAAATGTCTGGATGGGCGACAGGTACTTCACCGGGGGCGACCCATCCGTTCAGGCGCTGCAGTTTCTGCCCCGCGCTCCCGATGTGGCGTTGTATGAAAGTTTCCGCTTCGGAGATTTTTCGTACGACATCCCCCTCCCGCCCGGAAACTATGAACTTCACCTTTACTTTTTGGAAACGCATTATGGGCCGGGGAACCTCAGCGGAGGGGGTGAAACCAGCCGCATGTTCGACGTTCTGCTGAACGGCCAACCCTTGCTCAGGCTCTTCGACGTCATCAAGGATGCCGGGGGTAACAACGTTGCGGACGAGCGCGTTTTCAAGAACATCACGCCGGCGGCGGATAATCACTTGCATCTGAAATTCCGCCGTCTACTCGACTCGCCGATTCTCAATGCCATCGCCATCCTGCCCGCGCCCCACGGCAAGATCAATCCCATTCGGATTCTGGCGCAAAACAACTCCTACACCGACCGCGCGGGTAACATTTGGAGCCCGGACCGGTACTTCCGGGGAGGCCAATTGGCCTTGCATCTCAGCCGTGCCCCCGTGAGCGGAACCCCGGATCCCGGCCTTTATACCAGCGAGCGCTTCGGCAATTTCAGTTACACCATTCCTGTGCCGCCGGGCAAATACCAAGTCACCCTGCGCTTTGCGGAGACTTATTGGGGAATACAGAATGCTTATCCCAATTTGCCGGACCAGAGCGGCTCGCCTGTGGGTGGGCCTGAGAGTCGCGTCTTTGACGTCTATTGCAATGGTATGACCCTGCTCAAAGATTTCAACATCTTCAAGGAAGCCAGCGGTCCATTGATAGCCAGGGACAAGACTTTCCACAACCTCCATCCGGATGCGCAAGGCAAGCTCATCCTCAGTTTTGTTCCCGTAGTGGATTACGCCTTAGTGAACGCCATCGAAGTGGAGGATGAAACACCGTAGGGCGCGTTTACGTTAGCTCAGCGTTCCCTTCACCCAGATTTCCGTCCGTCCGTCAGCCGGGGGTGCCACGATGTCCCCGGGGATGGACACACCATCAACTTCCAGGGCAACGTGTTTGCCCGCGCCCGCCCGCTCAATGGTGATGTGGTAAGTCACACCACGGAAACGGCGGGTGGCTTTAAATCCGGGCCAGTTCTTTGGGATGACGGGTGAAACCTGAAGTCCGTCATAGGAAGTGCGAATCCCCAAAATCCATTGGGTGATGGCGTAGTAGTTCCAGGCCGCCGTCCCGGTCAACCAGGAGTTCTTGGCCTCACCGTGCGTGGGCGCATCGCGTCCGGCGATCATCTGCGCGTAGACGTACGGCTCACATCGATGCAGGTCGCTGATCGGCTCGCGCGCTGAGGGATTGATGCGCGAATAATAATCGTGTGCGCGATCGCCGTTCCCCAGGCGCGTCTCGGCAATCATCACCCATGGATTGTTGTGGCAAAAGATGCCGGCGTTTTCCTTATACCCCGGCGGATAAGACGAAATCTCGCCCAGTTCGAGATAGTATCGCGAATACGCCGGCTGCTGAAGAATGATGCCATGTTCGGTGGCCAGGTATTGGCTGACGGATTCCAGGGATTTCGCCGCCATGCCATCATCCAATCCCACGCCTGCCAACACACAGAAGCCCTGGGTTTCAATGAAAATCTTCCCCTCGCTGCATTCCTTGGAGCCCACTTTGCGGCCGAAGTCATCGTAGGCGCGGATGAACCACTCGCCGTCCCATCCGTGTTGGTGGATGGTGCCTTCCATTTTCGCCGCCTGGGCCCGATATGACTTTGGTTCCTCGGCGAGGCCGCGACGCTCGGCTATATCCGCGAGTTCCCTGCCCGCAAGCACGAAGAGCCCGGCGATAAAAATCGATTCGGCGACTTTGCCATCCTTGTTGGTGGTCGTCTGGAAGGACTGCCCCGGCGTGTCGGAAAAACAATTCAAATTCAGGCAATCGTTCCAGTCAGCGCGGCCGATCAACGGCAATCCATGCGGCCCCAGCCGATCCAAGGTGTATTGGATGCACCGCTGGAGGTGGTCATAGAGGGGCTGTTCTGAACCGGGCTGGTTATCGTAAGGGACGGGTTCGTCGAGGATGCTCACGTCACCCGTCTCCTTCAAATAGGCCGCCACGCCCAGAATCAGCCAGTGGGGATCGTCGTTGAAGTTGCAGCCCACATCGTTATTGCCGCGCTTGGTGAGTGGCTGATACTGGTGATAGGCGCCGCCCGTGGGCAACTGCGTGGCGGCGAGATCCAGGATGCGTTCGCGCGCGCGTGCGGGAACCATGTGGACAAAGCCCAACAAGTCCTGGTTGGAATCGCGGAAGCCCAGGCCGCGCCCGATCCCCGATTCATAAAACGAGGCGGAGCGCGACATGTTGAACGTGGCCATGCACTGGTACGCGTTCCAGATGTTCACCATGCGATTGGTGTGCACATCCGGTGTGTCCACTTGCAGAATGCCGAGCACACCTTTCCAACACCGGCGCAGGTTTTGGAACGCGGCATCGACATGGGCAGAATCCCGATACTTGGCGATGATCGGCTTGACGGTTCGCTTGTTGAGGGTCTGCGAATCGGGCGGATCAAACTTCTGGTCGCGCGGGTTCTCGTGGTAGCCGAGGACAAAGATGATCTGCCGGGATTCGTCGGGAGCAAGTTTCACGTTCACTTGATGGGCGCCAATGGGAGCCCAGCCGTGCGCCACCGAGTTGGTTAATCGACCCCGCTCGATGGCCAGCGGCTTCTCCCAACTCCGGTATGGTCCCACCAGGGCCTCGCGCTGAGTGTCAAACGCTTCCACCCTCTCGGAGCAGGCAAAATAGGCGAAGTGGTCGCGCCGCTCGCGGTACTCAGTCTTGTGGTATATGACTCCGTCCTCGACTTCCACCTGCCCGATGCTGAAGTTGCGTTGGAAGTTCGTTCCATCATCTTGGGCATCCCATAGGCAGAATTCCACCGTGGAAAAGATGGACAGCGCCGCGCGCTCGGACCGATGATTGGTGACGGTGAGTTGCCAGATTTCAAGATTTTCGTCCAAGGGAACGAAATAGTTCGTGTGCGCGGTAATGCCCTGGTACCGGGAGCCGATGAGCGTGTACCCCATGCCGTGACGGCAGGTGTAATCTTCCAGATCGTGCCGAGTCGGTTGCCAGGAAGGCGACCAGAATTCGCCGGATTCGTTGTCGCGCAGATAGATATACCGCCCGCCGAAATCGTGCGGCACATTGTTGTAACGGTAGCGGGTAATGCGACGCAGCCGGGCATCGCGGTAGAACGAGTAACCACCCGCCGTGTTCGAGATGATCCCGAAGTAGGCCTGGCAACCAAGGTAATTGATCCATGGCAAGGGCGTGTCAGGACGGGTTATAACGTATTCCAGACTCTCATCGTCGAAATAACCAAACTTCATATGATTGCTCCCGAAACCGGTTTGTAAGCGGCCGCTGATACCCTCGTGGCAGCTTGCTGGCGCTGCATCTTGTCATCAGAGCCGGCCATTTGATCGAAGACGGCGCAATTATACTCGAATGCCGCGTAAAAGCAGGCGTATTTGCGTATCCACGATATCGGTAAGTTTGTCTCCACCCACGCCGACCACCTGCGATTCAGACAGTAAGAAACCAGGCTGGGCGGCCGACCAGCGCTCGGTCTGTCAACAGGTCTATCCGATCCGCCCGCACGGCTCTTGACGGCCTTTCCGACGGCCAGTTGTCCACC